>JAJXVG010000152.1 GCA_021782315.1 Pseudomonadota bacterium | reverse complement strand
GTCTTTTCAGCCGAACAAAAAGTGGGCAGTGCCGGTGGCGGATATGTCGTCGACCACTCGTCCGATACTTTTATCGTCGCACCCGATGGGCAACTTGTGGGCAAGATGGCTCATGCCACGCCGCCCGAGGAGGTTGTCGTCGCCATCCGAAAGTATTTGAAACAAAACTGAAGGAGAACAAATCCATGAAGCAACTGTCCCTGCTCGTCGTCGGTCTGATGCTGTCGTCCGCTGTCCTGGCCGGTGCCGCCGACCATGTTTCCGTCGAGGATCCCTATGTTCGCCTGGCGCCGCCTAACGCTCCCGCCACCGGGGCTTTCATGGTGATCCGGAACAATGGGGACAAGGACGTCCGGATGGTCAAGGCCGATAATCCCGCTTCACGGGTAACGGAATTGCACACCCATCTGAACGACGGCGGCATCATGAAGATGCGCCCGGTTCCGGCGGTCGAGATCAAGGCCAAGGGCGAGGCGGTGCTCAAGCCGGGTGGTTTGCACATCATGATGATCGATTTGAAGACGGCCATCAAGGAAGGAGATGTCATTCCCATGACGCTGACTTTCGACGATGGCAGCAGCAAGCAGGTCGATGCCAAGGTGGTTCGACCGATGGCCGCCGGCATGCCGGCGAAGATGGAACACCAGCACTGAGATTTCAGGCGTCGGCGGGCAGGCGTCGTGCTGCCTGCTCCGTCCGGTCCGGGCCAGGCTCGAATTCGATGCGTACCCGCAGGCCGCCTAGAGCGCTACGGGCGAGTCGTATCCTGGCATCGTGAAGCCTGGCTATTTCGCTGACGATGGCCAGACCAAGCCCGCATCCGTTGCCGGGCGAACCGGGAATGCGATAGAAGCGTTCGAATACCTGTTTGAGGTATTTCTTGGCGATACCGGGACCGCTGTCCTCGACTTCGAGGAAGGCCCGTCGCTTGTATTCACCACATCCCACGGTAACGATCCCGCCGTCCGGCGTATAGCGGATGGCATTGTCGATCAAGTTGGAGAGAGCTTCCTGCAGCATCCATGGGAAGCCTCGCGCAGTGATCGGTTGGATCGCGAAACCGAGATCGATATTTTTGGCCAGCGCCCTGTCCAGGAAAACGGAGGCCGAATGTTCGAGCAGCCGGTCCAGGGCCACGGATTCGAATTGTTCCCTGATGGTGTTGGACGTTTCGGCACGAGCGTATGCCAGAAGCTGGTTCAACAGGCGGCTGATCCGGATGGTGGCTTCCTCGATCAGTTGGATGCGTTCGGCATTGTCGTCGAAGGCACCTTCCGAACAGGCCAGATCCAGTTGTGTTTGCAGGCCGGCCAGCGGGGTACGCAATTGATGGGCGGCATCGGCGATAAAGCGCTGTTGTATCTCGACGGATTTCCGCAGCAATGCGAAAAGCTCGTTGAGTCGTTGCAGCATGGGACGAATTTCGGCGGGATTTCCCGATAATTCGATTTCATGGAGATCGTTGGCCGAGCGTGCCGCGATATCGCGCTCAACCTCCCGCAGCGGCAATAGGCCCTGTCGCACGCCGAGCACCACGGCCAGCAATGTGGCCAGGATGACGGCGAAATTGGGAACGATCATGGCGGTCAGTATCCGGCCGCTCGCCTGCTCACGTTTTTTCGTCGTTTCCACGACGACAATCAGAAAGTTTTGCCCCTTGACCGTGATGCGATGGCGGGCGATTCTGACGGACATCTTGCGGAAGGTGCCGTTCGAGAACTCGATCAAGTCGTCCTCTGGCATGTCAAAGCCGAGGACTTCGGTATCACCGGCCACTGTCCGGCCCTGCGAATCGCTCACCGAAAAATGGAGAACATCGGGCGCATCGCTGCGCAGCATGGCTTCGGCCTCTTCGGTCAGGTCTAGCTTGAACAGGAGGTTTTGTTTCCTGATATGGGTTTCGAGATCGAAGACGTTATCGGCCAGGGCCTGGTCGTGGGCGTCGTTTGCCGTTTTTTCGGCCAGCCGGTAGTCAAGGTAGGAGGAGACGGTCAGGATAGCGATCAGCGGCATGAGCAAGGCGACGATCAGCCGCTGGCGAAGCGACAGGGGTTCGCCACGCGATTCACTCCTGTGGGGCATCGACGCGATATCCAATGCCGCGGACCGTGCGGATGACGATGGTGCCGGCGGCAAGCTTGTGGCGCAGCCTGGAAACATGCACTTCGATGGCATTCGTCGTAATGTCCTTGTCCCAGCCGGCCAGGCTGCCTACCAGTCTGTCCTTGCTGACGACGGAAGGGGAGGCCATGAGCAGGATTTCCAGGATGGCCCACTCGCGCTTGGTGAGTTCCAGGGGCATGTCATTCAGTGTTGCCGTTCGGGTGCGTGTGTCCAGGCACAGTCCGTCATGCTTCAGACAGGCATCGGTCACGGCATGGGAGCGCCGGATCAGGGCCCGGATCCGGGCCGCCACCTCGGGCAGACGATAGGGTTTGGTCATGTAGTCGTCGGCTCCGGCATCCAGGCCACTGATGGTGTCATCCATGTTGTCGCTGGCAGTGAGAATCAGAGCCGGCAAATGATCGCCGCGGCGGCGAAGCTGCCGGATGAAATGCAGTCCATCGGCATTGGGCAGGGCGATATCGACCAGGGCCATGTCGAAAGTTTCCCTTTGAACGCAGAGGTCTGCCTCTTCGGCACTACCGGCAAGGTCTACGGTGTAGCCCTGCTTCTGGAGACCCTGCTTCAAGCCCAGGGCGACCGGTTGGTCATCTTCAACAATCAGTATCCGCATGCGATGTGTACATTTTCAGGTTTTGCCGCCCCCTTGCCGATTGTTCGTCATTCCGGAAAGTTGCGTGGCGCATTTTGAATGAACGCCTCTCGGAACAGGGGAGCCGGGGGGTGCGATCAGGTTCTGACCGGTCGCTTGGACAGTTTACGCTGCAGCGTACGGCGGTGCATTTTCAGGGCGCGGGCCGTGGCCGAGATATTGCCTTCGTTTTCGTTGAGCACGCGTTGAATGTGCTCCCATTCCAGACGATCCACCGACAAGGGTTCGTCCAGGGGGGCGTTGTCGAAACCCGGTTCGCCGCCATCCTCGAAGGCTAACAGGATGGCTTCGATTTCCACCGGCTTGGCCAGATACTGCATGGCACCCAGTTTGACCGCATCGACGGCGGTGGCGATGCTCGCGTAGCCGGTCAACACGACGATGCCGCATTGCGGGTTGATGGATAGCAGTTGCGGAATCAGGGCCAGGCCCGAACTGCCGTTCAGGTTGAGATCGAGTACGACCCGGTCGACCCGCATTTCGTGCGCGGCAGCCAGCGCCGAAAGTGCATCCAGCTTGCCAAGGGCCGAGTGTCCGCGGCGTTCCAGGGTGCGGACCAGAATAGCGTTGAAACTCGGATCGTCGTCGATGACCAATATCGGTGCTTTCATGCTTGTTTTCGTGGCAATTCGATTCGGGCAAGGGCGCCGCCATCATCGGGGTTGGAAAGCGTCAGCGTGCCGCCCAGTTGTTCGATGGCGCTACGGGTCAGCATCAGACCGATGCCGCTGCCGCCCGCGTGTGCCGGAAAGCTGTTGTGACCGCCTTGGGCCAGTACTTCGGCCGAAAAACCGGGGCCGTGGTCGCGGATGTCTATGCGAAAGGTGTCGCTTAGCCAGGCGAGGTGAATTTCCAGAGGAATCGGTGTGGCATTGGCAGCATTGTTCAGCAAGTTGAGCATGGCCTGTTCCAGGCGTGGGTCGGCGACAATTTCCGGGCTGTCGCCGTCGTTGGCAACGATCAGCCGGGCGCTTGACTGAGGGCGGGCGGCGTGCCAGTTCTGCCGCAACTGTTCGAGCCAACGATCGAGCGGCTGGTGCGAGGCATTTTCCAGGCGCTCGGCACCGGCTCGCCGCGACAGGCCGGTGATGATCTCCTTGCAAATGCCGATTTGCTGGCGGAGCAGGGCGATATCTTCGCGCACCGGATCGCTCAGGCTGGAGTCGTTGGCCAATTCGCCGGCAATCAGGGCCATCGTGCCCAGCGGCGTACCCAACTCGTGGGCCGCGCCGGCTGCCATCGTGCCCATGGCCATGACTCGCTCGTCGCGCAGGGCCTGTTCACGGGCGGTGGCCAACTCCGCGTCGCGTTGCCGAATGATCCGGGTCGTGCGGACGATGACCCAGGCAATGGTCACTGCCGAAATCACAAAAATCAGCCACATCCCGCCCAGGTGCAGGCGCGTTGCACGGGTTGCGTCCGCCATCGGCAACGGCAGATAGTAGAACATGAGCAGCGAATAGGCGGCGATGGCGACGCAGGAGACGACGGCCACGCAGCGGGCCGGAAGGGTCAGCGCCGCGATGGCGACCGGCGGCAGAAGGAGGGAAACCAGTGGGTTTGCCGCACCTCCGCTGAGAAAGACGACGGCACCCAGCACACCCACATCGAACATCAAATGGCTGAATAGTTCACCGGCCGTGGCGGTCTTCGCGCGAAGAATCCGCCACTGCGCAAAAGCGTTGAACAGGCAGGCGATGACGACGATGCCGAGCAAGGGAGGCTGGGGGACGGGAATCTCCAGCATGCCGGGTCCGAGCATGACCAGTTGCGCGAGAATGGCGAGAACTGCCCAGCGCCAGGCGATGAGGCGACGCAGATTGAGCAGATGCTCCGTATTCTCGGCCGTACAGTTGGCGAATTGCATAGGTCCGATTATGCGTGATTTGTGTCAATTTCCGGAGATCCGGGAGATGCGACAATTCGCCGCATCCCGTTCCGGAGCCGTTCTGCATGCCGAATTTCCTGCGTTTCTCTGTTTTGGCCTTCTTGCTTGCGGCCAGCTATCCGCTGGCTGCGGCGGACCTTGAAAAAGGCAAGGAGATCAATGGCACCTGCGCCGCCTGCCATAGCGATAACGGCCAGGGCGGCAAAAAAGGGGAATACCCGCGCCTGGCCGGCCAGCAGACCAAATATATCGAAAGCCAGCTGAAAAACTTTCGCTCGCGTACCCGCGTCAATATCCCGATGTTTCCCTATACCCAGGAGCGCGAACTGTCGGATACCGACATCAAGGATATCGCCGCCTACCTGAACAGCATCGAGCTGGATACCGCGATGCCGACCTACACCGGGACCGAAGACGCGCTTACCAGGCTGAAGATGGCCGAAAAGGTGATGATCGTACCCCGGGTCGAGGGCGATCTGGCCAATGGCGAGGTAATTTACCAGAAGCAGTGCGCGGCCTGTCACGGCAAAACCGGCCGCGGTCGCGGCATGTTCCCCATGCTGGTTGGGCAATATACCAATTATCTGCAACGTCAGGTCGGCCTCTTTCTGAAAGGTGACCGACCGCACGACGAAGAAGGGACGGTCGGTTTGCTCAATGCGCTAAAACCCGAGGAAATTCAGGACATCCTGGCCTATCTGACCTCGATACAGAGGCCGAAGGAATGAAGTACCCGTACCTGACTCTAATCGCTTGTTTGCTGGCAGGCGCTGCCTGGGCGCACGAACATCCCGGGCCGAGAGACGAGCGCATGCCTGAAGCCCAGCGCATTCGTTTTTGCGAACGGGTTCGCGATCATGCCTTGCAGAATTTCTACAATCGCGAACGGGGGCAGCCGATGCGCCTGTTCGACGAGGACGGTAGCGATGGTGCGCGAATCACCAATCACATCATCCGGCGCATTTATGCCGATCCGCAGATTGCCAGTCCAAAGCAGGCCGAAATCTTCGGCCGGGCCAGTTGCCACGAGATGATGGGCGTCAAGGCGGCTTCAGAGTAGAAAGGGAATGAAGCGCTTGGTTCGCTGCATATAGCGGGCGTATGGATCACCGAAGTAGGCCAGGCATTCACGCTCGTCGGCTGTAGCCGTCAGCCACAGGAAGAGCGTGGCAAGGCCGACGACCAGGCTGCCCGGCAGGCTGGGGTCCTGCAGGAAGGCCCCCCAGGCCAGCGCCAGCAAGGAGCTGTACATCGGATGGCGGATGTAGCCGAAAATGCCACGCGAAACGATGCGGGTGGTTTTTTCGAACTCGTAGAACGAGCCGTTGCCGCGCCGGGTGTCGGCGGCGCCGTGGCAAAGCAGGTTGCGCGTGCCTTCGACGACCAGAAAGAGGCTCAGCAGCATGAGCATCCACGATGTGAACTGGTGGGGAGAATAGGGGTCGTCGCCCCAAACCCCATGGTTCATGACGAGCAGCCCGAGTATGGCTTCCCAGGCAAAAAAACGGTAAAAACCGTGACTGCCAGGCATGCGCAGCGGCTTTCTCGACAGCCAGACGACAAGGATGGTGCCGATCAGCAATAGTGTCAGGTCGTTCATGTCAGTCGGCGAAGGCGGTGGTCAGGGCGGCGATCATGTAAGCGTGGTCGAGCACGCCGGCGCTTTCGCGAATGCTGTGCATGGCCCACATCGGCGATCCGACGTCCACGCTGGGCACGCCCAGCCGGGCGGCGACCATGGGGCCGATCGTGCTGCCGCAGCCGAGATCGGTGCGGTGGGCATATCGCTGGCAGGGGATGCCGGCCTTCTCGCAAATCGCCATGAAGCGGGCGGCCGTTTCGGCGCTGGTGCTGTAACGTTGATTGGCATTGCTCTTGATCACCGGACCGGCATTGACCAGGGCATGGTGACAGGGTTCGTAGGCAGCCGGGAAATTCGGATGCCAGCCATGCGCCATGTCGGCGCTGATCAGAAAACTCCGGGCCAGCATGCGGTGCCGGTCTTCGGCATCGAGAGCGGGTCCGGCGGCCAGGCGATCGATGACATCGGCAATGAAGCTGCCGCCGGCTCCGGCGGTGCTTTCGCTGCCGACCTCCTCATGATCGAAGAAAGCGCAAATACAGGTGGCGGTGGGTTCATGCGTGGCAAGCAGGGCGCTCAGCGCGGCGTGGCAGGAAGCCAGGTTGTCGAGCCTGCCGCTGGCGACAAACTCGCGGTCAATGCCCCAGAACGAACCCTTTTGCGTGTCGTAGACAGTCAGTTCCCAGGTCAGTAGATCGTCGGGGTCAAGGCCGAGTACTTCGGCGATCGGTCGGCGAAAACGGGCTTCGGCGCTCGCGCCGTCCGCCGCCATGGCAAGAAGCAGGGGCAGTTCGGTCTGTCGGTTGAATTTCAGGCCGTTGTCGTTGACCTCGCGATTCATGTGAATGGCGAGATTGGGTAGGCGCAGCAGCGGCTCGTCGAAGCGGACAAGACGCGGGGCGCATCCGTCCGGCGTGCGGATATGGACGCGGCCGGCCAGCGACAGGTCGCGGTCGGCAAAGGTGGCGAGGATCGGTCCGCCATAGACCTCGACGCCGAGCCGGATCATGCCGGCGGCGTCTTCGGCCGGTTTCGGCTTGAGGCGCAGGCCGGGCGAATCGGTATGGGCACCGATCAGGCGCAGGCCAGCGGTCGTCGCCGGCCGGTCGCCAACGATGAAGGCGATGATTGACGAGCCGCCGCGTATCACATAGTGCCGACCACCCGCCTTCAATGACCAGCGCTCGGTCTCTTCCAGCTTCTTGAAACCGGCTGCGTCGAGGCGTGCCGTGCAGGTCTGGACGGCGTGCCAGGGACTGGGGCTGGCATCGATGAAACCGAGCAGGTCCTGAGCCTGGATTTGGGCGGTATCCGAAATGTTCATGGTTTTCTATTTCAGCAGTTCGAGCAGCAGATTGGCAACCCGTCGATCATAAAGCATGGCGATGTGGCCGACTGCCGGCAGTTCGACATCGCGAGCGCCGGTCAATCGCTGGTTGTCCTGTAGAAT
>JAJXVG010000151.1 GCA_021782315.1 Pseudomonadota bacterium | reverse complement strand
GGTGCTGCCTTCGCCGGAATGGAAACGGCAGCGCTTCAAAAAACCGGAACAACAGAAATGGTATGCCGGCGAAACGATCTCGATCGGCATCGGCCAGGGCTACAACGCCTATACGCCGATCCAACTGGCTCAGGCCACGGCCACCATCGCCAACAACGGGGTAATGTTCCGGCCACATCTCGTGAATTACCTGATCGACGCCAAGACCGGCGAAAAACGCCAGGTCGAACCCCAACCGATACGGGATCTGCACTTGAAGCAGAGCAATATCGATATCATTCGTCACGCCATGGTCGGCGTTACCAAGGAAGGCACGGGCGCCCGAGCCTTCGCGGGCGCCCCCTACGAAACGGCCGGCAAGACCGGCACGGCCCAGGTCTATTCGCTGAAAGGCGCTCAGTATAAGGAAGGCGGCGTCAAGAAGGAGTTGCGCGACCACGCCCTGTTCATTGCCTTCGCGCCGGCCGAAAAGCCCAGGATCGCCCTTGCCGTGCTGGTCGAGAACGGGGGCTTCGGCGCCCAGTCGGCCGCGCCCATCGCGCGCATGGTCATGGATTACTACCTGCTCGGCAAGCTGCCCGCCGGCGCCGCCGTCGAAGACCCGGCCGCCATCGAAGAGGAGACGGAAGAATGATCGACATCGTCGGCACCCTTCGTCGCGCCTGGCGGCAATTGATCGCCCACATCGATTTCCCGCTGTTTTTCATCACCCTGGCCATCATGGGCGTTGGTCTGACCACCGTCTATTCCGCCACCTTCGACGGCAACCAGCGGGTGCTGTCCCAACTCGGGAACATGGGCGTGGCCGTCACCATCATGTGGCTCGTCTCCCGCCTGCCGCCGCAGAAGTTGATGAATTTCGCCATCCCCCTCTACATCATCGGACTCATCCTGATCATTGCCGTCTTCTTCTTCGGGATCAAGGTCAATGGCGCCAAGCGCTGGCTACCGCTGGGTTTTACGCGTATCCAGCCATCCGAGATCATGAAGATCGCCATGCCGTTGATGCTTGCCTGGTATTTCCAGAAATACGAAGCCAGCCTGAAATTGAAGCACTACATGGTCGCCGCGCTGCTGCTCCTCGTTCCCTTCGCCCTGATCGCCAAGCAACCGGATCTCGGCACGGCGCTCTTGGTCGGTGCCGCCGGTTTCTACGTCATTTTCTTCGCCGGACTGCCCTGGAAGATCATCGTCGGACTGTTCTTCGCCGGCGCCGCCGCTACACCGCTGATCTGGGGCATGATGCACGACTACCAGCGCAAGCGCGTCCTGACCCTGATCGACCCCAGCACCGATCCGCTCGGCGCCGGTTACCACATCATCCAGGCGACCATCGCCATCGGCTCCGGCGGCGCCATCGGCAAGGGCTACCTGAACGGTACGCAGACCCATCTCGAATTCATTCCCGAAAAACACACCGACTTCATCTTCGCCGTTTTTTCCGAGGAATGGGGCCTGCTCGGCAACGCGCTGCTGGTTTTTCTCTATACCCTGCTGATCGCCCGCGGATTGATGATTGCCTCCGGCGCTCCGACCCTGTTCTCGCGTCTGCTGGCCGGCTCCATTACACTGGGATTCTTCACCTATGCCTTCATCAACATGGGCATGGTGAGCGGCATCCTGCCCGTTGTCGGCGTGCCGCTCCCCTTCATGAGCTACGGCGGCACAGCCCTGGTCACCCTGTTTCTGGGTGTCGGCATCCTGATGTCGATCCAGACCCACCGCATGCTGGTCAAGAAATGATCCGGCTGATCGCGCCACTCGCCTTGACGCTGTTGCTGGCAGCCTGCGGCAGCACGCCGCCGACCCCGGTCGACGGAGGCGGCCCGTCCGCTTCGAAATCTCCGACGCCGACCAAAAGACCGACCGCCGTACTCAAGCGCGGCGGCGGCTACTACAAGGACGACGGCCCCGCCGACGAAATTCCGGACGGACTGGATGACATACCCGATGCGGTGCCGAAGTGGGAGCCGCTGCACAAGCCGGCGACCAAACCTTATGTCGTGCTCGGCAAGGAATATGTCCCGAATACCACGCTCAAGCCCTACAAGGTGCGCGGCATCGCCAGTTGGTACGGCAAGAAGTTCCATGGGCAGAAGACATCGATCGGTGAGCCTTACGACATGTTCGCGATGACCGCCGCCCACCCGACGCTGGCGCTGCCTTCCTACGTCCGCGTCACCAGCCTGCAGAACGGCAAGTCGGTGATCGTCCGCATCACCGATCGCGGTCCATTCCATGCCGACCGCGTCATCGACCTTTCCTACACCGCCGCCTACAAGCTGGGCCTGATCAACGGCGGCAGCGGACAGGTCGAAGTCGAGGCGATCATTCCGGGCGAAGCGGGCGATACCACCTACGCCCAGGTCGCGCCGCCACCCCGCCCGAATACGGCGGACACGGACGAGATCGAACAGCTATCGAAACGCATGACGCAGGAAGAGCGTCCGCCACAAAGCGTGGCGGCGACCAGTCCGGGAAGCGAAACAGGCGCAAGCAGGGGCATCTATCTGCAACTCGGTGCCTTTGCCAATGCGGAAAATGCCGAAAACCTGAAGAATCATCTCCTGCGGGAACTCGACTGGTTGAACGAATCGATGCGCATCAACCCGGGCGGCGGCATTCATCGACTGCAACTCGGACCTTACGCCAGCCGCGGCGACGCCGAGCGCGTTGCGGAAAAGATCCGCTCGGCGCTTGGCTACCAGCCGACCATCGTCATTCGCTGATTTCCGGCCTCAGGTGTTGATGCTGGCGACGACGACATTGCCTCGCCCCTGATACTCAAGGGTCGAAAAGCTCATCATCTTGGCCATGGCGATGCCCCGGCCGTTCGGATCGAAAGCCCGATCGGGATCGAAGGTCAGGAACTTGCTCCATTCGAAGCCGTTGCCCTGGTCGGTGATGGTGAACACTATCGAATCCTTCCTGCGCTCGAACCTGATCGTCGCCACCCTGTCGCAAAACTGGGGCAAGGTCAGGCGGCGGGCGATTTCCGCCTCCCAATCTCCCTCCCACTTGAGCAGGGATTTCTCCTGGTAGGTCACGCCCAGGTTGCCGTGCTCGATGGCATTGATCATCAGGTCGGCGAGCCCGGGCGCCGCCACGTCGGGGGCAGGGCACATGCCAGCCAGGACGGGAACCAGGCTGGTAACGTCGTCCATCGTGACAAAACGGTATTCGACACTGGAAATCAGATTTTGCGCTTCTTCCAGGTGAGCCGCCCGGGTGCGCAATTGGCTGCGTGCCCGCCGGTCTTCCATGGCGACGCGAACGATGGAAATCAGGGTTTCCGGTTCGTAGGGCTTGGTCAGGTAGTAGTAAGCACCCGCTTCAAGCCCTTCGCGCACCTGATCGGGCGACGAAGCTGCCGTCTGCATGATGACCGGAATATCGGCAAAGCGCGTCTCGCGCTTCATCCGGCGCAACAACTCCATACCGTCCAGTTCGGGCATCATCCGGTCGAGGACGACCAGGGAAAAATTGCTCTCCGGCGCGATCAGGCTCTCCCATGCCGCCAAAGGATCGCTGTGCATTTCCAGCTCGATGTCTTCCTGCTCGAGAAACTCTTCGATGATGAACAGGTTCAACTGCTCATCATCGACAACTAGAACCCGCTCCTTGTCCATTGCTCAGCCCTTATCAATACCACTCGAGAGGTCGCCGCGCCGCGGTTGGCGTGATGGCGAACCGGTCAACCGCCGCGGCAAACGATGTGTGATCCTAGCACGAGCCGGCGATTTGACCAGGATCAATGGGCATCCGGTCAGTCTGGATATACTCCGCCCCTTGATATTAAGGATGTTCCGATGGCCTCCCTTCCCGACCTCGTCTGTCCGGCCGGCAGCCTGCCGGCCCTCAAGGCCGCCGTCGATAACGGCGCCGACGCCGTTTACCTCGGCTTCAAGAACGACACCAACGCACGCAACTTCGCCGGCCTCAATTTCGATGCGAAAGCCATGGCCGAAGGGATTCGCTACGCCCACCAGAAGGGCCGGGAGATCCTGCTGGCGATCAACACCTTTCCGCAGGCGGGTCGGGTCGCCGACTGGCGGAATGCGGTCGACGCCGCCGTAGACCAGGGCGTGGACGCCATCATCCTGGCCGACATCGGTCTGCTCGACTACGCACGCCAGCGTCACCCGCAGCAGCGCCTGCATCTTTCGGTGCAGGGGTCGGCCACCAGTTACGAAGCGATCAATTTCTGCCAGCGCGAATTCGGCATCCGGCGCGCCGTGCTGCCTCGCGTCCTGACGCTGGCCCAGGTCGAGCACGTGATCAGGAACACCAGCGTCGAAATCGAGGTCTTCGGCTTCGGCAGCCTGTGCGTCATGAACGAGGGACGCTGCTGGCTCTCCTCCTATGCCTGCGGCGAGTCGCCGAATACCGTCGGGGCCTGCTCGCCGGCCAAATACGTCAGGTGGGACAAAAAACCGGGCACCATGGAAACGCGACTCAACGGCATCCTCATCGACCGTTTCGGCGACGACGAACCGGCCGGCTATCCGACGCTGTGCAAGGGGCGCTTCGACGTGCAGGGCGAGACCTACTACGCGCTGGAGGAGCCGACCAGTCTCAACGTCCTGGAAATCCTGCCCGACATTGTCAGAATCGGCGTCCGGGCAATCAAGGTCGAAGGCCGTCAGCGCAGCCCGGCCTATGTCGCCCAGGTCACCCGCACCCTGCGCGCCGCCATCGATTCGCTCACCGAAAGCGGCGAGCGATTTCACGTCAAGCCGGCCTGGCAGGCCGAGCTGGCCAAGGTTTCCGAAGGCAGCCAGGCGACACTTGGCGCCTACAGCCGCCCGTGGCGCTAAAGGATCGCACAGTATGAAACTTTCGCTTGGCCCCCTGCTCTATTTCTGGCCCAAGGCCGAGGTCATGGAGTTCTACGCCGAGATGGCGCAAAACCCGGCCCTCGACATCATCTACGTCGGCGAAGTTGTCTGCTCGCGCCGCCAGCAGTTGCGCACCGCCGACTGGATCGGCCTGGCCCGCGACCTGACCGATGCCGGCAAGCAGGTCGTCGTTTCGGCCCAGGCCCTGCTCGAGTCGGAAAGCGACCTCAAGGCGCTGCGCCGCCTGGTCGACGACTCGGGTTGCATGCTCGAAGCCAACGATCTCGGCGCCATCAATCTCGTGCACGGGCAAGATTTCGTGGCCGGACCGCACCTCAACATCTACAACGAATCGACCCTCGCCTCCTTCGCCCGCTTCGGCCTGAAACGCTGGGTTCCTCCTCTTGAAGGCACCCGGGCCCTGATCGAAACCCTGCACCGAAGCAGGCCAGCCGGGGTCGAGACCGAGGTTTTCGCCTTCGGCAAGATCCCGCTCGCCTTCTCGGCCCGATGCTTTACCGCCCGCCATTACGACCTGAACAAGGACGACTGCCAGTTCAAATGTCTCGACCACAGCGAAGGGCTGCTGCTGAAGACCCGCGAAGGACAGGATTTCCTCACCATCAATGGGATCCAGACCATGTCGGCACAGAGCTACAATCTGCTGCACGAAATTCCAGACATGCTGACCATGGGTATCGATATCGTCCGTATCAGCCCCCAGAAAGCCTGTATCGGCGATATCATCGCGGCTTTCGATTCAGCCCGGCGCGGCGAACCGCTAAAGGTCGACAACCGCGCCTGGACCGACAGCAGCCTGGTCGACGGCTATTGGTTCGGCGATGCCGGCATCCGTCAGCATCACACGCAGGCACTGACCCAGTTGGCTGAATGAAACAAGGAGCAGGATCATGAACGGCCGCTTTACCATCCCGAAATTCCGCCTGCCCGGCTTCGTCGCCGACCTCGGCCAGAAACTGCCGCAATGGCCGCATGCACTGGTCCTGGTCGGCGCCCTGAACGCCGCCCTGAAGATGAAGCTGCTGCCGGAAAGCGAGCTGACCCTGCTTGAGGGCAAGCTATTCCGGGTCCGCGTGCTGGATACCGGTGGCGAAGCGTCCTATACCTACCGCGACGGTCTCTTCCGCCCCCTGTTTAGTCCCCGGGGCGAACCCGACCTGGCATTTGCCGCCAACCTGTCGGCTTACCTGCAGCTACTGGCGCGCCAGGAAGACCCCGACACCTTGTTCTTCAACCGCGAACTGGAAATTACCGGCGACACGGAACTCGGCCTGATCGTCAAGAACATGCTCGATGCCGTCGAGTGGCCCAGTTTCCAGACCCGCCTGCCACATTTTCGGCATTAGGGCGATCCGGCCGGACAGTCGATGACCAGCATCGACATGTCGTCATGGGCATGGCCTCCCCGCAGGTGGCTGTGCAGCGCCGCCTGCAGGGTGTCGATCAGCGGCGCCCCCGGCACCCGACGGTCGAGAATATCGGCCAGCCTGTCCTCGCCGAACGGAACACCATCGGGATCGCCGGCTTCAATGACGCCGTCCGACATCAACAGCAGTTGACCGGCCTGCTCCCAGCCAAAACGCTCGACCCCGGTGATCCCCCCCTTGCTTTTCTGCACCCCCAACGGCAGGTTGTTCGAGGCGAAGCGGCGTGCCAGGCGACCCGAAGCATCGAAGAGCAGCACGTCGGGAACGCCGCCGACCCAGATTTCAGCCTGCCCCTCTGCCGCATCGATGCAAACGAAGGCGGCGGCGACAAAACGCCCCAGCGGCAGTGAATTGACCAGGAGAAAGTTGATCGATTCGATCAGGGAACTCAAAGGGGTCGATTGCTCGACCAGGCGATAGAACTCCTGGACGATCGGCAGCACGCTGACCGCAGCGCCCAGACCGTGCCCGGTCGCGTCGGCCAGGATGGCATAGACGCGCCCCGAAGGCGCCCGAGCGGCGAGCACCATGTCGCCGGAAAAGTTGCTGGCCGGCATGACCGAGTACTTGACACCGGTTTCCTGCATCAGGTCGCTGCGGATCTGATGCTCCAGGATGCGCCGGGCCAGTTCGGATTCGCGCTGGTGCTCCTCGTAATGCGCCTTCAACATGACCGCCTGTTCGATCACTTTGGTCTGGGCCACATGTTTTTCGGTCACGTCGCGCAGGGTTTCGACGACGGCGATCAGCCTGCCCGATTCGTCGAAGACCGGGCCGGCATCAACGGCCAGGTAGAGTCGCTGGTGACGGCGGGGCATCCAGCACCAGTTCTCGGCATGCACGCCGAAACCCGGATCGCCGGGATTTTCAAAGACGGTATAGAGATTGGCGATCTGTTCGTAACTGGAAGTACTCACCAGATCGGCCAGGCAGGGCCGCGGCGATTCGTAGAAGGCGCGCCAATGCTCGCGGGTGCCTATGACTTCGGCGGCCGGTATGTCGGTCAGGCGTTCGCAGGCCTTGTTCCAGATCAGCACGCGCTGTTCGGCGTCGAGCACGAAGGTGGGGACGACCAGGTGTTCCATCAGGGTGATGGCAAAGGAGATGTGTTGCTCCTGCCGCGACAGGGCCTTGGTCAACTGCGAAACGATTTCCTGCGACATGCCTTCCTCCCCGATGGTGGCCTACCCTGTATCCGGGCAGTGGAGAAAGAATACCTCAGACGCCGGAGTTACGGGCCCCGGGTCGCAGCATATACCGACAAGGACCGATCAATTCGCCCCGCAGAAAAAGATGTCAGAGGGTGCCGACCGGTACGATGCTGATCACCTCTTCCTGCTCTATCGGTGTCGCCAGTCCGTGCATCTCGCGGATGCTCCGCGCCCCCAGAAAGACAGCCACGCTGGGCTGCAACTCCCCGTCCGGCGATAGCAGGCAGGCCCGGATGGCGGGAGAT
>JAJXVG010000150.1 GCA_021782315.1 Pseudomonadota bacterium | reverse complement strand
GCTGAAGGGCAACTGCTCCAGTTGCAGACCGCCGGCTTCCATGCGCGAGAAATCGAGAATGTCGTTGAGCAGGAAGAGCAGGGCGTCGGCGGAGCCGCGCAGGGTCGTCAACTGGTTTTGCTGTTGCGAATCCAGGGAACTGGCGGCCAACAGGTCGGCTACGCCGATAATGCCGTTCATCGGCGTGCGTATCTCGTGACTCATGTTGGCTAGGAAAGAACTTTTGGCTCGGTTGGCTTCTTCCGCCTTCTCCTTGGCCAGACGCAGTTCGTGCGTGCGCGTTTCGACGACCTCCTCAAGGTGGTCGCGATGCTGGAGCAGTTCCTGATTGCGGTCGGAAATTTCGACCAGCATGGTATTGAAGGCGTCGGCAAGCTGCCCTATTTCATTATTGGAGTATTTTTTTGCCCGCTCGCTGAAATCCTTCGAGCGGGCAATGCGGTTGGCGGTATCGGTTAGCGAAAACAGGGCCTTCAGCAGCGAATCCTGCATCCGGCGGGCAATCAGCACAGCCAGGGAGAAAGCGACCAGCGAGGCCGCGGTGAAGGCCAGGAAATCGGTGAGGGTGTCGCGCCAGACCTGATCGAGACTGGCCGTTATGCTGACCGTACCCAGTATCTCGTTGTTTTCCCTGATCGGGACGATGGTCGTGACATGTCGCCAGTCGGAAATCACCGCGGCTTCATTGACGACTGCCGGACTGGCGTGGTTGTCGTCTGGCTGGCTGGCACCCCGACGCTGATAATGATAATTGAAGCTCTTGTCGGCGCTTTGCAGGTGGGCCGTCACGATATCCGGATGCAGGGCCAGCGAACTGAAGAGGCGTTCGGCCGCGACGCTATCCCTGAATTCAGCGACCGCGGTAGCGTTGAAAGCGATGACTTCAGCCATCGAGCGAAGCTCGGTCAGTTTGGCGTCGCGCTGATGTTTCAGTTCCCGGAAGGCAAAAAACAGCGAAGTCAGCAATAGGCTGATGCCAAGCGACGCCGCGAGAATCAGGGCGAGTCTGCGGCGGATCGGAAGGTCTTGGGTCATCGTGCCGCTCCTGTTATATGTCTTGCCAGCCGCAGCATCTGTGAACTGACCTTGAGGTTGGCGCGACTCAGCGCGTCGGTGTTGATATCGAATTGCAGGCGCCCTTCCGTACGGATCAGGGCAATGGCGCCGCCATCGCGAGTAAAGGTTTCCCCGTCGCTGACGGTTAAAACCGATTGCTTGTCTACCCAGCGCAATATGACCGTGAATCGCGCTTCCTCTGTTTCCGGAATGAACAGTTCCTGGCAATCGGCGATCTGTTCCGGGCTGTTGACCCTGCGAATGCGCAGTTCGCGGCCGATAATCTGTTTGCCTTCGTAAGCGGCCAGATGGAGGCCCACGCTGTCGCGTCCGAACAGGCAGAGATTGATCGTCGTTCGAGGGGGCGGAAATTCGACATATTTCAGGAAGTTGACCAGATAGGCCGCCTTGAGCTGTGCTTCGGTCATGACCTCACCGAAACCCGTCGGCGCCGCGGTTGCAAGCGCTATCGCCAGGGGTAGCCGGCGCACGAGGTGGCGGAAGGTTCCGAAGGACATGTCGCTCAGAAGTTCCTGCGGGTGCTGACCGACCGGATTGGAGAAATTGCGGCTGTTACAGTCGGGATGTAGTCGGAGGTGTACTCGAGAGGCTTGGCGCCGATCAGCTTGCGTCCGGTCTGCGTCACCTCGAAAACCTTGTTGGTGCGGTAGGCATAACGGAGATCCATGGTCGTATGGCAGGCAACATGGGTGAAGGTCGGATAGGCGCTGGCATTGGGGGAGGGGGCGATCAGGTTTTGTCGATTGAAGCCACCGGTACCGCGCAGCCGGAGATCGAGCTGCTGCTTGGGCGTGATATTCGATTGCGATCGCCGGGAGCCGTAATGACCAGTGCCGCTGCCTCGGGTCATGGTGGCATCGGCATTGATAGCCGGATTGCTGTTGTCATTCATTTCCAGGTGACTCCAGCTATACGATAGTTGCAGGCGCCAGTTGGGTATCAACTGCCAGTCCGCCGAAAATTCCAGACCAGCGCCCCAGCCGACCAGACCGTTGACGGTCTGCGTTTCGATGAACATGATGGGCTGGACTGTTCCCCCGAAATAGCGACATTTGCTCGGGGCGTCAGATGGAAGCTGGTCCAACTCCCAGCTTGCGCCGGCAAGTAAGGGGTTGTAGATACTTCGGCCGTTGATCAAGACCTGGAGCTTGTTGGCGAAACGGCCATTGAAACCGCGGGCCCTCACTGCGTAGCGCTCGTTGTCGATCTGGGCGACGTCGATACCCGGTGCCATGCGCAATACGTCGGACAGGGGCCGGGTGCCGGAATGGCGAATATCCTTGGTGGAAATGACAAAATCGGCAGCGGGGAGCTCGACAAGACTCTGGTCCTTGCGCGAAACAGAGGTGATGTCGGTTTTGGCCAGCGCTTCAAGGCCGAGATCGTCGAGGCTGTCGCCGGCAGCCTGAACGCAGGCAGGGAAAGTTGCCGGGAGGGCGATCCGAAGGGTCGCTCTGTTCATTGTCTATCCTTGTCGACTTTTGTGGTGTTGAATACGGCAATTTTGTCTTATCCAAATGTAATAGCGATTTTCAATCCTTGTTTTATTGGACGCAAGTGGGATTATAAAATTACGGTATGTTTTATTACTTACAAAAGGGCTAATACTTTCGTGCTACATGGCAAGACTTTCACTGGCGCAGCCGGTTGATTGGTAATAATACTAAAAATGCCAATTTTTTGCAGGGCTTTGCTGTTTAGTCCATCAGCGCGACCGATTTGACTTGTACGAACACCGGCAAACCGACGCGGATGCCGAGTTGATCGGCGGAGCGCCGGGTCAGACGGGCGAGCAAGCGGCTTTTGCCGACCTGCACGCGGACGAGTAGTTGCGCCGGATGACTGTCCGGAGCAATCGCTTCGACGATTGCCGGGTGAATATTCAGAATGCTGGTGCGCCCGGGCTCATCTAGCGCCAGGCTGACGTCGCGGGCGAGTACCCGGACGCGCACTTTCCTGCCGACCTGCAGGTTGCGATCACGGGTCCATAGGCTACCGCCCGGGAAATCGATGCGGGAGAGGTGCCACTCGTCATCGATGGCGCCGATCGTGGTGTTCAGCACGACGCCTGCATCTTCGCCGAGTTGGATGGGCAGGTCCAGGCGGGCCAGTGTTTCACCTAGCGGTCCGTGGGCAACGATGCGGCCGTCTTCCAGTGCAACGATATGGTCGGCCAGGCGGGCCACTTCGTCGGGTGAATGGCTGACGTACAGGATGGGAATATCGAGTTCGTCGTGCAGGCGTTCGAGATAGGGTAGGATTTCCTGTTTACGTGGCAGGTCGAGTGCTGCCAGCGGTTCGTCCATGAGCAGGAGTTCGGGGGCGACGGCCAGCGCGCGCGCGATGGCGACCCGTTGCCGTTCACCGCCGGAGAGTCCGTCCGGCTTGCGCGGCAGCAGATGGGCGATGCCCAGCAATTCGATCGCCTGATCGAGGGCAATGCGCCGCCCGGTCCTCGCTGCACGCCGACGACCGAAATCGAGATTGCCGAGAACCGAGAGGTGCGGGAAAAGGCTGGTTTCCTGGAATACGTATCCGATTGGCCGACGATGGGTGGCGATTCGGCCGTGTTGATCCTGCCAAACGCTGCCTTTGAATACCAGCCGACCGCGGGCATTTCGTTCGAGTCCGGCTATGCAGCGGAGCAGGGTGGTTTTACCCGATCCGGATCGGCCGAACAGGGCAGTGACGCCACTGCCGGGTAGCGTCAGGTCAACATCGAGCGAGAAGGCGGGCCGGCCGAGTTCAAAGCGCGCCTCGATGGTGTCCATTTCATACCTCCTTGCGGGCGCCCGGGCGCCAGAGATGCATGGCCAGCAGTGCGGCAAAGGAGAATATCAGCATGACAGCTGCCAGACGGTGCGCTTCGGCGTATTCCATGGCCTCGACGTGATCGTAGATCTGGACCGAGGCGACCCGGCTGATGCCCGGGATGTTCCCGCCGAGCATAAGGACGACGCCGAATTCACCGACCGTGTGGGCAAAACTCAGAATGCCGGCCGTGACAAAACCCGGCAGGGCAAGGGGCACGGCTACGGAAAAGAAGGTGTCGAGCGGCGATGCGCCAAGCGTAGCAGCAACCTCCACAGGGCGGTCGCCTATGGATTCGAAGGCCGTTTGAATCGGCTGGACCATGAAGGGCAGGGAGTAGAAAACCGATCCGACCACCAATCCCCAAAAGGTGAAGGGCAGGGTGCCCAGGCCTATCGACTGGGTCAGATGACCAATCGGACCATTTGGCCCGAGTGTGATCAGTAGATAGAAACCGATGACCGATGGCGGTAGGACCAGGGGCAGCGAGACGATGGCAGCGATCGGCTGCTGCCATATGCTGCGGGTGCGTGCCAGCCACCAGGCCAGGGGGGTGCCGACGATGAAAAGGATGAGAGTCGTCGTTGCCGCCAGTCGGAGCGTCAGCCAAAGCGCCTGAAGATCGGTGTCGCTCAGCATCGGTCCGCTCGCACTAACGCAGCGTATGGCCGTGCGATCGAATGATCGTACGGGCATGGGGGGCATGTGCTCCACCCGGCGAAATCAGGGCAGGAAAGAGGGTGGACAGACGTTTCATTGCGGAATCCGGAGTCTGCAAAATTTATCAGGCGTACTTGCAGAGGATGACCGAGGAGGCTTTGAATACGGCGCAAGCTTGCTTGCCGACGGCCAGTTCCAGCCTTTCGACGCTGTCGTGCGTGACGACGGCGCAGACCGACTTGCCGTTGTTCATGGTCAATGTCACTTCGGCATTGACCGGACTCTCGTGGATACGTGTGATTTCGCCCCAGAGTTGGTTGCGGGCAGTGACTCTCACCCTTTTGTCGTTCAGCAGCAGCACGGACGAGGACTTGACCAGGGCATTGATTTCCATGCCGATGCTCAAGTCCATATTCTCCGCCGATTCACCGGTGATGATGGCGACCAGTTCGTTATCGTCGTCGAGCCTGAGACGAACTTCAAAATCGACATCGCCCTCGCGCAAGCCCACTATCTTGCCGGCAAACTGGTTGCGCGCGCTGGTCTTCATCGACATTCGCTTGAGGAGTTGGCTGAACTCCCGAATATCGCTCGCCTGCCCCGCGTTGAGTCCTGCGGTCAGGCGAACAAGAGCCGTTTGGTATTCGGCTTCGAGCGTCCGATACAGCGCGATCACCTTGCGCCCGTATTCGGTGAGCCGGGTTCCGCCGCCGTGCTTGCCTCCGGTGGAGCGCAGCACCAGTGCTTGCTCCGCCAGGTTGTTCATCGCATCGACGGCGTCCCATGCCGCTTTGTACGACAGGGGGACGGTTTTTGCCGCCTGGGAGATCGATCCGTGGGCGTCGATGGCCTCAAGAAGGCGTATGCGCGTGTCGCCTAGAAAGGTACCAAAAGGGCCGTCGACTTCGAGTTTGCTGCGCAGGCGAGGCAGTGTTTGGTTCATGGCGCTGTTTGGTGATTTATATAGCGAAGGGAGTTTACCGGAAAACACTCGCGAGGCAATCGGGATGAGCAGGTGACCTGTCGACGGATTTTCGCCGGTGCCGCAAAGACCAGTCATTTTCCGAGCATGCACCGTGAATTTGTTCACAGACGGCATGCCTGGCGCTGGGCAAAATGGGAGCGTCAAATTCAAGAACCAACAGGGGAAACCAAGCCATGTCCGTTTCGAATATCACTACGGCCAAGCAAATGTCTGCGGGTAAAAGAAGGGATGCACGGCTTTCGGGCGGGAGCGAAATGTCGAAGTTCGACCTGCGCGATACCTTGAATGGAATTGTCGTTCGTGACGCGAACTTCAGCGAATTCCTGGTCGCAATGAAAAAATTCGGCATGCTGGCGGCAAAGTCGAACTGACTGGCACCGTCCTCCGTGCATGCGGGGTGGTGCCCATGGGCAGGATCGAACTGCCGACCTCTCCCTTACCAAGGGAGTGCTCTACCACTGAGCCACATGGGCGACCTGAGCCGACGAAATAAAAGTAAGCGAAGGGGAGGCTTGGCTTCCCCGATTCGATCTTTCGGATAGCGTCAGTTGCGTTGTGCTCGGGCACCCGAAAGTTCCGGGGGCCACTGCCACGATAGGTCGTCGCGACTCAAAGCGGGGCGGATTGTATCAGTCCCTTGGAGATTGTGCTCGGCAAATTGCCGCTACATCGTATTCCACAGGACGCAATAGCCGTCGGGAGAGATTTCGTCGTCGCCGGGAATGCGCTTGCAAGCACCCGGGGTCTTGTCCGTCTTGCCGGGAATGAATTCCAGGCAACTGGCGCAACTCCTTCCGTCATCCGGTTTGTCCTGGTACTTGAATTGTTCCCGCAACGGGGCGTTGGTGCCGGCGGCAACAGGCCCGGCCGCGGCCCATGAAACCGTCGCGATGGCCATGCCGGTGATCTTGAGGAATTTCCTGCGGGACGGGACGGTATCCATGCTTGTTCCGATAGCTGCTGTCGATGTCCAAATGACCGCACGTTCGCCGGTTGGTTCATCGGTTTTACAGGAATAGACGGAAGGCCGGCGTCCCGGTGGCAAGCCTTGCGGCCGGCGATCAACCCGCTGCGGGGGGGGCGGACAACATGGATGTCGCCGCATGAATTCTGGTGCGTCCTGACGGGCTCGAACCGCCGACATTCTGCGTGTAAGGCAGACGCTCTACCAACTGAGCTAAGAACGCAGGGGGCGCATATTGTAACCAATATCACTGGATTCAGGCGAATATTTTGCTGCGGCCTGGATTGCTGTGCCGCTCGTGAAGCGAAAAAAGTTGCAGATTCTGTGGTTTTTTGCTTTTTGCTATAAATCGAGAGTCTCCGCCTTTCTGATATGCTTCTTCGATCCATGTGCGTCACCAGTACTCCCGCCTCCCTTACCCTGCCGCCACTCCGCTTGTCCGAGCTGATATCGGCGCTCAGCCACGCGCTCGACATCACCGAAGGTCAGCCGGAAGGGCATTGCGTACGTTGTTGCTGGATCGGCATGGTGATCGGCCGTCATCTGGGGTTGCCGGATGACGAATTGTGGGGGCTCTATTACACGCTGTTGCTGAAGGATCTCGGATGCAGCAGCAACGCGGCCCGCATCTGCGAGCTCTACCTGACCGACGATCTGGCATTCAAGCGCGATTTCAAGGCGGTAGGCGACAGCCTGCCGCAAGTGCTCGATTTCGTGCTCAAGCACACCGGCCTGAGAGCGCCGTTGGCCGATCGTTTTCGCAGCGTGCTGACGATCTTTCGTTCGGGCAGTGAGGTGGCCCAGGAATTGATTGGCACCCGCTGTCAGCGCGGCGCCGAAATTGCCCGACGGCTTCGTTTTCCCGAAGCGGTGGCGGCCGGTATTTACAGCCTCGATGAACATTTCAACGGGCAGGGCAGGCCGCAGCGCCTGGCCGGCGAGGCAATTCCCCTCTATTCACGCATCGCCCTGCTGGCCCAGGTGGTCGATGTCTTTCACCGGTCCGGCGGGCCGCAGGCCGCGCGCGATGAGGTCCGGCAGCGCGCCGGCGGCTGGTTCGATCCTCGCCTGGTTCGCGTCTTCGAGTCGATAGCCGATGATGAGGCGTTCTGGACCATGCTCGCCTCGGACAGTATCAGCGATGCGGTGCTTGCCCTGGAACCCGCATCACACGTCGTCCGACTCGATGACGATTACCTCGACGACATTGCCGCCGCATTCGGCCAGGTGGTCGACTCGAAAAGCAACAA
>JAJXVG010000010.1 GCA_021782315.1 Pseudomonadota bacterium | reverse complement strand
CGGCGATCCAGACCGCGATGCCGATGACGATGGCGACCATGAGCTGGGTCGACCCCCACAGGCCGACGGCGGTCGACGTCAGGCTCTGCTGAATTTGAGCGAGCAATTCGGCGCGCTGGGCCTTGAAGCTGGCATCCTTGACTTCGAGCAGGGTTTTGATCTGGCCGGCGGTCTCGCTGGCCGCCTTGTGGAATTCGTCGACGTTGGCGCCGATGGTGACAAAGCCGAAACCCTGCTGTGACTTGCCGTACTGGCCAGTGTAATAAGGAATGGCGGCGGCCGTGGTCAGCTTCCAGAGGCCGGAGAAAAAGATCACGAAGGAGCCGGAGCCGCCATGTTCGGTAACGGCCTTCCAGCCATCGCACTGCGGCGAAAAATTGAGGTAGCGGCAATCGAGTCCGACCAGGCCGGCCTTGACCAGTTCCTTGGCCGGCTTGCGCTTGAGGCTCTGGTCGTGGAATTCCGGAACGCCGGCCAGGAATTCATGGGACGGCTTGCCGCTCTTCTGCCACTCGCCGTACAGTTCCTCGTCCAGCCAGGGCGTCGCCGGCAGGCCGGTCTTCGGGTCGTAGCCGGTGATGAAGTAATCGCGCGGATGGGAAATCGAGCGGCTCTTGTAATCCCAGAGGAAGGCGTAATTGCCCTTGTTGGCGTCGGCGATCGGCGTATAGCGCTCTTCTGTCGGCATCAGGCGGTCGGAATACTGGCGGATGTGGTCGTGGTCGAGAGCCAGGGTGACGTAGCCGTTGATCCGACCGTTCCTGAGCACCGGCATGGCCCAGCGAACGATGCCGCGAAAGCGTTTGCCGACGGGGTTTTCGGTACCGGCATAGGCCGACTCTTCAGGCGTGAAGGGCTTGCCGGCTTTTTGAAGGGCGGCGGGCAGGTAGGGGCCGATAATCTGGGTCGGGACATAGGCGCCGATGACGTCGGAAACATAAATCTCGCCCGGCTTGAGTTTTTTCAGTTCGGCGAAGTAGGTTTCCGCCTTGATGAAGGTGTTGTGGCGGTCGGCCACGTTTTTCAGGGTCTTTTCGGTGAGATTGCCCGTCGTCACCTTGATCTTTTCGTTGCCGTCGAGGTCGATATAGGTCATTTCGACAAACAGGGGGCGTTGTTCCCTCTCGCCCATGTACTCCGGCGGCCTGGCGTGGAAGTCCTTGGCATTGTCCGGCAGCACGGGGCGGGAAACCTCGGCTTTGCGAACCACCGGTTTTTCCGCCACCCAGGACTTGCCGTCCTCGGCCAGTTTCCAGGGGCCGTGCTGATAAATGGTCCGGCTGCGTTCATTCAGGAAACGGCGGAAGGCGGCTTCGGACGGCTCCAGGTTGGCGGCTTGCCGGATGTCGGCGTCGCGGTCGTACAGGAAGCCGGCAATTTCCTTGGCGGCATCGGTGGTCAGGGATTCGATGGCCTCGCGCGAGCGCAGGTCGAGGGCGCGGATGGAATCGTCAGTGACCGTCTTGCCGACCGATTTGATAGTGGACAGCATGGCGTCGGCCATGCTGGCCGCCTTGTCGGAGACGTCCTGGCCGAGTTGGCTGGTTGCAAACCAGGCAAACCAGGCGAGCAGGACCAGCGGCACGACCTTGATCAGCACAAAAATGGCGATCAGCTTGCCGCGAATTCCACCCAGAAATGCCGGAAGTTTCATTTCGCCTTTGTCCCCTGCCCGTGGTCGGGCCTATGTTATTCCGACGCTTCAGTGCGTGCCGGCTTTTTTTTCGCTTTCAGTCTTGCTGCTGCTTTCTGTCTTCTTTTCGCCTTCGCCGCCGTTCGCCTCGGCCGCCGCCTTTTTTCTCTTGGCACCAGGACCTTCGGCCGGAGGCAACTGCGGTACGACCGTCTCGAGCTTGTTTTCGCGCATGTACTCGTCCATGTCGCGCCAGCCGGCATAAATGCCGGCTTTGGGCAGCCAGCCGTAGATCGAATAACAGTCTTCGATGGCACGACCGGATTGGCGACAGGCGCTACCGACGGCCTTGGCCTCGGCTTCCGTGCGAGCCTCTTTTTTTGCCGGGTCTTCAACGCCAAGCTTTTGGGCGACCTGATCGCAGCCTAGCAGGCTGAACATGGCAATCAGAAGAAGAAGGCGCTTGATCATGGCCGGGATTTTCGCACAACTGTGCGAGATGTGTGCGCTACGTCGACTCGGTGGACGGCTATAATTTAGGCCTTCAAGAACAGTCGGAGCATTCATGTCGTATTTTATTCGCCCCCTGGCCCTTGGCCTTGCCCTGGCGCTGGCTTTTTCCGCTGTGCAAGCGAAGCCGAGCAAAGCGGCCAAGCGCGCCGCCAAACCGGCTGCCGCCCCCGTGGTGGCCGCCGAATTCCAGTTGGTCCACAATCTGGGACCGGTCGGCGAGGACAGGCTGCAGGCGATCGTCGATCGTTTCAACCGGGAGTCCGGTAGCAAGCTCAAATTGGTTCACCAGGAAAAAGGCGACAAGCCGGCCATTCTCAACCTCTTGCTCCGTGACGACATGAGCGATGTCATGACTCAGCCCAAGCAATTCGCGCCGCTTTACGAAGTGATGGCCAAGGCCGGTCAACCGCTGAAAATGGGCGATCTTTCCGCCGATCTGAAGGCCGGCGTCGTCGATGCCAAGGGACGCCTGGTCGCTTTGCCTGTGATTTACTCGACCCCTGTCCTGTTCTACAACAAGAATGCTTTCCGCAAGGCCAAACTGGACCCCGAACAGCCGCCGAAAACCTGGTTTGAAATGCAAGCCATGCTCGACAAGTTGCAGGATGCCGGCTATGCCTGCCCCTACACCTCCTCGTGGCCGATTTGGGTACACATCGACAATGTCAGCGCCATTTCCGGCGCCCCGGCTGTCAACGACAAGGGGCTGATGACCTTCAACGGGCTGCCGCAGGTCAAGCACATCGCCATGATGGCGACGTGGACCAAGGCCAGTTATTTCAAGATGTTCGGCCGTCGTGACGAGGCGAGCGCCAAGTTCCGCGACGGCGAATGCGCGATGATCACCACCGACTCCCGGGAGTTTACCGATTTCCGCGACGCCAAGGGGGTCGAACTGGGCGTCGCTCCGCTGCCCTATCACGACGATGTCTATGGCGGTCGCCAGTCGTCGCTGGCCGGCGGTGCCTCGCTGTGGTTCGGCGCCGGCCATTCCTCGGCGGAATACAAGCAGGCGGCGAAATTCGTCACTTTCATGGCATCGCCTGTCATGCAGGTCGAAATGACCCGCGTATACGGTGGCCTGCCGCTGACTGCCGCCGCACGCGCCGCTGCGCGCAGCAAGTTGTTGCAGGATGAGGACAAGACCCTCGAGATTGCCTATGCATCGCTCAACGGCAACGGCAACAAGCCGGCCGTGCGCGTCGCCAATATCGATCCGGTGCGCATCATCGCCGATGACGAGCTGGAAGCAGTCTGGGCCGACAAGATTCCGGCCAAGGCTGCGCTCGACGCTTCGGTCAGTCGCGGCAATGCCCTGCTCGGTGCCAAACCAGGCCTGAAGAAGGCACAGCCTTTCTGATCATGCCCCCGCTGCCGCGCTGGTTCGCTCATCGCGGTGGCGGGGCGTTGGCTCCGGAAAATACCCTGGCCGGCATTCGGCTCGCCGCACTCTTCGGCTTCACTGCGGTCGAGTTCGACGTCATGCTGTCGGCCAGTGGAACGCCGGTTCTCATCCACGACGAGACGCTGGAACGGACGACCAACGGTTCGGGGCTTGTCTGCGACACGCCGGATGCCTCGCTCTTCGCGCTGAATGCAGGAAAGGGACAGCGGATCCCCCGTTTTTCCGAGGCGGCGGCGCTCTGTCGGCAATACCGGCTGCTGGCCAATGTCGAAATCAAACCGGCCGGCGGCCATGAACGGCAGACGGCGGAAGCCGTGAGCAGGCTCGCTGCCGAGCTGTGGCTGGGGGCGGAAAATCAGGTACTGATTTCCTCTTTTTCTCCGGAGGCTCTGGAAATCGCGCGCGACCTCGCCCCCCTGATTCCTCGGGGCCTCCTCTTCGAGCAGGTGCCGACCGACTGGCCGGACGTGGCGCGGCGTTTTCGGGCGCAGACCCTGCACTGCGCCGCCCGGCATTTGCGCGACGATGTCCTGGCCGAGGCCGGGGCGCAGGGAATGCCGGTGCTGTGCTACACGGTCAATGCGGCAGAAACGGCGGAATCGATTTTCGCGCGCGGCGTCAGCGCCGCATTTACCGATCGTCTCGATCTTTTTGCCGGCGAGGCCGGTGCGCAGGCGGCCAGTTCGCCGCCCGGCTGATTTTTGAGCAATATTTTCCCGGCTTGAGCCCCGCCGGACGGCGTTTCCTTTTGCTTCCCGGCTGCGCCGAAGCCCCGTTCTTTCATTTAAAATCACGAGTTCCGAATTTAACGCCTCGAAGGCCGCCAGCTTATGAAAAGCTCCGAAATCCGCCAGCAGTTTCTCGACTTCTTCGCTTCCAAGGGGCACCAGGTCGTTTCTTCCAGTTCGCTGGTGCCGCACGAGGATCCGACCCTGCTGTTCACCAATGCCGGCATGAACCAGTTCAAGGACGTTTTCCTCGGCTTCGACAAGCGCCCCTATAGCCGAGCCACCACCTCGCAAAAGTGCGTGCGGGCCGGCGGCAAGCACAACGACCTCGAAAATGTCGGCTACACCGCGCGCCACCACACCTTTTTCGAGATGCTCGGCAATTTCAGTTTCGGCGACTATTTCAAGCGCGATGCCATCAAGTACGCCTGGGAACTGCTGACCGAGGTCTACAAACTGCCCAAGGACAGGCTGACCGTCACCGTCTATGCCGAAGACGACGAGGCCTACGATATCTGGACCCGGGAAATCGGCGTGCCGGTCGAGCGCGTCATACGCATCGGCGACAACAAGGGCGCCCGCTATGCCTCCGACAATTTCTGGATGATGGGCGATACCGGCCCCTGCGGCCCGTGCACCGAGATATTTTATGATCACGGCGAAAAATACTGGGGCGGCCCGCCCGGATCGCCCGAGGAAGACGGCGACCGCTTCATCGAAATCTGGAACAACGTTTTCATGCAGTTCAACCGGGACGAACAGGGCGTCATGCATCCCTTGCCCAAGCCTTCGGTCGACACCGGCATGGGTCTGGAACGGGTTGCCGCCGTGCTGCAGGGCGTCCACGCCAATTATGAAATCGATCTTTTCCAGGCATTGCTCAAGGCCGCCGCCCGCGAAACCAGCGCCGCGGACATGGATTCCCCGTCGCTCAAGGTGCTGGCCGACCACATTCGCGCCTGCTCCTTCCTGATCGCCGACGGTGTCATACCCGGCAACGAAGGTCGGGGCTACGTCCTGCGTCGCATCATTCGCCGCGCCATCCGCCATGGTTACAAGCTGGGCGCCCGCGCCGCCTTCTTCCACAGGATGGTGCCCGACCTCGTCGCCGAAATGGGCATGGCCTATCCGGAACTTGGTCAGAACCAGGCCAGGATTAGCGCCACGCTGAAGCAGGAGGAGGACCGCTTCTTCGAAACCATAGAGCACGGCATGGCCATTCTCGATGGCGAACTCAAGGCCCTGGGCGAAGGTGGTGTTTTCAACGGCGAGACCGCGTTCAAGCTGCACGATACCTATGGTTTCCCGCTCGACCTGACCCAGGACATCTGCCGCGAGCATCGGATCACCGTCGACGCCGCCGCCTTCGATGCCGCCATGGCCCGCCAGAAGGAGCAGGCGCGCGCCGCCGGCAAGTTCAGGATGGCCGCCAACCTCGAATACGACGGGCCGGCCACCACCTTTCACGGCTACGACACCCTGGAATGCAAGGCCAAGGTCCTGGCCCTGTACAAGGATGGCGCCGCGGTCAAGCAGCTCAACGAAGGCGAAATCGGCGTCGTCGTCCTCGACGACACGCCCTTTTATGCCGAATCGGGCGGTCAGGTCGGCGACCGGGGCTTGCTGCAGAGCGTGCACGGCATTTTTGCGGTCGAAGACACCCAGAAGATTCAGGCCACCGTCTTCGGCCACCACGGCGTGGTCAGGACCGGCGCCATCACGGTCGGCGACGGGGTCGCCGCCAAGGTCGACGTCCTGGCGCGCCAGCGCACGGCGCGCAATCATTCGGCCACCCACCTGCTGCACAAGGCGCTGCGCGAAGTGCTCGGCGACCACGTCCAGCAGAAGGGCTCGCAGGTCGACCCTGAGAAGACGCGTTTTGACTTCGTGCATAACCAGCCGATGACCGACGAGGAAATCCGCAAGGTCGAGAATATCGTCAATGCGGAGATTCTGGCCAACGTCGCCAGCGAAACCCGCGTCCTGCCCATTGCCGAAGCCCAGAAACTGGGTGCCATGATGCTTTTCGGCGAAAAGTACGGCGACGACGTGCGGGTGCTCGATATCGGCTCGTCGCGCGAACTGTGCGGCGGCACCCACGTCACCCGCAGCGGCGACATCGGCCTGTTCAGCATTACCGCCGAAGGCGGGGTGGCGGCCGGCGTCCGTCGCGTCGAGGCGGTCACCGGCGATAACGCCCTGCGCTACATGCAGGATATGGAAACGGTGCTCGGCGGCGTGGCCGGCACGCTCAAGGTCCTGCCCCGGGATGTGCACGGTCGCGTGCTGACGGTGCTCGATCAGGTCAAGAAGCTCGAGCGCGAACTGGCCGCCCTCAAAGGCAGGCTGGCTTCGGCCCAGGGCGACGACCTGCTCGCCCGGGCGATTGAGATCAAGGGGGCCAGGATTTTGGCGGCGACCCTGGAGGGCGCCGACCTCAATGCCCTGCGCGACACCATGGACAAACTGCGCGACAAGCTGAAATCGGCGGCCATCGTGCTGGCCTCGGTAAGCGACGGCAAGGTGACGCTGATCGCCGGCGTCACGGCCGACCTGACCGGCCGAATCAAGGCCGGCGAGCTGGTCAACATGGTCGCCCAGCAGGTCGGCGGCAAGGGCGGCGGTCGTCCCGACATGGCGCAGGCCGGCGGCACCCAGCCGGCAAACCTGCCGGCGGCGCTGGCTTCGGTTGCCGCCTGGGCCGAAGGCAGGTTGTAAGAAGTCGGCCGGAGGTGGTCGCCTGGCGACAAGGATGAGCGGTTCGGCGGCGTGGACTACAGGCCGCGCCGCTCAGTCTCGCCTTCGCGGATGAATTCGCCCTCGATCACCTGGATGTCGCGCGCCGGTTGATCCTCGGGCATCGCTCCTGCCTGACGCATCTCTTCCATCTGCTTGCGCAGCCTGCGGGTCTTCCACCACAGCCAGCCGCCGAGCGCCAGGCCACCGACGGCCAGCACGGCCAGGGCGACCAGCGAGAACATGAAGGCCAGTACCAGGAAGGCGACGCTCAGGACAAAGGCGGCCAGCCTGGCCAACGGCCCGGCCTCGGGTCCTTGTCGAAATTGAGTCTTGTACCGGGCGCCGGTCATGATTGTCTCGCGTCGATGAAAACGAATCGATTTTAGACGACTGCCGCTCTTCTTTTGTACGGGTGCTGTCGGCTTTTTGTAACGATGGGTTAAGCCGCGTCCGGCTGAGCCTGTCCGATGCTGTTGGCCCATTGCAGGGCTTGCGTCTGGGCCCCGTTCAGGGTTTTCGGACCCAATCCGGGGAGTTCGACGAGGGCGGCGCTCAGTTGGAGGATGTCCCCGTTCTCGCTGCTTTCCGCCAGGCGGAGCAGGGCGCCCAGCGGGCCGCCGCCGGCGCACAGGGCATCGCGGACGGCGGGTGTCAGACCGAGGGGGGCGACGATGTCGGTAATCGCCTGGCCGACCAGTACAGGCATCAGCGACATGATGCCGACCATGAAGGCCTGGTCCGAAAAGGCGGTATCGCCGGCCTTCAATTCGCCGGCCAGCAATTCCATCAGCCGCCCCCGGGTGGCGGCCAGCAGGAGCAGGGGATTGCTGCTGCCGTTCTGCTTGCCGGAAGCGAAGACCAGCAGTTGCAGCCAGCGTTGCAACTGGCGGCGACCGAGAACGGTGATGGCATGGCCGAGCGAGGTGATTTTCTGGCTGCAGCCGGCACCGACCGAATTGGTCATGCGCAGCAAATTGATGGTCAGACCGGGTTCGGGCTTGAGCGCCGCTTCGAGTTCGGCTGTTGTCGCGTCGTTGAGGACCAGCCCCATCAGTTTCATCAGCGAAAGCTGGGAATGGTCGAGCTTCTTGCCGGAAATGATGGTGGGTTTGGCGAAATAATAGCCCTGGAAGAGCGTGAAGCCGAGCTTCAGGCATTGTTCCATCTGCTCGCGCGAATCGACTTTCTCGGCCAGCAGGGTTTTGCCCAGCGGCTTCAGCTTCATGGTCAATTGCATCAACTCGACGCGCGACAAGGGCTGGATATCGACCTTGACGATCTCGACCAGGGCCAGCAGTTCGGCAAATTCCGGTTCGAGTTGGATGACGTCGTCGAGAGCCAGGGTGAAACCCGCCGCTTTCAGCACCAGGCAGCGTTCGAGGACGGCGGCGGTCGGCGGAACGGTTTCGAGGATTTCGAGGACGACGGCGTGGCGCGGCAGCAACTCCAGCATGTCGCTGAACAGGAAGGCCTCGTCGACGTTGATGAAGCCGCGATGGCTGCCGAGCGCGGCGGCAATTCCGAGTTCGCTGAAGGCGTTGGCGATGACGGTGGCCGTCGCCTGCACACCATCGGTGACATCCGCGAAATTGCGGCTGCCGCTGCGGAAAAGCAGTTCGTAAGCGAAGAGCTGCTGGTTGCGATCCAGGATGGGCTGGCGCCCTAGAAACAACTGGTCGGCGGCGTTTTCGCTCACGAAATTCCCTTAGAACGGTAGTTGGATTCCCGGCCAAACGCTCTCGATGGCCTGACGGAAATCGGCCTGAATGCGTTCGAGCGCGGCGGCATTGTCGGCCTCGAAGCGGAGGACGACGACCGGCGTCGTATTCGAGGGGCGGGCCAGGCCGAAGCCGTCCGTATATTCTACGCGCACACCGTCGATGGTGACGATCTCGTCGGCGCCGTTGAAGCGGCCGTTTTTCTTCAGTTTGTCGATCAGCGCGAAGGGTTCGCCTTCCGCCATCTTGATGTTGAGTTCCGGAGTGGAAGGCGAATTCGGCAGATTTTCCAGAACCTGGTTGGCGTCTTTCGCCTGGCTGAGGATTTCGAGCAGGCGGGCGCCGGTGTACAGGCCGTCGTCGAAACCGTACCAGCGTTCCTTGAAGAAGGTGTGGCCGGACATCTCGCCGGCCAGCGGGGCGCCGGTTTCGCGCAGCTTGGCCTTGACCAGCGCGTGGCCGGTATTCCACATCAGCGGTACCCCCCCGTGCTGCCGAATCCACGGGGCGAGCAGACGGGTACATTTGACGTCGTAAATGACCGTGCCGCCGGGCACGCGCGACAGCACATCGGCGGCGAAGAGCATCAGCTGGCGATCGGGAAAGATGATTTCGCCATCCTTGGTGACGACGCCCAGGCGATCGCCGTCGCCGTCGAAGGCGATGCCGATCTCGGCGTCGGTTTCGCGGAGGGCCTTGATCACGTCGGCCAGGTTTTCCGGCTTGGAGGGGTCAGGATGGTGGTTCGGGAAATTGCCGTCGACCTCGCAATAGAGCGGCACGATGTCGCAGCCCAGGCGCTTGAAGAGTTCGGGAGCGATGGCGCCGGCCACGCCGTTGCCGCAGTCCATGACGATTTTCATCGGGCGGGCCAGGCGGACGTCGCCGGCGATTTTATCGACGTAGGCGGCGAGGACATCGGCGCTGCGCCGTTCTCCCTTGCCGTGTCTGAGATTGCCGGCTTCGATTCGTTTCTTCAGGTCCTGGATGGCGTCGAGGGCCAGGGTCGTGCCGCCGATGACCATCTTCAGGCCGTTGTAATCCGGCGGGTTGTGACTGCCGGTGACCGAAACGCAGGAATGGCAGCCGAGTTCGTAGGCGGCAAAATAGGTGACCGGGGTCGGTACGCAGCCGACGTCGATGGCGTCGATGCCGGCCGCGCAGATGCCGTCCATCAGCGCGCCGGCCAGTTCCGGGCCGGACAGGCGGCCGTCGCGACCGACGGCGATGGCCTTCTGGCCCTGTTCGGCAGCCAGCGAACCGAGGGCGTGACCGATCCGGCGGACGACGTCGGCAGTCAGCGAACGGTTGACGATGCCCCGAATGTCGTAGGCCTTGAAAATTTCAGCGGGAAGTTGGCTCATGATTGTCCAGTCGAGAGAGTGGGTTCAGAAAAGCGGATGTTGGCGGCAGTCTTTGCCGTCCGAGTCGAATGGCATTATTTTATGACGTTTCGAAAATGAAGAAGTGTAAGAGCCTTTGCGGCAACCAGTCCAGGTTTCCCGGGAAGGGGCCGCTGACGAACCCGACATGGCCGCCGTCGGCGGGATGTTCGAGACGAACGCTGGGGCTGACGTCGGCGGCGCTCGGCAGGTGGCGGGATGGCAGGAAGGGATCGTTTTTCGGATTGACCGCCAGGGCCGGTACGGCGATCGATTTCAGCCATGGCTTGGCCGAGGCGCGCAGCCAGTAATCGTCGGCGCCGGCGAAGCCGTGCAGGGGCGCGGTGACGGTATCGTCGAACTGGTGGAGATTGATCGCCCGCTGCATGCGCGCCTCGTCGAAGAGGCCGGGGAAGAGCCGCAAGCGACGACTGGAATTGGCTTTCAGCGTGTGCAGGAAGTGACGGGTGTAGATGCGGTTGAAGCCCTTGGCCAGATGGTGGCCGCAGGCGGCGAGATCGAGCGGAGCGCAGAGAGCGGCGACGCCGCTGACCAGTTCGCCGGCGCCGCTACCTCGTTCGCCGGCCCACTTGAGCAGGGCGTTGCCGCCGAGCGAAACGCCGGCGGCATGCAGCCGGCGCCCGCCGTTGGCCAGGAGCAGGCGGCGCAGTATCCAGTCGATTTCCGCGGAGTCGCCCGAATGGTAGGCGCGCGGCCGCCGATTCAATTCGCCCGAGCAACCGCGAAAATGCGGCAGGGCGAGGCGCCAGCCGGCGGCCTTGCAGGCATGCGCGGTCGAAATGGCGTAGTGGCTGTGGGCGCTGCCTTCCAAGCCATGAAAAAGGACGAGCAGCGGGCTCTCGGTCGGGCCGTCGAGATGGTCGACGTCGATGAAGTCATCGTCCGGCGTTGTCCAGCGTTCGCGGCGCAGTTCGAGCGGGCGGGGCTTGATGAGCAGCGGCCAGAGGGTTTGTGCCTGGCCGCCCGGCAGCCAGCCCGGGGCGCGGTAGGGCGGCATGGGCTTCAATGCAGCGTGTGCGGCATGGCCTCGGCCATCGCCTGATGGCTGTCGTCGGCCGCCGAGGCGTGCCGGCTGACCAGGCGCCAGCCGCGGGAGCCGCGGACGTAGACGTGGGTGACGTAGAGCGGGCCGTGCGGGCTGGGGTCGTCGCCGACGAAGAGAAGCTCAGTCAGGTGATGGATGGCGAAGACGGTACTGTGCCAGTGGGTGACGGCTTCGGGTCGGACGCGCAGGCGGGCGCTGGCGAATATGCTGCGCCAGCTTTCACGGATGGGGGGCAGGCCGAGCAGGCGGACGCCGGTTGGGTGCACGCAGACGGTTTCTTCGTCATCGGCCCAGAGCAGCATCAGGCGGTCCACATCGCGCTCGGCGATGGCATCGTAAAAGGCGAGTTCGACATCTTCGGGCGAGGCGAAATTGCTCGGTTCGCTCATCGGGCTATCCTTTTCTGGCAGGCGGCAAAAACCTGTTCGGGTCTGAGCTGGTTCAGGCAATCCGTGTGACCGAGCGGGCAGTCGCGCTTGAAGCAGGGGCTGCAGTCGAGTTTCAGGCTGAGGATGTCGGCGCGGTCGGAGAGGGGCGGCGTGAAGCCGGGCGAAGACGAGCCGTAGAGCGCGACGATCGGCCGGTCGAGGGCGGCGGCGACGTGCATCAGCCCGGAGTCGTTGCAGACCACCAGTTCGGCCATGGCCAGCAGGTCGACCGCCTGGGCCAGCGAGGTGGCGCCGCACAGGTTGCGGCAGAGGCCGGGGGCGAGCCGCGAGATTTCCTCGGCGACGGCATGGTCCTTGGGCGAGCCGAAGAGCCAGATGGCGCAGCCCAGTTCGGCCAGCCTTCCGGCCAGCGCGGCGAAGTGGGCGGCCGGCCAGCGTTTGGCCGGGCCGAACTCGGCGCCCGGGCAGAAGGCGACGATGCGGGCCGGGCGTTCGAGCCGGAGCTCGACCAGGGTCTTCTGCTGGTCTTCGGCCGATGAGCGGATGCGGGGCCGGAAAATCGATTTCTCCAGGCTATGGCCGGGCGTCTCGGCCAGTTGGACGAAGCGTTCGACCATCAGCGGCAGGGCCCGCTTGTCCAGCCGGTGGCGAACGTTGATCAGGCCGTAGCGCGACTCACCGGTGAAGCCGATGCGTCGGGGAATGCCGGCCAGCCACGGTGCGAGGGCCGATTTCAGCGAATTGGGCAGGACGTAGACGGCGTCGTAGTGCCGCGCCGCCAGGGTGCGGGCCAGTTGCCAGCGCGCTTTCAGGGAGAGCTGGCCGTGGCCGAAGGGACTGTCGACGACCTCGCTGATTTCCGCCATGCGCCGCAGGACCGGTGCAACCCAGCGCGGGGCAAGGGCGTCGAGTTGCAGGCCGGGGTGCAGGCAGTGCAGGCGGGCGAACAGCGGTTGCGCCATGATGGTGTCGCCGATCCAGGAGGGGGCGACGATCAGGGCTTTCATGCGGGGAGCGGGCAGGGAGGCTGGCCCGGACCGAGACCTCGATCCGGGAGGCTAGTGTCGTGTTGCACTCTTGATGGCACAGTTAAAACTGAAGGATTTTGGGTCAGGGCAAGGCGCAAACCACAGCGATACCCAGTGGTGTCGCGCGGATTTGCAACGCCGCCATGACCGAAAAGACGAGGTTTTAAGTGCCGGAGAGCGTGCAACACTACACTATTGTTCAATGGCCTTTGGGCGCTTCGCCCTTGAAGACGTAGCGGGTCGAGCAGTACGGGCAGGTCGCCTGGCCGGTCTTCAATACGTCGAGAAAGACGCGCGGATGCTGACTCCACAGCGCGACATCGGGGGTCGGACAGTGCAGTGGCAGGTCGTGGGCGGTAATTTCAACTTGCTTGTCGTCGGACATCGTTTTCTCCCTGATTAGACGGTGGCCAGCCAGTCGGCGTGCGCGGCGGAGCGGCCATAGACCACGTCGAAATATTTTTCCTGCAGCGCCTTGGTGATCGGGCCGCGATGGCCGGCCCCGATCTGGCGGTTGTCGAGTTCGCGGATCGGCGTCACTTCGGCGGCCGTGCCGGTGAAGAAGGCTTCGTCGGCGCAATAGACCTCGTCGCGGGTGATGCGTTTCTCGATGACCTCGATGCCCAGTTCGCCGGCCAGCTGGATGACCGTGGCGCGCGTGATGCCTTCGAGACAGGCGGTCAGGTCGGGGGTGTACAGCTTGCCGTTCCTGACGATGAAGATGTTTTCACCGGCCCCTTCACAGACATAGCCTTCCGGGTCGAGCAGCAGGGCTTCGTCGTAGCCGTCGCCGGTCGCCTCGTTGTTGGCGAGGATGGAGTTCATGTAGTTGCCCGAGGCCTTGGCGCGGACCATGGTGATATTCACATGGTGACGGGTGTAGGACGAGGTCTTGATGCGAATGCCCCGTTCCATGCCTTCCTCGCCGAGGTAGGCGCCCCAGGGCCAGGCGGCGATGATGATGTGCACCTTGGCGCCCTTGGGCGAGACGCCCATCTTTTCCGAGCCGTAGAAGGCGAGCGGGCGGATATAGCCGGACTCCAGACCGTTGGCGCGGATGACCTCCTTCTGCGCTTCGTTCAAGGTTTCCGCCGAGAAGGGCATCTGCATCTGGAAGATGTGGGCGGAACGGAGCAGGCGCTCGGTGTGTTCCTTGAGGCGGAAAATCGCCGTGCCGCGCTCGGTGTTGTAAGCGCGGACGCCTTCGAATACAGCCATGCCGTAATGCAGCGAGTGGGTGAGGACGTGGGTGGTGGCTTCACGCCAGGGCACCAGTTTCCCGTCTTGCCAGATAAAGCCGTCGCGATCCGCCATGGACATGTTCGATTCTCCGTGTTGCGCCTGTAAAAGCTCATAATTCTAGCCGAAATCAGCAGGTAAAATAACGCTTTTGCCGTTCGAACATGAGCATGATCTGGAAACCGCACGTCACCGTTGCCGCCGTCGTTCAGCGCGACGGCAAATTCCTGCTGGTCGAGGAGGAAACCGAGGCCGGACTGGCTTTCAACCAGCCGGCCGGTCACCTTGAGGACGGCGAGTCGCTGTTCGCAGCTGCAGTCCGCGAGACGCTGGAAGAAACGGCCTATCATTTCAAGCCGACCCATCTGGTCGGCATCTACAACTGGACCCATCCGACCAAGGAAGACACCACCTACCTGCGCTTTGCCTTTGGCGGCGAATTGCGCGGTTACGAGGCCGGTCGCCCCCTGGATGAAGGCATTGTCGCCGCGCGCTGGCTGACCCTGGACGAGGTCAGGGCGACGCGGTCCCGCCATCGCAGTCCGTTGATTCTGCGCTGCATCGAGGATCTGCTCGCCGGGAAAAATTATCCGCTCGACCTGCTGGTGCATTACGACCGATGCGTCGCTGGCTGTTAGCCCTCTTCTTTTCATGGTCGGCCTCGGGTCTGGCCGATGAAGCGGTGAGCATCTGCTACGACTACGGCTGTCTGGTGGAAAAGGATATCCGTTACAGCGAGGGGCAGCTCGGGGAGGTGCACCGGGCGCTGCTTGCCGCCTCCGATGCGGCCGGCGAACGGGAAAGGCTTTCCGGGGCGATTGGTCGTCTGTATGCCTGGGCCGGCGAGCAGTCGCCCATCCATAACGATCGCGGGGGCAACTATGCCGACGACAATGTTTCCGGCAAGATGGATTGCATCGATCATTCGACCTCGACGACGCGGCTCCTGAAATTGCTCGAGGCGCGCGGCTACCTGCGTTGGCATCGTGTGCTGATCCCGGCTGCACGCCGTTTTCTCGGCTTGATCGAGGTGCACTGGTCGGCAGTGATCGAAGAAATAAGCGAAGGCGAAGCGGCGCGTTTCGTCGTCGACAGTTGGTTCGTCGATAATGGACAACCGGCGGTCATTTTGCCGCTGGACGAATGGAAGAAAGGGGCTGGGCCCGATGTCTGAAAAAACGGTGGTGGTCGGCCTGTCCGGCGGTGTCGATTCCTCGGTCGCGGCTTTGCTGCTGAAACGCCAGGGCTGGAAGGTGATCGGCCTGTTCATGAAGAACTGGGAAGACGACGATAACGAGGAATACTGCTCGTCGCGCCAGGATCTGATCGATGTCATGAGCGTCGCCGACCGCATCGGCATCGACGTCGAGGTGGTCAATTTCGCGGCCGAGTACCGCGAGCGGGTCTTCGCCGAATTCCTGCGCGAATACGAGGCCGGGCGCACGCCCAACCCGGACATCCTGTGCAATTCGGAAATCAAGTTCAAGGCCTTCCTCGATCACGCCCTGCAACTCGGCGCCGACAGGATCGCCACCGGGCATTACGCCGGCGTTCGCGAATTCGACGGCGAATTCCAGTTGCTCAAGGCCGAGGACGGCACCAAGGACCAGAGCTATTTTCTCTATCGCCTGAACCAGGCGCAGCTTTCGAAAACCCTCTTCCCGCTGGCCGATCTCTACAAGCGTGAAGTGCGCAGGATCGCCGAGGCTGAAGGGCTGCACGTGGCGGCCAAGAAGGATTCGACCGGCATCTGCTTTATCGGCGAACGCCCCTTCAAGGACTTTCTGGCCCGCTACCTGCCGCCGAAAAAAGGCGAAATCCGCCGCTTCGACGACAACAAGCTGATGGGCGAGCACGACGGGCTGATGTTCCACACCCTGGGCCAGCGCAAGGGGCTGCATATCGGCGGCATCAAGGAAAAGGGCCGGGCCGGCGGCGGCGATCACGACGCCTGGTTCGTCGTCGGCAAGGAGATGGAAAGGAACATTCTCTACGTCGCGCAGGGGCACGATCATCCGGCCCTGCTCCGCAGCGACCTGGTGGCCGAGCAGTTGTCCTGGGTGTCCGGGCGGGCGCCGCATACCCATTGGGTGTACACCGCCAAGCCGCGTTACCGGACAGCCGACCAGCCTTGTGAGGTCGAGCGCGTCGACGCCGAAAGCTGCAGCATCAACTTCGCCGAAGCGCAATGGGCGCTGACGCCCGGGCAGTCTGTGGTGCTTTACGAAAGCCGGGTGTGTCTGGGGGGCGGCGTCATCCGTTAGCGATTCAGGCGTTCGGAGCGCGCATCGGGGATTTTTCGATGACCGCGCAGAAGGCGTGGAGGAGGTCGGGATCGTGTTTCCGCCCGCCTTCGCCGGCCAGGATATCCATCACCGTCCGGTGCTCGCGCGGCCGGTGGTAGGGGCGGGTCGCGGTCATCGCGTCGTAACTGTCGCAGAGCGAGATGATGCGCGAATAGAGCGGAATTTCCGTGCCGCGGAGGCCGTCCGGATAGCCCGAACCGTCGAAATGCTCGTGGTGGTGGCGCACGGTTCGGGCCAGGGTCGGGGAAATTTCGCCATTGATGGCGAGAATGATCCGTTCGCCGATTTCCGCATGCTGCTTCATGCACTCCCATTCGATCTGCTCGAAGGCTGCCGGCTTGCGCAGCACATTGTCGGGAATGCCTATCTTGCCGATGTCGTGAAATTGGGCGCCGAGTGCCAGCATTCCCAACTCGTCCTCGGAGAGGTCTATCTGCCGGCCGAGGTCGACCGATATCTGGACGACCCGGTCGGAATGCCGGCGGGTGTATTCGTCGCGCGCCCCCAGGGCGGTTGTCAGGGAGAGCGCCACTTTCTGCATGGGCACATGATTGGACGTTGTTTTCACAGGGTGATTCCTCGCGCCGGCTTGTTCCTGTGGATCAGACCGGTGAACCCTTCCCGAGGTTCATTTCGGCGAGGCCGGCGCCGGTTCGGGGCGAAGGCGCACGCGGGCACCCCGATGCCGCTGCTTCGATCAGTCGTGCGGCGCGGTGTCGGCGAAGGACTGGCGGAGCATCAGTTTGTCGTACAGCTTGCCGAGATTGGAGTGGCTGGTGCGCCAGTCGATATCGGGGAAGCGGAAGGCCAGGTAGCCGAGGGCGGTGCCCGTCGCCAGGTCGGCCAGCGAAATGTGGGTGCCCATGCAGAAGGGCTTTTCGCCCAGTTCTCCGCCCATGAAGTCGAGACCGCGGGTGATCTTGTCGCGCTGGCGCTGAATCCAGTCGTTGCTGCGCTGGTTTTTCGGGCGCTTGCCTTCGAGGAAGGCCGTCGCAGCGGCGTCGCAGATGCCGTCGGCCAGGGCTTCCCAGCGCTTGACTTCGGTGCGCTCGCGATTGGGGGCGGGGAAGAGCTTGTTGTTCGGCGTGACATTGTCGATGTATTCGACAATGACCCGGGAGTCGAAGAGGGCGGTTTCGTCGTCGAGCAGCAAAACCGGAATCTTGCCGAGCGGATTGAGTTCCGGCACCTTGCTCTCGGGCAGCCAGGGGGAATCGATCACGAATTCGTATTCGATTTTCTTTTCGGCCAGCACGATGCGTACTTTTCGCGCAAACGGACTGGTGTGGGAGCCGATCAGCTTCATCGCATGCTCTGTGATTTGGGGAGTTGGATTATAGCGTATGGCGAGCGCTTCGCCGGGCAGGTAAAATGGCGGGCTTACCGAAAAGGACGATTCCATGACTTTCAATCCCTTGACTGCCCTTTCCCCGCTCGATGGCCGCTACGCCGGCAAAGTAGACGCCCTGCGCGAGCACTTTTCCGAATTCGGCCTGATCAGGGCACGCCTCAAGGTGGAGATCGAATGGTTGAAGGCGCTGGCCGCCGAGCCGCATTTCGCCGAGATCGCCGCCTTTTCGCCGGCCACAGTGGCCGAGCTGGATGCCCTGGTCGCCGACTTCGGTCCGGCCCAGGCGGCCGAGGTCAAGGCCATCGAGGCGACCACCAATCACGACGTCAAGGCGCTGGAATACTGGATCAAGGACAAGACCAAGGGCAACGCCGAGGTGGTCAAGGTCGGCGAATTCATTCATTTCGCCTGCACTTCCGAGGACATCAACAACCTGTCGCACGCGCTGATGTGCCAGGGCGCCCGCGCCCAGGCCATGCTGCCGGGACTCGACCTGGTCATCGCCCGCCTGAAGGAACTGGCCCACGCCAATGCCGAGGTGCCGATGATGAGCCGTACGCACGGCCAGCCGGCGACGCCGACGACCCTCGGCAAGGAAATGGCCAATGTCGCCTATCGCCTGCAGCGCGCCCGCGCCCGCATCGCCGCCGTCGAACTGCTCGGCAAGATCAACGGCGCCGTCGGCAATTACAACGCCCATCTGGTTGCCTACCCCGGCTACGACTGGGAAGGCTTTGCCCGGCGCTTCGTCGAGTCGCTCGGCCTGACTTTCAACCCCTACACCATCCAGATCGAGCCGCACGACGCGCTGGCCGAACTGTTCGACGCCTTCGCCCGCGCCAACAGCATCCTGATCGACCTCGACCGCGACATCTGGGGCTACATCTCCCTCGGTTTCTTCAAACAGAAGGTCAAGGCCGGCGAAATCGGCTCCTCGACCATGCCGCACAAGGTCAATCCGATCGATTTCGAGAATTCCGAAGGCAATCTCGGTCTGGCCAATGCCGTTCTCAAGCACCTCGCCGAAAAACTGCCGATCTCACGCTGGCAGCGCGACCTGACCGATTCGACCGTGCTCCGCAACATGGGCGTCGGTCTCGGTTATGCGCTGCTCGCCTACGATTCGCTGCTCAAGGGTTTGTCCAAACTGGAGGTGAACGCCGACCTGATGAAGGCCGATCTCGACGCCAACTGGGAACTGCTCGCCGAGCCGATCCAGACCGTCATGCGCCGCTACGCCGTGCCCAATGCCTACGAAAAGCTCAAGGAGTTGACCCGCGGCACCCGCGTTTCGCGTGACGGCATGCAGGCCTTCGTCGCGACGCTGGCCATTCCGGAAGCCGCCAAGGCCGAGCTGCTCAAGCTGACGCCGTGGGATTACACCGGCAAGGCGGCAGAACTGGCCAGGCGCATCTAGATGCAATGCGCCAAATGCGGCCGGGAAGTGCCGGCCGACGCCATCTACTGCCCCCATTGCACCGGCGGGCGGAAAAGCACGGATAGCGACGTCATTCGCGGCGGTATCCGTGGCGGGGCGATCGGCCTGTTTCTCGGCCTCCTGCCCGCCGTCTGGCTGCTTTATCATTTTGGCGCCGTGCGCGGCATCAAGGCGCTGGTCGTCGTCCTGCCGATCGCTTTCTTCACGACAGGACTGATCATCGGCCTGTTCAAAGCCAAACGGGAACGAAAATAATGTCTTTTGCCGAAAATCTGAAAAAACTGCCGGGCATCTCGCATCTGGCAGCCATCAACCTGCTCGATGCCGAGGGCAATGTTCTCGCCAGTATCGAAAACAAGGCCGGCAGCCAGGGCTCGCTGGCAGTGTACAACCATCTGGCCCAGACCTACGGCTCGATCACTGCCGAGGCGGCGAGAAAAGGGCTGGAAATATTCGCCGAGCACACCGACGACGAGCGTGCCAATCCCGGCAAGCACCCCAATATCGCCCGCTTGCTGGCGATCGAAAGCGGCCAGCCGGCCCTGCGCGTCAAGCACGTTTTTGCAGTTTGATCCCTGGCGCTAAAAGTGGGGCCGGATGCCCCGCTTTGTCCCGTCCCGGAACGGGGAAATCGATGTAAGGCAAGCCGCTGCTTGTCCTGATCGTCACAAGCCTGGCGGTGCCGCCCAGGCCCATTTCAAGTCCGAGGAAGCGATCAAGTTCCGTCACAGGTACCGCAAGTAGCATTGCCGTTGCCGTTGCCGTTGCCGGCGACGTCGTCAATGAAGTCGCCGCGGCGACTTTTACCCGGCAGTCGTTGCCGGCGGAGGCGGCGTTTTGTCCACCCAGGCCCCGGATGCGCCGTAGGCCGCGACGACGGCGACAAAGAGCGCGACGAACAGCGCGCGGGGGCCGCCGCCTTTGGCGCTTTCGCCTTCGCCGACTTCCTTTTTGCCGAGCACCATGGGCTTGAGCAGGTTGTCCTTGCGGACGTGCGTGTAGAAGGCGATGGCTGCCACGTGCAGGCCGATGAGGACGGCCAGCAGGTCGAAAACCTTGTGGTGCAGGCGGGTGGCTATTTCACCGACCTGCTCGCTGACCAATGCGTAAAAGGGGCCGGCAAAGCCGGTGTCGTCATTCTGCGCAAGCAGGCCGCTGCCGAACTGCAGGGCGAGGAGGGCGAGGAGGGCGAGTACTGAGAGGGCGCCCAGCGGATTGTGGCCGAGACCTTGCCAGCGCCCCGCCAGGTAGGCCTTGATGGTGGCCGGGCCGCGCACGAAGGTGGCGAAGCGGGCATAGGTCGAACCGGCAAATCCCCAGGCGAGGCGGAAAGCGACCAGGCCGACGATGAGGATGCCCAGGCGCTCGTGCCAGGTCAGCCAGCTGCCGCCTTTATCGCCGGTGAAATAGGCGCCGGCGACGGCGGCGACGAGCAGCCAGTGGACGATGCGGGTCGGGAGATCCCAGACCAGCACTTTTTTCATACCACGGCGCCCTCTTCGTTGGCGCCTTCGATCACCTTGGTCTTGGTGATGAACTGTTCGCGCGAGACACCCAGCCACATGACCAGCGGGCTGGCGACCAGCACCGAGGAGTAGATGCCGAAGCAGATGCCGATGGTCAGGGCCATGGCGAAATAGTGCAGGGTTTCGCCGCCGAAGATCAGCATGGAGAGCACCATCAGCTGCGTGCTGCCGTGGGTGATGATGGTCCTGGAAATGGTGCTGGTGATGGCGTGATCGAGAACCTGTGGCGTGTTCAGGCCGCGCACCTTCTTGAACGTTTCGCGCACTCGGTCGAAGACGACCACCGACTCGTTGACCGAGTAGCCGAGTACGGCGAGCACGGCGGCCAGCACCGACAGCGAGAACTCCCACTGGAAGAAGGCGAAGAAGCCGAGAATGATCACCACGTCGTGCAGGTTGGCGATGATGGCCGATACCGAGAAGCGCCATTCGAATCGGAAGGCGAGGTAGATGACGATACCGATGACGACCAGCAACAGGGCCATGGCGCCATTTTCAGCGAGTTCCTTGCCGACCTGCGGGCCGACGAACTCGACGCGGCGCAACTGAGCGCCCGGCGCCTCGGCTTCCAGCGATTTCATGACCAATTCACCGAGTTGGGTGGTGTTCTGGTTGTCCTTCAAGGGCAGACGGATCATCACGTCCTGCGACGAGCCGAAATTCTGTACGGCGTAATCGTTGAATCCGGCCTTGCTCAGGGCGCCGCGGATCTTTTCCAGGTCAGCGCTCTGCTCGTAGTGGGTTTCGATCAGCGTGCCGCCGGTGAATTCGACCGACAGATGCAGCCCCTTGGTGAACAGGAAGACGACGGCGAGGATAAAGGTGAGCAGCGAGATGATATTGAACTTCAGCGCATGGCGCATGAAGGGAATGTCTTTGTGAATGCGGAAAAATTCCATTTTCGGTTTTCCTTGTTATTTGCCGTTGGCGGCAGCGATGCCGGGCTTCCACAACTGACCGATGGCTACCTTGGCCAGTTTCTTCCGGCGACCGTAGATCAGGTTGACCAGGCCGCGCGAGACGACGACCGACGAGAAGATCGAAGTCAGGATGCCCAGACAGTGCACCACGGCAAAGCCGCGGATCGGGCCGGAGCCAAAGATGAGCAGGGCGAGGCCGGCGATCAGCGTCGTGATGTTGGAGTCGAGAATGGTGCCGAAGGCCCGTTCGTAACCTTCCGAAATCGCCGCCTGCGGGGGCATGCCGTTGCGCAGTTCCTCGCGGATGCGCTCGTTGATCAGCACGTTGGCGTCGATGGCCATGCCCAGCGTCAGCGCGATGGCGGCGATACCGGGCAGGGTCAGCGTGGCCTGGAGCATGGACAGCATGGCGATCAGGAAGAGCAGGTTGGAGGCCAGGGCAAGTACCGAGACGACGCCGAACATCTGGTAGTAGAGGACCATGAAGGCGGCGATGGCGGCGAAACCCCACATTGTCGAATGGAAACCCTTCTGGATATTCTCGGCGCCGAGCGACGGGCCGATGGTCCGCTCCTCGATGATGTCCATTGGCGCGGCCAGCGAGCCCGCCCGTAGCAGCAACGCGGTATCGTTGGCTTCCATGGTGCTCATGCGACCGGAAATCTGGACGCGGCCGCCACCGATTTCACTGCGGATGACCGGTGCTGTGACCACTTCGCCCTTGCCCTTTTCGATGAGCAGGATGGCCATGCGTTTGTTGATGTTTTCGCGGGTCACGTCCTTGAAAATGCGGGCGCCGGCAGAATCGAGCGTCAGGTGGACGGCGGGTTCGTTGGTCTGGTGGTCGAAGCCTGGTTGGGCATCGGTCAGGCGGTCGCCGGTCAGCACGACCTGTTTCTTGACCAGCAGCGGTTGGCCGCCCCGTTCATTGTAGACTTCGGTGCCGTAGGGAGGGTTGCCGGCGAGGGCGGCTTCCAGCGCGCCGGGCGTGTCGTCCACCATGCGGATTTCCAGGGTCGCGGTACGACCGAGAATGTCCTTGGCCTTGGCGGTGTCCTGCACCCCCGGCAACTGGACGACGATGCGGTCCTGGCCCTGTTGCTGGATGACCGGCTCGGCGACACCGAGTTCGTTGATCCGGTTGTGCAGGGTGGTGATGTTCTGCTTGAGTGCGAATTCGCCGAGTTTCTTCTGGGCCTCCGGCTTCAGCGTGGCGACCAGTTTCGGTTCGCCGGCGTCGCCCTGGTCGTTGAGCTGCAGGTCGGGCTGGTTGTCGCCGATCAGGTTGCGGGCCTTGTCGCGGGTCTCGACGTCGCGGAACTTGACGACGATACGGTCGCCCTCGCGGTTGACGCCGCCATGGCGCAGGTTCTTGTCGCGCATCAGGGTGCGCAGGTCGGCCGAGGTCGAGTCGAGCTTCTTGGTCAGAGCCCCCTTCATGTCGACCTGCAGCAGGAAATGTACGCCGCCGCGCAGGTCGAGGCCTAGATACATGGGCAGGGCATGCAGCGAAGTCAGCCACTGCGGCGAGGCGGCCAGCAGATTCAGCGCGATGACGTATTGCGGATCGCTGGCGTCAGGGTTGAAGGTTTTTTCCAGGACATCCTTGGCCTTCAGCTGGGTGTCGGTGTCCTTGAAGCGAGTCTTGACGCCATTGGCATCGAGTTGAATGCCTTCGTAGGCGATACCGGCGGCTTTCAGGGCTTCTTCGACACGGGTCTGTGCCCTGGCGTCGACCTTGATGGTGACCTTGGCACTGGAAACCTGTACGGCCGGCGATTCGCCGAAGAAATTGGGCAGGGTGTAGACGAAGCCAAGGACCAGGGCGACGGCAACGATGATGTATTTCCAGAGTGGGTAGCGATTCATAGCGGCTTCAAAGCGAAAAAGGCGGCAGTGCCGCCCTTGGGTGATTACAGCGACTTCAGCGTACCTTTGGGCAGGACCAGACCGATCGAAGGTTTCTGCACGACGACTTCGGTGCCGGCGGCAATTTCAACGGTGACGTAGCTGTCGCCCACCTTGGTCACCTTGCCGACGATGCCGCCCTGGGTGACGACCTCGTCTCCCTTGGCCAGTGCTTCGAGCAGCGCCTTGTGTTCCTTCGATTTCTTCATTTGCGGACGAATCATCAGGAACCACAGGACAACGAACATCAGGATCATCGGCAGCATCTGCAGCAAACCGCCCATCGGGTCGGCGGCAGCGGCACCAGCAGTCTGGGCTTGGGCAAGGCTAATCATGGTTGGAACTCCGGATAAACTGAAAACAGAACACGTGATTCTATCACTCGCCAGATGACCGTTTGCGGACAAACTCGTCGACCCAGTCGTTGAAGGCGCCGACTTCGATGGCTGCGCGCATTTCGGCCATGATCACCTGATAAAAATGCAGGTTGTGGATGGTGTTCAGCATGCCGCCCAGGATTTCGCCGTGGCGAAACAGATGATGCAGATAGGCGCGGCTGAACTGGGTGCAGGTGTAGCAGTCGCAGGAGGCGTCGAGCGGGCCGGTATCGGTCCGGTGGCGGGCGTTCTTGATCTTGACGTCGCCGAAGCGCGTGAAGAGATGGCCGTTGCGGGCATTGCGCGTCGGCATCACGCAGTCGAACATGTCGATACCGGCCCTGACCGAACGGACGAGATCTTCCGGCGTGCCGACCCCCATCAGGTAGCGCGGCTTGTGCGCCGGCAACCTGGGCGCGACGTTGGCGAGGACGCGCACCATGTCCTCCTTCGGTTCGCCGACCGACAGGCCGCCGATGGCCATGCCATCGAAGCCGATGTCGCTCAGCCCGGCCAGCGATTCGTCGCGCAGGTCTTCGTACATGCCGCCCTGGACGATACCGAACAGCGCGTTGCCATTTTCAAGGCGGTCGTGTTCGTCGCGCGAACGCCGCGCCCAGCGCATGCTCATCCGCATCGACCTGGCCGCTTCCTCGTGCGTCGCCGGGTAGGGAGTGCATTCGTCGAAAATCATCACGATGTCGGAGTTGAGCACCTTCTGTATCTGCATCGAGATTTCCGGGGTCAGGAAGAGCTTGGCGCCGTCATGCGGCGACGAAAACTTGACGCCCTCCTCGGTGATCTTGCGCATGGCGCCCAGCGAGAAGACCTGGAAGCCGCCCGAATCGGTCAGGATGGGTTTCCGCCAGTTCATGAAGTCGTGCAGGCCGTGGTGCGCCTCGATCACATCGAGCCCGGGGCGCAGCCAGAGATGGAAGGTGTTGCCCAGGCAGATCTGGGCGCCGATGTCGTGCAAGGATTGCGGCGTCATCGCCTTGACCGTGCCGTAGGTGCCGACCGGCATGAAGACGGGGGTCTGGATCTGGCCGTGGGCCAGGGTCAGCGTGCCACGGCGGGCGGCGCCGTCGGTTTTGAGCAGTTCAAATTGCATCGGAGGGTCGTCCAGTTCGTTCCAGCAGCATGGCGTCGCCATAGCTGAAGAAGCGGTAGCGTTCGGCCACGGCATGGGCGTAGGCGGAGCGGATATTGTCGTAGCCGGCGAAGGCCGAGACCAGCATGAGCAGCGTCGATTTCGGCAGGTGGAAGTTGGTGATCAGCCGGTCGACCACCTTGAAGCGGTAGCCGGGGGTAATGAAAATGCTGGTTTCGGCGCTGCCGGCACGCACGGTTCCGTCCTCGTTGCCGGCCGATTCGAGGGCGCGCAGGCTGGTTGTGCCGACGGCGACGACCCGGCCGCCGCCGGCCCGGGTGGCGGCAATGGCGTCGACCGCGGCCGGCGGTATGTCGAAACGTTCGCTATGCATTCGGTGCTCGGCGATCTTCTCGACGCGCATCGGACGGTAGGTGCCGGCGCCGACATGCAGGGTCAGGAAGGCGGTGTTGACGCCCTGCGCACGCAGTGCGGCGAGCATGGCCTCGTCGAAATGCAGGCCGGCAGTGGGCGCGGCGACGGCACCCGGCTGGCGGGCATATATCGTCTGGTAACGCGTTTCGTCCGCCCCTTCGGCCGGATGCTCGATGTAGGGCGGCAGCGGCAATTTGCCGTACTGTTCGGCCAGGGTCCAGAAATCGCCGGCCTCGGCCAACTCGAGAGCGAAAAAATCGTTGTCGGCGCCTGTGCGCCCGGTCATCCTGACCGTGAAGGCGTCGGCCAGTCTCATCGTGCTGCCGGCTTTCGGCGCCTTGCTGGCGCGAATCTGGCAGATGGCATGGGTCGCATCGACGATGCGTTCGAGCATGATCTCGACCTGCCCGCCGCTGTCCTTCCTGCCGAAAAAACGTGCCTTGATGACGCGGGTGTCGTTGAAGACCAGCAGGTCGCCGGCCTTGAGCAGTTCGGGCAACTGGTCGAACCGGCGATCGAATTTCCGGTCGCCGCAAACATGCAGCAAACGGCTGCCGCTGCGTTCGGGGGCAGGGTGTTGCGCGATCAGTTCTGGCGGCAGGGAAAAATCGAAGTCGTCGACGGTCAACGACATGGAAGTGGTCCGTAAATGGTGCATGAAGGCAGACGAAGGGGGTACAGGGGGCCGGGCATTGCCCGTCGCCGGTGTGCGCACCGAGGACGGGGCGCACATTCTATCACCTGGCAATTTCATTCTTCTCTCCGGCCGAGGAGTGGGCCGGCGGGGACGGAAAGATGCCGGATCCGCCGATTTTCCGGCAGCTGCCTGCTGAAAGAGAAGGGGGAAAGGCGATAAAAAACCCCGCCGCGGCGGGGTTCGGTGTTGCCGCAGACGGGTGCGGCTGCGAATCAGGAGCAGGTCTTCTTGTTCACCGGGCGATTGCCGGCGGCCTTGGCATCGGCCTCGCTCATGTACGAGCCGGCCTTGGTCTTGCCGTAGTACTTGCTGCCCGGGCAGTGGTAAACCTTGGAGGAGGAATTGACCCATACCTTGCCGTCGCCGCCGCCGGGAGCAGCCGTTGCCGGCGTTTGGTAAGCACCCTTCTTGGCCGGGGCTGTGGGGGCGGCCGGCATGGCCGGGGCGGCGGGTGCCGCGGCAGCCGGAACGGCCGGGCTTGCCGGCTTGGCCGGAGCGGCCGGCGCCTGGGCGAAGGATTGGGCGGCGACCAGCAGGCCGATGCTGAGAGCGAACGATTGGATTAATGATTTCATGTTTTTTCCTTGTCGAGTTTGGGTTTCGAGGGGGTGACCAGACTGTCCGCTGGCTGGCAAGACATTACCACCGAGCCGTTGCGGCAATGCGACAGCCGGGCGGCAATTTTGAAAAATATTCATCGCTTCGCCACTCGGCCGTCGCCATCAGAGTTCGAGGAAGTCGCCGACCTCACCGGCCCGGGCCATGGTGTCGGCGTAACCGAGGTCGATCAGGGCCCGGGTATAGGGTTTCTCGAACAGCAGGTAGCTGGTCAGTGTCCCGCTCCGGCGGTTCATGCCGCCGATGCCGCCGAGCATCGTCCGCATGGCCCAGGGCAGGGCGTTGGCATGTTCGGTGGCGATCCGTTCCAGTTTTTCCGAAGGAGAGATGATCAGGGTCTTGATCGGCCGCAGGGGAATGTCGCCGTGCTGGCGAAGTTCGGGCGGAATGGCCGAGAGCGTCCGGTTGATGCGCTGCATCCGCTCGATGTCGACGGCCAGGCTGTCGAGAAAAATGCTGGACAGCGCGTGGCCGGCGATTTGCGCCAGCGACGGATGGCTGTCCATCCGGCTGCGCTCCTGGTGTTCGTGCCTGCGCCCGGCGCCAATGATCAGGACCCGTTCGGCACCGAGATGGATGGCCGGAGAGATCGGGGCCAACTGGCGCATCGAGCCGTCGCCGAAAAATTCGCGATGAATCCTGGTGGCGGGAAAGATGAAGGGGATGGCGCTCGATGCGAGCAGGTGATCGACGCAGATTTCGGCGCGGATGCCGATGCGCTGGACGCGGCGCCAGGGTTGGGCGGTGGCGTGACCCTGGAAGAAATTGATGTTGTCGCCCGATTCGTAGCCGGATGCCGAGATGCTGAGGGCGTGCAGCGCCCCGTTGGCTATCGAGCGGGCGATGCCGCTGAAGTCGAAATGCTTGTGCAGCACATCGCGCAAGGGTGCGTTGTCGAGCAGCGAACGGGGCCGGCTTCGAATCAGCCAGCCGAGGGTCAGCATGGACATCCAGTGGGCCCCGGACTGGGCGATGCCCAGGGGATCGGCGCGATAGATGTCGCCCGCGTGCATGTTGCGCCAGAAATTGGCCAGCACGGCGGTTGCCTTGCCGAAATTGTCGGCCAGGCAGGCGATGCTGGCCGCATTGATGGCGCCGGCCGAGGTGCCGCACAGGATGGGAAAGGGATTTTGCCGGCGATTGCTCGATAGCTTGGCGACGGCGAGCAGTACGCCGACCTGGTAAGCGGCGCGGGCGCCACCGCCGGTCAGGACCAGCGCGGTTTTGGGCGGTTTCGAGGCGGTCGGGTTCATGCGGCGCCGATCGCCGTCAGGGGAGGCTTGGACCTGAACGCGCAGACATTTTCCATCCCCCCTCCTCGATATGTTTTACAACAGCCGCTTGGCCGAGTATAGGGGGAGAACCGGTTCGGCTCAATCTAGTGTAGTGCTGCACGCTCTCCGGTACTTAAAACTGCGTCTTTTCGGCCATGGCGGCGTTGCAAATCCTCGCGATACTACTGGGTATCGCTGTGGTTTGCGCCTTGCCCTGACCAAAAATCCATCAGTTTTAACTGTGCCGAGTGCAACACTACACTAACGTTGCGCATCGGCCCAGCAGTTGGGGGTTTCGTAAAGGCGAACCTGTTCCAGTCGCAGGTGGTTGCCGTAACTGTCCCGATAGACCGCATCGAGGCGTTCGAAGGCCAGGCGGGCAAGATTTTCAGCGGTCGGAACGCGGTCGAGGATCACCGTCTTGTGGCCGGGCAGGGTGGCGAGAAAATCGACGATGACCGTGTCGCCGGCAAAGGCGAGAAAGGCGTGGTCCCATTCGTGTACCAGATGGCGGTTGGCCAGCTCCTTGACCTGCGAGAAATCCATCACCATGCCGTTGGCGGCGTCGCCGGCCCGCTCGATGACCTGGCCGGACAGGGTGATTTCGATGGCGTAGCGGTGCCCGTGCAGGTGACGGCACTGGCTTTTGTGGTCGGGGATGCGGTGGCCGGCATCGAATTCGAGGCGACGGGTAATCAACATGGCTGTTTTGCTCGACAAGACGGTCGCGGATTATACAATGGGCCATGCTCACCACAGACGATCATCGCCGCGACAGCGCCGGCTTGCGCTACGTTTATCCCGTTATATCGCGCCGTGCCGGCGGGGTGTCGATCGGCATCAATCTCAATCCCAACAATGCCTGCAATTGGGCCTGCCTCTATTGCCAGGTCGACAATCTGACCCGCGGCGGCCCGCCGCCCATCGACCTGGCATGCCTGGCCGGGGAACTGGCCGGTTTTCTCGAACAGGCCTTGTCCGGTGATTTCATGCAGCGGCAGGTGCCGCCGGATGCGCGGCGCCTGATGGACGTGGCCTTTTCCGGCAACGGCGAGCCGACCAGCGCGAGCGAGTTTGCCGAGGCGGTCGCCTGCGTCGGCGAGGTGCTTGGGCGTTTCGGTCAAAAAGGCCGCCTGGCGGTGCGCCTGATCACCAACGGCAGCCTGATGCATCGCGCCGAGGTTCGGGCGGGGGTTCGGCGCCTGGCCGATCTGGGGGGGGAGGTGTGGTTCAAGATCGACCGCGCCACGGCTGCAGAGGTGGCGGAAATCAATCGCGTACCCTGGTCGCCGGAGAAAATGGCAAAAAATCTAAAAACCTGTGCGGAATTGGCGCCGACCTGGGTTCAGACCTGCTGGTTCGCACTGGATGGCATGGCGCCGCCGGATGAATCGAAGCGTGCCTATTGCGACCTGTTGCGGCCCCTGGCGGATCGTCTCGCCGGTGTTCACCTGTACGGCCTGGCGCGGCCGTCGCTACAGCCCGCAGCACATCGTCTGGGCGCGCTGTCGCTCGATGAGCTGACGGTGTTTGCCGCACAAATCAAAAAAGAAACGGGCATCCGGGTTCTTGTCTCCCCGTAATGCCCGCCGCTGCGCCCGGCATCCCCGGCCGGCAACAATCAAGCCGCTTTTTTTGCGTGGCTGCGTGCCGATTTCTTCAGGGACTTGAACAGTTCCGGTTCCTGCGTCTTGAGGTATTCGACCACTTCCCAGTCGTCGCGCTTGATGTTCTTGATGTCGACCTGTTCGACATGGACCAGGCGAAGCAGCTCGCGCACCGGCTTGGGCATGTTGCGGCCGCTTTCGTAGCGGGAACCGCCGCTCTGGGTGACGCCCAGGGTGGACCAGAATTGCTGCTGGTTGAGTCCGAGTTTGCGACGAATTTCGCGGGCGTCGATCTTCTCGATGGTTTTGACTGTGCTCATCATTCAATCTCCATACGCTAGTGTATTTAGGTTACCCAGGCATCCTAGCGATGTATGCCTTAGGTCATACGTCGAAGTTTATACACTGTTATGACATCTCGCAAGTGGCAATGACGTTAAATTTATCAAAACCGCGTAAACAATTAAATCTTTGCCCCGACTCCTCTGTTTGACTTTATGCGAGACGAGAAGTGCCGTTGTTCTTCCGGATTTTCGGCGGATGCTCTAAGATCGTCCGAGTCGATCAATAACTAAATGGGGAGAGCGGAATGCAGGTGCGGGAAATTCTTCGGGTCAAGGGGGGTACCCTGTACACGGTCACGCCGCAACAGTCCCTGGCCTTCGCCATCGACAGCATGGCCGATCTCGATGTCGGTTCGCTGGTGGTCATGGACGGCGGCAGGATGGTCGGCATGCTGACCTTCCGCGAAGTGTTGAAGGCGCTCGAGGGCAAGGCGACGGCCATCGAGGACTTGGCCGTCGGCGACGTCATGGTCGTCAATCCGGTGACCGCCTTTCCGGAGATGGAAGCGAACGAATTGCGCCGCCTGATGATCGAGAAGCGTTCCCGGTATCTGCCGGTGCTCGATGGCGATACGCTGATGGGCGTCATCTCCTTTCTCGACGTCGCCAAGGCGGTCCTTGAAGAGCAAGGCTTCGAGAACCGCATGTTGAAGAGCTACATCAAGAACTGGCCGGACGAAACGCAGGCCTAACCCGGAAACTAGCGGCTGTCCCAGCCGTAACGTTTCGTCCTTTGCCAGCGGTTGTCAGGCTGCTGGCGCGGATTGGCCGGTGGCGCGGATGCCTTGCGCGACGGCGGCCGCGTCGACGGTTTGGTCGTCGCGGACGGTAGGGGAGGGGGCTTCTTGTTCGGCATGGTAAACTCCTCGTTCCATATTAGATCGCTGCTTCCATGTCCGGCAATACATTTGGTTCCTTGTTCACGCTTACTTCATTTGGTGAATCGCATGGCCCGGCAATCGGCTGCGTGGTCGACGGCTGCCCGCCGGGGCTGAGTCTGTGCGAGGCAGACATCCAGGTCGAACTCGACCGGCGCAAGCCGGGTACCTCACGGCACGTGACGCAGCGTCGCGAACCGGATACCGTCGAGATACTCTCCGGGGTCTTCGAGGGCAAGACGACGGGGACGCCGATCGGCCTGCTGATCCGCAACCAGGACCAGCGCAGCAAGGATTACGGCAATATCGCCGATACCTTCCGGCCCGGCCATGCCGACTATGCCTATACGCAAAAATACGGTTTCCGCGACTATCGCGGCGGCGGTCGTTCGTCGGCGCGCGAGACGGCCGTTCGCGTGGCGGCCGGGGCGATTGCCCGCAAGTGGCTGAACGAGCGTTACGGCGTCAGTATTCTCGGCTGGATGAGCGCCCTCGGGCCGATCGATATTCCTTTCGTCGCAGCCGACGATATTCGCGGCAATGCCTTCTTCGCGCCCAATGCGGCCATGGTGCCGGAGCTCGAGTCCTACATGGACGGCCTGCGCAAGTCTCTGGATTCGGTCGGTGCCAGGATTACCGTGACCGCCACCGGTGTGCCGCCGGGCTGGGGTGAACCGGTCTATGACCGCCTGGATGCCGAAATCGCCTATGCGATGATGGGCATCAATGCCGTCAAGGGCGTCGAGATCGGCGCCGGTTTCGCTTCAGTGGCGCAGCGCGGCAGCGAGCACGGCGACGAGATGACGCCGCGGGGATTCGCCACCAACCACGCTGGCGGTGTACTGGGCGGCATTTCGACCGGGCAGGACATCGTGGTCAACATGGCCATCAAACCGACCTCGTCGATCGCCCAGTCGCGTCACTCGATCGACCGCCAGGGAAACGCCATCGAGGTGGCGACCCAGGGACGGCACGACCCCTGCGTCGGCATTCGCGCGACGCCGATCGCCGAAGCCATGCTGGCCCTTGTCCTGATCGATCATGCCTTGCGCCATCGGGCGCAGTGCGGCGATGTCGACTGCCGGACGCCGCGCATCCCGGGGAAAATCGCGTAAAATCTTCTGCTTTTGCCGCTCGCTGAGCAAAATTGTCGCCAAAGGGGGAAACATGCAAGTCGATCATCACGATCTCCATCAGGAATTTCCGGAATTCAATGACGCGATTTCCGCGCTGAAGGCCGGCAATGCCCATTTTGCCAAGTTGTTCGCCAGCTACCATCGCCTGACCGGACGGGTTGAGGACCTGGAGGAGAACGACATGCCGGTTGCCGACTTCACCATCGAGGACATGAAGAAGCAACGCGTCAAGTTGAAGGACGAGCTGTATCACATGCTGCTGGCATTCCGCGCCGGCCAGCAGTCCGTCAGGGCCTGATCGGCCCTTCGCCCGGGGCATGCATCCGGTAAAATGGCCGGATGCATGCTTTGCCCTACTGGCGCCTTTCGGGCTACTACTTTTTCTATTTCGCCTTTGTCGGCGCTTTTTCGCCCTACTTCGGGCTCTATCTTCAATCCCTGAATTTCTCCGCCTGGGACATCGGCCTGCTGATGTCCCAGATGCAGTTGATGCGTCTGCTCGGTCCCAATCTTTGGGGGTGGCTGGCCGATCGCTTCGGCCGGCGGCTGTTCGTCATTCGCCTGGCGGCGGGGGTCGGCCTGGCCGGGTTCACGGCCTTCTTCTGGCTCGACCGCCTGCCCGGCATGCTGCTGGCCATGGCGGTACTGGCCTTTTTCTGGAGCGCCGCGCTGCCGCTGGTCGAAACCCTGACCTTCGATCATCTGCGCGAGGAGGGCGGGCGCTATAGTCGTATTCGCCTGTGGGGGTCGATCGGTTTCATCGTCGCGGTCATGGCCACCGGTCGGCTGCTCGATTCCGTGCCGGCGGCGGGAGTGCTCTGGGTGTGCTGGATCGTTCTCGCCGGCATCCTGCTCTATGCCTTGAGCCTGCCGGAAGCGCCGCCGCTCGGCGGCGGCGGGGGCGGCGAATCGATCGGCCGCATCCTGCGCCAGCCCAAGGTGATCGCCCTGATGGCCGCCTCCTTTGCCATGTCCGCGGCGCATGGCGCCTATTACGTATTTTTTTCGATCCATCTCGATGTCCATGGCTACACGAAAACCGAGGTCGGTTTGCTCTGGTCTTTCGGCGTCGTCGCCGAAATCTTCGTTTTCATGTTCATGGGCCGGCTGGCGCGGCGTTTTTCCTTGCGCAGCATCCTGCTCGCCAGTTTCGCCGCGGCCGTCGTCCGCTTTCTGCTGATGGGCTGGGGGGGCGAGTCCGCACCCATCATGACCTTCGTTCAACTGCTGCATGGCCTGACCTTCGGTGCCTGTCACGCCGCGTCCATCGCCGCGGTCAACCGATGGTTTCCAGGGCGGGCAAGGAGCCGGGGGCAGGCGCTCTATTCCAGCCTGAGCTTTGGTGCCGGCGGTCTGCTGGGCGCCCTGGTCAGTGGTCGGACCTGGGCGTGGCTGGGGGCCGGCTGGACCTTCTCGCTGGGTTCGATCTTTGCGCTGCTGGGTTTTATGTCGATCTGGCGGTGGGTCGAGGACGATGTCGGCGTCGATGTCCGGGAATGGCCAAAAACCGAAGATCCTGTGCAATAATCGATCGCTTTACGACCCCCCCTTACGCACCATGTCGAAGACCCTTTACGACAAGCTTTGGGAGAACCATGTCGTTCATCAGGAAGCTGATGGCACGGCACTTCTCTACATCGATCGCCATCTCGTTCACGAAGTCACCAGCCCGCAAGCCTTCGAAGGGCTGAAACTGGCCGGCCGCAAGCCGTGGCGCGTTTCCTCCATTGTCGCGACGCCCGATCACAATACCCCGACCGATCACTGGGACGAGGGGATCAAGGATCCGATCTCGCGGCAGCAGGTGGAAACACTGGACGCCAATATCCGCGAAGTCGGCGCCCTCGCCTATTTTCCCTTCAAGGATCAGCGCATGGGTATTCTTCATGTCGTCGGTCCGGAAAACGGCGCCACCCTGCCCGGCATGACCGTGGTCTGCGGCGATTCGCATACCTCGACCCATGGCGCTTTCGCCTGCCTGGCGCACGGTATCGGTACTTCGGAGGTCGAGCATGTTCTGGCTACCCAGTGCCTGCTGCAGAAGAAGTCCAAGACCATGCTGGTCGCCGTCGAGGGCAGGCTCGGCAAGGGCGTCACCGCCAAGGACGTGGCCCTGGCCATCATCGGCACCATCGGCACGGCCGGCGGCACGGGCTACGCCATCGAATTCGGCGGCAGCGCCATTCGCGGACTGAGCATGGAAGGGCGCATGACCCTGTGCAACATGGCCATCGAGGGCGGCGCCCGCATGGGTTTTGTCGCGGTCGACGACAAGACCGTCGATTACCTGAAGGGACGCCCGTTCTCACCGAAGGGCGAAATCTGGGAAAAAGCCGTTGCCTACTGGCGCACGCTGCATTCGGATGCCGGAGCGCAGTTCGATCGCGTCGTCACCTTGAAGGCCGAAGAAATCCGTCCCCAGGTGACCTGGGGAACCTCGCCGGAAATGGTCGTCGCCATCGACGCCGCCGTGCCCGATCCGGCCAGGCAGAGCGATCCGGTCAAGCGCGAAGGCATGGAACGCGCCCTGCAGTACATGGGTCTCAATCCCAATACGCCGATCAGTCAGATCGCCATCGACAAGGTTTTCATCGGTTCGTGCACCAATTCGCGGATCGAGGATTTGCGCGAGGCGGCTTCCGTGCTCAAGGGCCGCCATGTCGCCGCGACCGTCAAGCTGGCGCTCGCCGTGCCGGGTTCCGGCCTGGTCAAGCGCCAGGCCGAGGCCGAAGGGCTGGACAAGGTGTTCATCGCGGCCGGTTTCGAATGGCGCGAACCTGGCTGCTCGATGTGTCTGGCGATGAATGCCGACCGCCTGGAACCTGGCGAGCGTTGCGCCTCGACCTCGAACCGCAATTTCGAAGGGCGTCAGGGTCCTGGCGGACGTACCCATTTGCTCAGCCCGGCCATGGCTGCGGCCGCGGCGATTGCCGGCCGTTTCGCCGACGTGCGCGATGTTCTGTAGGAAGGAGCGACGATGATGAAGAATTACCTGATCCTGCTTGCCGTCATCTGTCTGGCGGCCTGCAATACCGCGGAAGGCGTCAAGAAGGATGTCGCCATCGGTGCGGAAAAGACGGGAGAAGCCTTGCACAAGGGGGGCGAAGCGGTCGGCAGCGCCCTGCACAAGGGCGGTGAGGCGGTGGGCGATGCGCTCAAGAAGGGCGGCGACGCCGTGCAGAAGGTGGTGGAGTAAATGGAAAAGTTCGTTCGTCTCGAAGGATTGGTGGCCCCGCTCGACCGTAACAACGTCGATACCGATGCCATCATTCCAAAGCAGTTTCTCAAGTCCATCAAGCGCTCCGGCTTTGGCCCGAATGCCTTCGACGAGTGGCGCTACATGGATGTCGGTCAGCCCGGGCAGGATGCCTCGCGCCGCCCGAAGAACCCGAATTTCGTCTTGAACCAGTCGCGCTATCAGGGGGCCGAAGTGCTCCTGACCCGCGCCAATTTCGGCTGCGGCAGTTCGCGCGAACACGCGCCGTGGGCGCTGCTCGATTTCGGATTCAAGGCCATCATCGCCGAGTCCTTTGCCGACATTTTCTTCAACAATTGCTACAAGAACGGCATTCTGCCCATCGTGCTGCCGGCCACCGAAATCGCCGCGCTCTTCAAGCAGGTCGAAGCGACGCCGGGCTACCGCCTGGTCGTAGACCTGCCGGCGCAGGCGGTGATTCGCCCCGACGGTTACGGTATTCCCTTTCAGATCGACGCTTTCCGCAAGGAATGCCTGATCAACGGTTGGGATGACATTGGCCTTACTCTGCGTCATGCCGAGAAAATCCGCGAATTCGAGGAAAAACGCCGTATCAGCCAGCCCTGGCTGTTTTCTTGATTCTAGCTCGAATCACCGGGCCTTTGCCCAGGTGGCGGGCGTCATTCCTTGTCCCGCCGTCGGCTCGATCCCGGCTTCTAACCACTGGATACCGAAAATATGAAAATCTGTGTTTTGCCGGGTGACGGCATTGGTCCTGAAATTACTGCCGAAGCGGTGCGCGTGCTGCAAGCCCTCGATCTCAAGTTCGAAATGGAAGCGGGTTTGCTGGGTGGTTGTGCCGTCGATGCGACCGGCAATCCCTATCCGGAGGCGACGCAGAAACTGGCGCGCGCCGCAGACGCCGTCCTGCTCGGCGCCGTCGGCGGCCCGCAATGGGATGCGCTGCCGCGCGAAAAACGCCCGGAGCGCGGTCTGCTCGGTATCCGCAAGGATCTCAACCTGTTCGCCAACCTGCGTCCGGCCATTCTTTATCCGGAGCTGGCCAATGCCTCGACCCTGAAGGCCGAAGTGGTGGCCGGCCTGGATATCCTGATCGTCCGCGAACTGACCGGCGACATCTATTTCGGCCAGCCGCGAGGCGTTCGCGAAGAAAACGGCGAGCGCGTCGGCTTCAATACCATGGTATACAGCGAGTCGGAAATTCGCCGGATCGGCCACGTCGCCTTCCAGG
>JAJXVG010000149.1 GCA_021782315.1 Pseudomonadota bacterium | reverse complement strand
CGATCTGACCACCGCCGCATTCGCAGCCTTCTGGGTAATGTATGGACAGCCGCCCAGCCCGCGTTCCCTCGACAAGCTGATGACGCTGGCCCGCGGCCGCGAACAAGGTCCGTTCGACCGCGCGATCGACGTCCAGGTTTCCAGGCTGCGCAAGCTGATTGAAGCCGATCCGGCACAACCGCGCTATCTGCAGACCGTCTGGGGCTTCGGTTACGTCTTCGTGCCGGACGGCACCGCCCGGGATTAAGGCGCATGCCGCGCACGCTGCTGGCGCGCACCTTTCTCGTGGTCGCCGCGCTGGTGCTGCTGACCACGGCGGCCTGGCTGAGCCTCTTTCGTTACATCGACGCCGAGCCGCGCGCACGGGAAACGGCCCAACTGGCCGCTTCCGCGGTCAACCTGATCCGCGCCTCGCTGTTCGCGGCGGCGCCGGAAAAACGCCTCGGTCTATTCACCGAGTTTTCGACCCGCGAAGGTATTCGCCTCCTGCCGGCGGAACCCGACGACAGGATCGAGGCCATGCCGGATGGCCGCTTCATCGATTTGCTCCAGCGCGAACTGGCGGCGCGCCTGGGCGAACATACGCGCATTGCGGCCGCCGTCAACGACATCCCGGGTTTCTGGATCAGCTTTCGCTTCGACGATGCAGACGAGGACGAATACTGGCTGGTGCTGCCGCGCGAGCGGGCGACTCGTAATTTTGCCGGACACTGGCTAACCTGGGGGGCGCTGGCGGTCATCCTGGCGTTGGCCGTCGCCTGGTTGATCGCTTCGCGCATCAGCCGCCCGCTCCAGGCGATGGCGAAGTCGGCCGAAACGGTCGGTCGAGGCCAGATACCGGACCCCTTGCCGGAAGACGGCACCGAGGAATTGAGTCGCCTGGCTATCGCGTTCAACGCCATGGCGGCCGACCTGCAGCGACATGAAAAGGACCGCTCGGAAGTATTGGCCGGTATCTCGCACGATTTGCGAACACCGCTGACGCGCCTGCGCCTGGAAACCGAAATGAGCGTCGGCGATGAGGATGCCCGCCAGGCCATGGTCGCCGATATCGAGCAGATGGAAGCGGTTATTTCGCAGTTCATGGACTATGCCCGGGCTGAGTCCGGCGAAACACCGGTGGCGACCGATCTATCCCATCTGCTTTCGACGATAGCCGAGCGTCAGGCATGCATCGGTCAAAATCTGGTGACGGCAATCGATGCCTTGCCCGAGATGATGCTCCGTCCGAAAGCGATGACTCGTGCAGTCACCAACCTGGTCGACAACGCGGTGAAATACGGCGCCGGTGAAATCACCCTGGCGGCGGCAGTGGTCGACGGGGAAATACGGATCGAAATCAGGGATCGCGGACCGGGCATACCGGCGACTGACGTCGAGCGCCTGAAACGTCCGTTCACCCGTCTCGAGGCTGCCAGGACCAACACGACCGGTACCGGCCTCGGGCTGGCTATCGTCGAGCGCATCGCCCGCCTGCACGATGGTCGCCTGGACCTTTTACCCAACCCGGGCGGCGGCCTGATTGCCCGCCTCTCCCTGGCGATCAGCCGCTAAATGCCATACAGGCTTCATCCAGGCCGTCGGTGACCTGGTGCAGGACGGCGGATATCTTTACGCCATCCAGGGCGAGGCGTTGCCAAGCGGTTTGATCGACCGCCAGGACCATTTCGCTATCGGTTCGCTCCAAACCGAGGCCGTGTGCGATGGCGTTGGCGACATGGGTGATGTCAGCCAGCGAATCGGCCGCGCTACCGGATGGCGCGTGATGCTCGGCGGCAGCCGAATGCAGGGATGGCGGGAAGCGCCAGATATCGGCAAGCATTCCGCCCACCATCGCGTGATCGACGCCGAGTACGTCGCGCTCGGCGACGAGCAGTGGGCAGTCGTGTTGTTCACGATAGGCCAGTGCTTTGGCGTAATGCCCGGCAAAACAATTGGCCAGCGCCAACTTGCCGATATCGTGCAGGATGCCAGCGGTAAATGCGAGCTCCGGGTTATGCCGGGTCGACAAGGCCAGCCCCCGCGCTGCCAGACCGGTCGCGATGCTGTGCCGGACATAGGCCTGCGGATTGAAACCCAGGCAATGATCGGCGCGAAAGATGCCGCTCACGCTGACGGCCAGCACCATGCTGCGCACCGCCCGGAAACCGAGCAGGACGATCGCATCGTTGATCGTGGCCACCCTGCCTTGCAAGCCGTAGAAAGACGAGTTCGCAACCCGCAGCAGACGTGCCGTCAGCGCCTGGTCCCAGGATATCTGGCGGGCAAGCTGCCCGATATCGATATCTTCGTTGCTAAATGATGCCAGCAATTCGCAAACGACCGTCGGCAGCGCCGGCAGGTTTATCAGGCCGGAGACAACTTGCTCGCGGGACAGGGAGTTCATGCGCCGCGCCCCAGGCGAAATAGGCGGATGGTCTGTTGCAGCACTTGCGTTTCCCGGCCGTCGCCTGCCTTGCGGAAAAGCCTGGCGACATCGCTCTCGATCTTGGCCCGGCGCGCTGCCAGAACATCGGGATCAAGCGCCTCCACGCGTTCGACATGCAACTGAACGACACCCCGTCGACGCAGGCTTTCAAGGAGGCCTTCCGTCAGTTCGACGGCGGCCGGCACCAGTATCCGTCCGGCATCGTCGCTGACGGCAACGGCCAGACGCATGCCCGACCGAACATCGGCGATGCTCAAGGTTTCCTGCGCGATCATTTCAATACATCCTCAAGCAATAGAAGACGCCCCACACCTGAAGCATCGGACGTCAATTGCTGCCAGCGGCAAATGTAACGCAAACCATCGAGTTCGACGAAAGCTTTGTGACCGATGTCGGCCGCTTCCGGCAAAACGGCCTCGAGCAGGGCGCCCAGTACCATGCCGCGGACGGCGAAACGCAGCGTTGCAGTCTCGTTGACCAGGACAATCAGGCCATTCTCGTCCACACCCAGGACCGGCCACGGAATTCCGGCCAATACCTCCTGTAAAATCAGGTAGCCTTGGCGTTCCTGCGTGTGCAGGACCACGTTTTCACTGGCCAGGCGACAGCGTTCCGCCTCGATGCGTATCAGCTCGCGTTCGGCTACCTCGACCTGATGCGACAATCGGCTGTATTCGTCGGATATATGGCGTCGCCCCAGGGCATCGCGAACGATCGCCCGCAACGCCGCTGTCTCGACCGGCAAATGAATGACCCGATGGACCGCGCCGGAACTGCTCAACTCGGCGACAGGTTTGCGCCCCCACTGCCGCTTGTCGGCAAGCAGGATGCGCTCGCACTGCGGTTGAATCCGGGTCACCTCGGCGACCAGCGCGACCGCGTCGAAGTCCTTGCGCGGCGCGCCGCAGACGAGAACATCGATAAGATTTCCGGAAAACCACTGCATGGCGCCCCGGAGATCATGGACGGAGCACACCCGGTGCCCGTCGCGGAGCAGCAGATCGATGGCGTCTTCACAAGCATCGACCCCGGCGAACAGGGCCATCGGCTTGCGTGTTCCCGAACGCAGCAAGGTTGCCGGCAGACGCTTGTCCCTGCTCAGCAGGTCGGTCATGCCTTCAGCAAGCAGCGGTTGCGAGAAAAAGTAGCCCTGGATGACATCGCACTGGTGGGAAATCAGGAGCGCGAGCTGTTCGGGGGTTTCAACGCCCTCGGCCACCACCTTGAGCTTGAGATGGTGTGCCATGGTGATCACGGCACGGGTAATCGAGGCGTCGTCGGAGTCGGCCGCGATATCCCTGACGAAGGAGCGGTCCACCTTGACCGCATCGAGTGGAAAACGCTTCAGGTAAGCGAGGCTGGAATAGCCGGTGCCGAAATCATCGAGCGAGATGGTGACCCCCATCTGCTTGAGTCCGGTCAGGGTGCGGATGGCCGCTTCGGCATTGTCCATCAGCATGCTCTCGGTGATCTCGAGGTCGAGGCAGGTCGGTGCCAATCCGGAATTCTGCAAGCTTGCCGCGACATCGGCGATCAGGGTGTCCGACTGCAGTTGGCGGGCCGACAGGTTAACCGAGATACTGGGAATGTCGAGTCCGGCCGACTGCCATTCGACCGCCTGCCGACAGGCTTCTTCCATCACCCAGCGCCCCACCGGGACGATCAGTCCGGTCTCTTCCAGCAAGGGGATGAACTGGTCCGGCGGCACGATGCCGCGTCGCGGGTGCTGCCAACGGATCAGCGCTTCGGTTCCGGTGATCCGTCCGTTGGCGCAACTGACCTTCGGTTGGTAGTGAAGAACGAATTCGTTGCGCAATGCGGCATTGCGCAATTCTATTTCGAGCAGCAGACGGCTGCGGATTTCATCGTGCATCCCGGCCGAATAGTACAGGTAGCTGTTCTGCCCCATTTCCCTGGCGTGGCGCAGCGCAATCTCGGCATTGGAAACCAGTTCGTGGACATCGCCGCCGTCCTGTGGGTGAAAGACGATGCCGAGACTGGCCGTGGTAAACACATCCTGGCCGTCCACCCGTACCGGCAAGACCAGGGTGTCGATGATGCGCCGGGCAACGATGCTGGCATGCTGGCGGTCGACGACATCCGGCAGCAGCACGCCAAAGAGATCGCCGCCCAGACGACCGAGAAAATCGGAGTCGCGCAGCGATCCGGACAGTCGGCCGGTAACCTGACGCAGCAACTCGTCGCCCGCCGTATGGCCGAGCGTCTGGTTCAACTCGTGGAAGCGATCGATATTGATGACCATCAGGCTCGAGGACCGATCGCTTCGCCAGGGCAAGGAAACCAGGCGCCGAACCTGGTCATAGAACATCAATTGGTTGGGCAGCGAGGTCAGTGCGTCGAAATGTGCAAAAAATGGGGTTTTCCATTGGTCAGCAAGCAGGCTGGTAATATCGCTGGCCACGCCACCGACGCTGACGATGGCGCCCTCCTCGTTGCGGATCGGGAAATTGCGGACATGCAGCCAGCGTATCACCTCACCCGGGCGCTGCACACGAAACCTGATATCCAGGCCGCCCAGCCGGTCGGCATGCATGTGCTCGGCAACCCGATCCCGGTCATCCTCGAAGACATACTTCAGCCAGTCCTTGCTATCCGCGTAGAGCGCCTCGACATAGCGTCCCCATATCTGCTCATAGCCCTTGCTGACGTAGGTTATGCGCCAGCTTTCCGCATCGTGCAGCCAGTAGCATTCGGGAATATTGCTGGCCAGTTGAAAGAATCGGGCCACGCCCTCATCGATTCGGTCGAGTTTTTCCAGTTCGACCAATGTCTGCTGCGCGTCCTGGGGCAGCTGAACCCTGGCGCATTCCCGTTCGATGACGGCAAGCAGGCGTGCCGGGTTGCTCTTGAAGACAAAATCGCAGGCGCCGTTTTCCAGCAGATCGAAAGGAAATTCCATGGCCCCCCGGTTCACGGTCAGGACCACCGGGATGTACGGCGCCAGCTCCTGCAGCAGATCGACCACCTCTTCCGGTGGCAAGCATGGCAATGAGCAACTGAGCAGCACGACATCCCATGATTCGTCGCGTAGCGCGTCTTCAAGTTCATCGCGACGGGTCAATTGCCGGGAGTAAAGGGTATGTCCTCCCCCATTGAGGGCATCCAGCAGGCGCTGTCCATCGCGGTCGACGGCTTCGAGCAGTAAGACCCGCAGGATCGCCGTGCTATCGGAACGGATTAATTGCCCCAAACCATTCTCCTTGATGCACCCGCTCAACCGCATGGCAGGAGGCGTCGAAACGATCACATTCATACGGTCCCTGGATTATTACCGGCAATCAACAGCAATACTTTAGGGGTAAATTTTTAATGACTGGCAAATTCTCTAAAAATTTTCGCAAAACGTCCCGCCCCCCAATAATTTGCGAAAACAATTCGATTGCTAAAATATCATTATTTATAACAAATAATCCCGGCGTACTGCCCTGCTGTCAAGCGGCCTTTTTCGTTCGCCCACATCGACTTCCAAATCCACTCCTGGAGGGGATGCACATCAAGACGTAGAATGCGAATCCCCGTTCGACACATTCAACTCCGGAGAAACGAGAAGACCATGAATGACGCCCCGTACGACATCGCCCTGAAAAGCCTGGATGCTTGCCCGCTGACCCTGGGCGCTTTCCGAGGCCAGGTGTTGCTGATCGTGAATGTCGCCTCCCAATGCGGGCTGACGCCCCAATACGCGGGTTTACAGACGCTCTTCGGACAGTACCGCGAGCGAGGCCTGCAGGTGCTGGGATTTCCCTGCAACGATTTCGCCGGACAAGAACCGGGGGCGGCGGAGGAAATTCAAAACTTCTGCACGAAAAATTATGGCGTCGAGTTCCCCCTGTTCGAGAAGGTCGTCATTAATGGTCAGCAGCGTCACCCTCTGTACGAGCACTTGATTTCGGCCCGGCCAGATGCCGTATTTCCGGCAGGCAGCGACTTCCTCGAGAAACTGGCCGGATACGGGCTTTCGCCCAAACAACCCGGCGACCTGCTGTGGAATTTCGAAAAATTCCTGCTCGGTCGAGACGGTACTGTTTTGCAACGTTTCTCGCCGGACACGACGCCGGACGACCCTACCTTGATCGCGGCGGTCGAAGCGGCCCTGGCCCGGACGGAGTGTCTCGCTTGACCGCCAACAATCCGCTGCGCTTCGTGCCGAAACCCGACATTTGCCAGGGGCACGGATCGGCCGAACTCGCCATGCTCGATGTTTACATGCCGATGATGAAATCTTCGGCCATCGTCGCGGCCGGACGGCTCGGACTTTTCGAGGCGCTGTCCGGCGGAGCGCTGTCGGCCTCCAAACTGGCCGGGAAGCTCGATGCCAGCCTCCAGGGTACGGTCGCCCTGGCCGATTTTCTGGTTGCCGCCGGCTACCTGCAAAAACAGGGCGATTCGTTTGCCAACACGGGCAGCACGCAACGCTGGTTTACCCGGGCCGGCCAGGTCGATTACACGCCAGGCCTGTTGTGGACCCACGAGGCATGGACGATGATGGGCGGTCTGGCCGAATGCGTCCGCTCCGGCAGACCACAGCAATTGCTGTGGGACGCGATGGTTGACCGGCCGCAACTCGGGCAGTTGTTCTCGTCCTACATGGGCGCTTTCGCATCCGATCTCGGCCCCGATCTGCTCGCACAGGTACCGGTGTCGCCGGACCATCGGCGTCTGCTCGACCTGGGTGGATCGCATGGCCTGCACTCGATCCGTTTCTGCCAGCGCTACCCGCATCTCAACGCAGTCATCGTCGATATGCCGAGCGCCCTGACCGAAACCCGGGAGGAAATCGAGCGGGCCATCGACGACTACCGGAACAACCGCTTCCTCTGATCCTCCCCTCCCCAACGGCTATTTCCCCGCATCCTCCGGTTTTGCAAGATCCCGGGACGGCTCCTGAAGAAGAAAGGCGGCCACCAGAAGGATGCCGAAGGAGACCGGAAAGACCTCCGGAACCGGCTCCCGAAGAAAAAGAAGAGAGAGGATCGCGCCCAGAAACGGAGAAAACGAGAACCAGGCCCCCGTCCGGGAGACCCCGATCCGGGCGATCGACCGGATGAAAAAGACCAGGCTCATTCCGTATCCGACCGCCCCTGTCAGAAGCACCCCCAGGACCATCGGTGAGGGGCGTTGGATCGGTTCGGAGAGAATGGCCAGAAGAAACAGGAGGAGAGAGGAGCCGGCCCCCTTCCAGACGGTCAGGACCAGGTGGTTCACCTCCGAGAGATAGCGAAGGATGTTCGAGTCCAGGGCCCACAACAGGGCGGCCCCCAGAAAGGGGAGGGCCCAGAGAGCGGTCCCCAGCGAGTCCTGGAGAGACAGCAGGGCGCACCCCCCTGCCCCCAGGACCGTTCCGGCCAGGAGCCGGCATGTCAGGAGTTCCCGGAAGAGAATGACGGCCAGAATGACCGGCAGG
>JAJXVG010000148.1 GCA_021782315.1 Pseudomonadota bacterium | reverse complement strand
GGCGTTTTCAACTGATCGTCCGCAGCTTCGGCACGGCCAAGGATAGCGAGACCTTGCGCCAGCGCTGGCAGCTGGCGATGCAAAGCGGCACCGAGATTCCCGGCGCCCTGTGGGCAAGCTGGACCCACCCGGCTTGCGAGCCGCTGCTCGAACAGGAGATCTACGCCGACATCCACATGCTCCAGCACCAGATCGGCAGCGGCACGCGAGCCGATCTGAACGCCCTGAAAAGACTCGGGGCAGACAATGCCGATCTGCGTCGACAGCTCGACCAGGCACGTCTCGAAGTCGAATCCCTGAAGGCCGGGAAAATACGGGAAAGCCAATTGCTGGAACAGCGTATTGCCGAACTGCGCAGCGAGTTGGCTGGCAAGGATGCCCGTACCGCCGGACTGGTCGGAGCGCTCGACGCATTGCGCGCAAACCTGTCCCAACTTAAGGATCGCCAGGTGCTGGCCCGCCGCGCGGCCGATGCCGAAGCCCGGGCCAACGCGCTGACCGCCCACGCCCGCGACTTGGGCCGCCAGCTTGACCGCCTGCGGGCACAGAACAAGCGGGCGGACGAAGCGGTCGGTTGTCAGCCCCCCCCTGACCCGGCGGCCTGCCCCGGGCCGGAGGAGATCGCCGCCCGGCTTTCCGGCAAATGCATACTCTGCGTCGGCGGCCGTTCCGGTTCGATCGACGCCTATCGCCAGATCGTCGAACAGCGCGGCGGACGCTTCCTCCATCACGACGGCGGACTGGAGGAAAGCCTGCATCGCATGGATGGCTACCTGGCGGCAGCCGACCTCGTCATCTGCCAGGCAGGCTGCGTCAGTCACAACGCCTACTGGCGGGTCAAGGAACTATGCAAACGTACGGGCAAACCCTGCCTCTACCTGAAAAACAGCGGCAGTTCCGGGCTTTCACGATTGATCGATCAGGGCCACTGCGCAGCGATGACGGCGGAGAAAGTTTAGCACCTCAAACTGGCCGCCCATAGCGACTCCGGCACATCGCATCCGATCAATTACCCGGGCCAGGATCAATAGCAAACCCCGATGTAATTGACAATCATTCTCATTAAGTTAAAATGATATCAATTCTTGTTTGCATTAGGCTTTTGACATGGATACTCAGCCACGCCCCCTTGATCGCCGGCCGGTCACCGAGACACCGGAACCCTTGCCGCGCATCGATAGCGAGCAAATTCTCGGCGGTGCCCCGGTGGTCGAAATCGAACATGCCGGCCAGCGCTACCTGTTGCGGGTCACCCGCGAAAACAAGCTGATCCTGACCAAATAGTTATCTCCAGCTTGTCAGTCTCGTCCCCCAGCCAGCCAAGGGGGTTTATGAACGCAGCCCGTCGCGCCGGCCTGAGCAGGATCGGCTTCGTCACCCAGCCGGGAAGCGCTCCACCGTAAAAGTTTCGCCCTAACCTTTCTTCTGAAAACCAAGCTCAAGCCAGCCAGCACATCGTCAGCCAGCCAGAGAAAACAAGGAGTAAAACTCATATGCTGACCGTCAACAAACTCGCTTCCGCCCTGGCCCTGTCCGCTGCGCTCGCCGCTCCCGCCCTCGCCCTCGAATACCCCATCGGTGTTCCCCAGCAGCGCAACGGCATGGAAATCGCCGCGGTTTATCTGCAACCCGTCGAAATGGAACCGGACGGCATGATGAAAAAGGTAGCGGAATCCGACATTCACCTGGAAGCCGACATCCATGCCCTGGCCAACAATCCCAACGGCTTCGAGGAGGGCGCCTGGCTGCCCTACCTGCTGGTCAAATTCGAAGTCAGCAAGGTCGGCGGCGATTTCAGGCTGGCCGGCGACTTCATGCCGATGGTCGCCAACGACGGCCCGCACTACGGCGACAACGTCAAGCTGGCCGGCCCCGGCAAATACAAGGTGAAATACACCATCCTGCCGCCCTCGGAAAACCACCACGCTCATTTCGGCCGCCATACCGACCGCGCCACCGGCGTTCGCCCCTGGTTCAAACCCTTCGAAGTCGAGTACGAATTCACCTACGTCGGCATCGGCAAAAAAGGCGGTTACTGATCATGCCGCGCCTAGCCAAACTGACCGCCGCGCTTGTCGCGGCGGGACTGGCCCTGCCCACCTTCGCCGCCGACGATGAAGCCAGCCTGCAAAAATTACTCGCCCGCATGGAGAAGCTGGAAGCGCGCAATACCGAACTGGAAAAGGAAGTCAAAGCGCTGAAGGGCGACAGCGAAGCAATCGCCAGGGGACTGGACAGTCCGCTCCTGTCGCAATACGAACCGGAACTGACGGTGCGCCTGAAGGGCGCTGAAAAAGACGTGCTGGAAATGAAGAAATCGGCCAAACTGGCCGACAAGCTCGACGGCATCAAGGTCGGCGCCGCGCTAACCACCGTTGCCCAGCACGCCGCCGGCCTGCCAAGCAACACGGCCGATGGCGGGGCCCAGCTGAATTACCGGGCCGACATCAGCATCGAATTGCCGCTCAACCCGATTGGCGACATCGAGCACAAGGTCTTCGCCCACCTTCGCATGGGCCAGGGCCAGGGTCTGAACGCAGCCATGTCGCACCTCGGCTATTTCGCCAGCGCCCCCAATGCCGTGGCCTTCCGCGCCAGCGGTGCCAACCCCGACGACTCGGTGGCCATCCTCGGCCAGGCCTGGTACCAGGCGGCCATTCCCTTGCCCTTCGGCGGTTTCAAGCCTTACTCGCGCGAGAAGCTGGAAGTGACCTTCGGCAAAATGGACATTTTCGGCTTCTTCGACCAGAACACGGCGGCCGGCGACGAATCGAAGCAGTTCCTGAATTCGGTATTCATACATAACCCGCTGCTCGACGCCGGCCGGGAAATCGGCGTCGATGCCAACGGTTTCCAGCCGGGATTCATCGCCTCCTACGTCAACAACGCCAACAAGCCCGAGCCGTGGCGCCTGTCGCTCGGCCTGTTCGGCGCCGGCGACAAGGGTTCGAATTATCAGAAGAGCCTGTCGGCGCCGCTCGCCATGTTCCAGGCCGAAAAGCAGCTCAGACTGTTCGGCGGGCAGGTAGGCAACTACCGCGCCTACGCCTGGACGCGCAGCCAGGTTCCCGAACTGGACAGCAGCGTCACCGGCCGCCACACCGGCATCGGTTTCTCCGTGGACCAGCGCGTCGGCGACGGCATCAATCTGTTTGCCCGCTATGGCCATCTGGTCAAGGGGGAACTGCCGTTCAACCAGGCTCTGTCTATCGGTGGGGAAATCAGCGGCGCCTATTGGAGCCGGGGTTCCGACGCCATCGGCATCGGCGGTAGCTGGCTGAAAGCCAGTTCGGCCTATCGTACATCCGGCGGCAGCGGCTGCGCTGGCGGTTACGACGCCAACGGCAGTTGCCTTTCCGGCTACTTCGGCTTCACGCCGAACGGCGCCGAGAAGGTCGCGGAAATCTACTACCGCTATCACATTTCACCGCAGTTCGAAATCTCGCCCGACTTCCAACTGATCACCCGCGGTGGCGCCAATCCGGATGCCGAATCGGTCAAGGTGTTTGGCCTGCGCGCCAACATTTCGTACTAAGGAGAACTCATGAAAACCGCCCGACTGCTTTTCGTTTTCAGCCTCTATTTCCCGCTGGCCCTGCCCGGCATCCAGCTCGGTGCCGCCATGGCCGACGAGATGCCGACCTACAAGCTGTTGATGAAGGAAGGTCGAATTTTTCCAGAAACCCTGGAAGTGCCGGCCAAAACCAGATTCCGGCTGGAGGTGAAGAACGAGGGGCCGGGCGCGGCGGAATTCGAAAGCCTGGAATTGAAGAAGGAACTGGTTCTCGCCCCCGGCGTCACGCGCAGCCTGGTCTTTTTCCCGATGAAACCAGGGACCTACAAGTTTTTTGACGACTTTCATCCGGAAACCGGCCAGGGCCGGATCATCGCCAAGTAAATAGCCAGCCAGCACGGAGGAGAACATGGGTAATGCATTTTTTGTCGTATGGCGCGAAAGCCTCGAGGCTTTCCTTATCGCCGGAATTCTTTACGCCTGGCTAGAGGCCAACGATGCCTCGGGCAAGGGCAGGCGCGCGCTGTTCGTCGGCCTCGCCGCCGGCGCCGGCCTCGCCATGCTGCTCGGCTGGGCGCTGCTCACCGTCCAGGATGAATTGACCGGCAACGCCCTGGACATCTTTCAGACCGCCACCCTGTTCGTCGCGGCCGGCCTGATCACCCAGATGGTGCTCTGGATGCGCAAGCATGGCCGACAGATGAAAGCCCGGCTGCAGGCCGATCTGGCGGCCGCCCGGGAACGCTCCGGTTACCTCGGCGTGGCCGTCGTCGCCGCCCTCGCCGTCGCCCGTGAAGGTGCCGAAACGGTCATTTTCCTTTACGGCATGGTCCAGGAAGGCGATCTCGCCCCGGTGTGGACCGGCGCCCTGGCCGGCTTTGCCGCGGCCGGCCTGACCGCCTGGCTGGCCGCGACCAGCCTGGCCCGCCTCAATATCGCCCTGCTGCTCCGCCTCTCCTCCGTTCTCCTGCTGATTCTCGCCTCTGCCCTGCTCGTTTCGGGCATCGACCGCCTGATCGGCGCCGGCTGGCTGCCACCCCTGCTCGACCCGGTCTGGGACAGTTCGGGGTTGATCGACGACACGACCAAAGCTGGCAAGCTGATCGCCGACTTCTCGGGCTACCGCGCCCGGCCGGCGCTGAGCAGCCTGCTCGCCTGGGCCGCCTACTGGGGTGTCGTGCTGCTCGCTTGGCGGAGAACCGGTCGTGGCTGAACAGATCATCCATTTCCACCCCGACCGGACGCCGGACCGCCAGGAGGGGCCGCGCGGCCAAATCGAAAAAATCGGCCTTTTCCTGAGAAGGAAGCGCCGCCCGATCATCGCCATCCAGTGGCTGATCGTCATCCTCTACGCCGCCATGGTCGTCATTCCGGCATTTTTGCCCCTGCCGCCTGAAGACGCCCACATCTGGGACAATCTGCGCCTCTTCGCCCAGTTCTGCTTCTGGGGCCTGTGGTGGCCTGGCGTCATGATCGCCACCGTGACCATGGGCCGCGTCTGGTGCGGCCTGTTCTGCCCGGAAGGCGCCGTCTCCGAATGGGCCAGCCGCTACGGCCGCGGCAAGGCCCTGCCGCGCTGGCTGAAATGGTCGGGCTGGCCCTTCGTCGCCTTCGTCTGCACCACGGTTTACGGCCAACTGGTCAGTGTCTACGAATATCCGCAAGCCGCCCTGCTGGTCCTCGGCGGGTCGACCGTCGCCGCCATCGTCATCGGTCTGCTCTACGGCCGCGAAAAGCGCATCTGGTGCCGCTACCTGTGTCCTGCCTCAGGCGTCTTCGCCGTGCTCGCCAAGATCGCCCCGCTGCATTACAAGGTGGACCGGGCCGCCTGGGACCGCTACCAGGGCAATTTCGAACCGGTTAACTGCGCCCCATTGCTCGACGTCAGGCGCATGACCAGCGCCTCCGAATGCCATAGTTGCGGCCGCTGCGCCGGCCAGCGCGGCGCCGTCGCTTACGCCACCCGGTCGCCGTTCAGCGAGATTCTCGATATCAATGCCCCGGCCAAAACATCGGATGCGCTGACCCTGGTCTATGGCGTGCTCGGCGTCGCCACCGCCGCCTTCCAGTGGACGCTCAGCCCCTGGCTGCTCAGCGCCAAGCTGGCCGCCGCCGAATGGCTGGTCGACCACAACCGCTTCGCCCTGCTCGACAACGATGTGCCGTGGTGGCTGCTCACCCACTACCCGGAAGCCAGCGACCTGTTCACCTGGCTCGACGGCATCCTGATTCTCGCCTACCTGCTCGGCGGCGGCTTCCTGCTCGGCAGCCTGCTCCTCGCCGGCCCGCTCGTCGCCACCCGCCTGGTCAGGACCAAAGGCCTCAGTTGGCAGCGCTTCGCCCTGGCCCTGACGCCGCTCGCCGCTGCCAGCGTCATCCTCGGCCTGTCGATGCTGACCGTCACCCACCTGAAAGCCGAACACCTGTGGCTGGGCTGGCTGCCTTATTTCCGCGTCACCTTGCTGACAGCGGGTTGCTTCGGCAGCCTGTGGCTGGCCTTTCGCCTGCTGCTGCCTGCCGACGTGAAAGCCGGCCTGCGCTGCGTGGCCGGACTGGTCATGCTATGGCCGGTCGGTTTGATGGCAGGGGTCTGGACACTGGTTTTCTTCGTTTGGTGATGGCAGGCGGGCTTTCGCCCAAAATCCTTGCTGGCGCGGGGTGAGCGGGGCACCGGACTGCCGCCTGGTCGCGGCCAAGCAAAACTGAGCGGCCGGGCGCCCTTACCTCAGACGCCCGTTGAGCTCGTCGATCACCGCCGCCCAGTCGGCATCCTCGATAATCTCTTCCTTGAGAAACGCTCTCTGGGCGGCACTCCAGAAAGGCGCCCGGTAGAGAGGGACACCGTTCGCCAGCGGGCGATGGGCGGCGATGAAATCTTCCAGCGCGGCCTCGTCGGCCGGCAAGCCGAGTTGGGCGAAGAGACTGCTCATGGTGTGCTGCTGGGCATACATGGAAAACTCCTTTTCCCGACAAAGATCGAAGCCTGCTCAGTAGGAATATTTCGTGTCGGCGGCCGGCGGCACCAACTGGCCGCGGATCTCACCCGACCTGTGATCGGCGGAATGCACGTTGACGTACAGTTCGCCGGCCAGGTAGGCCTTGTATTCGGCCGCGCCGAGCTTGCTGTCTTCGGGAACGGTCCAGAGTTGGTCGCCGCTCCGGCTCAGGGTAATGACGACCGGTCCGTTTATACCGGCGCCGCCCATATGGATATGGGCCATGGTGCCGACCATCCCGCGGGTCGTCAGTTTTCCGCTGACGCTCATATCGGGTTTGATGCGAATGGCGGCGTCGCCGACCGCCTCGGTGGCGACTGGCGGCACCTCCATATCGCCGGACAGCTTGAACTTGAGATCGTCAGCGACGGCTGGCACGACAAACGAAACCATAGCGACGGCAACGACAAGCGACGGCAAGTGCTGACGAATGTTCGGGAATGCGTTCATGGCATACCTCTCGTTCTCGAAGGGACGATGCGACGGGATGGCAGGCACGGATTTTTTGCGCTGCCTGCCACATGGCGTTTGAGTAGTCATCCCCGCATTGGTTCAAGATTCGTCGCCGGTCCACCGCAAAATAATCCCCCGCAACGATGGCGGCGCTATCGAGCCCCCCGTGAGGCGGGTATCCTTGTCGCCCACGCCCCCCTTCCCGTCTTCATGACCGCCACGCTTTCTCCCCGCGACGAACGTTTTTTCCTGCTCACCCTGGCCGGCATTCAGTTCAGCCATATCCTCGATTTCATGATCATGATGCCGCTCGGGCCTATCCTGATGAAGGCCTTCGCCATCGGAACGCACGAATTCGGGCTGCTGGTCGCCTCCTACAGTTTCAGTGCGGCAATATCCGGGATACTGGCCGCGACATTCGTCGATCTCTTCGAGCGCAAGCGCGTCCTGCTCTCGGCCTTTGGCCTGTTTGCCCTGGCCACCCTGGCTTGCGGCCTGGCGCCGAGCTACTCGACACTGATTGTCGCGCGCGGCCTGGCCGGGGTATTCGGCGGCATCATGGGCGCCCTGGTGCAGACCATGATCGCCGACACCATTCCGTTTTCCAGACGGGCGCGGGCGAGCGGCATTGTTTCCAGCGCCTTCTCGATTTCGACCATCGCCGGCGTGCCCTTGTCGCTATGGCTGGCCAACCACCTCGGCTGGCGCTCCCCCTTCGTCTTCATCGCCGCACTGAGCCTGGTCTTTCTCGTCATCGGCCGGCGCTTCCTGCCGGAACTGCGTCACCACCTGAGCGACGAAAAACGCGCCCATTTGCTGTCGACCACCTTCAGCGTGCTGGGTGACGTCAATCACCTGCGCGCCCTGCTTTTTTCGGCCCTGATCATATTTTCCGGTTTTACCGTCATTCCCTACATCACGGTTTACGCGGTCAACAATGTCGGCATTCCACTGTCGGATAAAGCC
>JAJXVG010000147.1 GCA_021782315.1 Pseudomonadota bacterium | reverse complement strand
GGTCGGCGAATCATCAACAACAAGGATATTTTTTACAGGCATGAGTTCTCCCTGAACTACGGATTGGATCCTGCCTCAACCGGCAGTGCGAAGGCAGCAACCGTTTGGAGCAGACTATCTTTGGTAAAAGGTTTGGTCAGATACTGGTCGGAGCCGACCATGCGGCCGCGCGCGCGATCGAAAAGGCCATCCTTGGAAGAAAGCATGATCACGGGTGTTGCCTTGAAACGGGAATTTTTCTTGATCAGCGAGCAGGTTTGATAGCCGTCAAGGCGCGGCATCATGATGTCGCAAAAAATGATGCTGGGTTGGTGATCGGCGATCTTGGCCAGCGCATCGAAACCGTCCTCGGCGAGCACCACCTGGCACCCGGCCTGAACGAGAAAAATCTCGGCGCTGCGCCGTATCGTGTTGCTGTCGTCAATGACCATGACCCTGACGCCGCGCAGTCTGGATAAATCAGTCACTACCCTTGTCCCCTAGGCCTGTTCTCGAGGCGCTATCGATATCGGCGCATCATACTACGGAAACAATATCCCACGGCAAGGCCTGTCCGCCTGTTTCAACGCATGGAAGGGGGCTTCGGCCAGCGCCGGATTCGGATAAAATCGTAACCATCTTACCTATTCTCCTTCGCCGCCGCCAAGGCTGCGACCAGCCATGACCGCCACAGCCCCCACACCGCCCAGCCCGCCGCTGGTGCTCGTTTTTTCCGCCAGCGACCCGTCTTCCGGCGCCGGCATGCAGGCGGACATCCTGACCCTGGCCAGCCTGGGCTGCCATGCCCTCAGTGCGCTGACCGCGTTGACGGTCCAGGACACGGTCGGCGTCCGCAGCGTCCATCCGGTCGCCGCCGAACTGCTCGAACACCAAGCCCGCACCATACTCGAGGACATGCCGGTCGCCGCCTTCAAGATCGGCATGCTGGGCAGCGTCGAAAATGTCCTGGCGGTTGCCGAGATCATTGCCGACTATCCGGACATACCGCTGATTTTCGATCCGGTACTGGCCTCGGGACGTGGCGACGAACTGTCAGGCGAGGAGGTGATTTCGGCCATTCGCGAAATGCTGCTGCCACAGACCACCCTGCTCACCCCCAATGCGCCGGAAGCACGACGCCTGGCGGAAAGCGACGACGACGACGGCGAACCATCGATCGACATCTGCGCCCAGCGCCTGATCGAAATGGGGGCGCAATACGTGCTGATCACCGGCACCCATGAGAACACCCCGCAGGTCATCAACACGCTGTACGGCGTCGACGGGGTCATCCGTCGCGATGCCTGGGAACGACTGCCCGGCAACTACCACGGCTCGGGCTGCACGCTGGCCTCGGCCACCGCCGGCTGCATCGCCGGCGGCGCCGGCATCGAGGAGGCCGTGCGCGACGCGCAGGACTACACCTGGCAAACTCTGGCCAACGGCTTCCGGGCCGGCATGGGCCAATTCATTCCCGACCGGTTTTTCTGGGCGCGCGGCAGCGACGAAGAGGCAGCCGAGGACGACGGGAACGGCGATGAGAAGTGATTTGCGCGGCCTTTACGCCATCACCCCCGAATACGTCGATGGCAAGCGCCTGCTGACCGATGTCGAGGCCGCGCTGACCGGCGGCTGTCGAATTCTCCAGCACCGCGACAAGACGAGTGCCATGCCGGAGCGCGTGGCCCGGGCGCGCGCACTGAGGGAACTGACCCTGCGCCATGGGGCCCGCCTCGTGATCAACGACGATATCGCCCTGACCTTCCTGGTCGGGGCGGACGGCCTGCATCTCGGCAGGGACGACGGCAACCTGAAGGCAGCCCGCGCCCTGCTCGGCCCGCAGCGCCTGCTCGGCACCTCCTGTTACGCCAACCTTGTCGCCGCGCAGGCGGCCGTCGCGGCCGGCGCCGATTACGTCGCCTTCGGCGCGGTCCATCAGTCGCCGACCAAGCCGCAGGCCCCACTCGCCCCCCGCCACCTGTTCTCTACCGCAAAGGCCGGATTGACCGCCGCCGTCTGCGCCATCGGCGGCATCACGCTCGACAACGCCCCGCCGCTCATCGCCGCCGGCGCCGACCTGCTCGCCGTCATCTCCGATCTCTTTTCGGCGCCCGACATCGTGGCGCGCGCCGCCGCCTATCAACGTCTCTTCGAGGAGCACCCCGCATGACATCCCGCAACCAGCAATTGTTCGAACGCGCCCAGCGCCACATCCCCGGCGGCGTCAATTCGCCGGTCCGCGCCTTCCGCTCGGTCGGCGGCACACCCTGCTTCCTCCGGAAAGGCGTCGGCGCCAAGGTGCAGGATGCGGACGGCAAGTGGTACACCGACTATGTCGGCTCCTGGGGCCCGATGATTCTCGGCCACGCCCACCCCGAGGTCATCGCCGCCGTCCAGGCCGCGGTCGTCGACGGCCTCTCCTTCGGCGCGCCGACCGAGAAGGAAGTCGACCTCGCCGACCTGCTCTGCGAACTGGTGCCGTCGATGGATATGGTCCGCCTGGTCTCCTCGGGCACCGAGGCGACCATGAGCGCCATCCGCCTGGCTCGCGGCCATACCGGGCGCGACCTGCTGATCAAGTTCGAAGGCTGCTACCACGGCCATTCCGACGGATTGCTGGTGAAGGCGGGCTCGGGACTGCTGACCTTCGGCAATCCCTCCTCGAGCGGCGTGCCGGCCGGCGTTGCCGAAAACACCATGGTCCTCACCTACAACAACCCGCAGGAACTGGCCGAGGCGTTCGCCAGGCATGGCGACAGGGTCGCCGCCGTCATTGTCGAACCGGTGGTCGGCAACATGAACCTGATCGCGCCGACGACTGAATTCCTCAACGCCATGCGCGCCCTGTGCACGCAATACGGCGCGGTGCTCATTTTCGACGAAGTGATGACCGGCTTCCGCGTCGGCCTGAAGAGCGCTCAGGGACTGTTCGGCATCACCCCCGACCTGTCCACCTTCGGCAAGGTGATCGGCGGCGGCATGCCGCTCGGCGCCTTCGGCGGCAAGCGCGAGATCATGGAAAAGATCGCGCCGCTCGGCCCGGTCTACCAGGCCGGAACACTGTCCGGCAATCCGGTCGCCACGGCGGCCGGCCTGGCCACCCTCAAGCTGATCCGGGCGCCGGGCTTCCACGAAGCCCTGACCGCCAGGACCAGGGCACTGTGCGACGGCCTGGCGGCGGCCGCCGGAAAACACGACATCGCCTTCGCCGCCCAGAACATCGGCGGCATGTTTGGCCTTTATTTTGCCGAAAAATGCCCCGGCAGCTACGACGAAGTGCTGGCCTGCGACAAGGAGGCCTTCAACCGCTTCTTCCATGCCATGCTCGATGCTGGCCATTACTTCGCGCCCTCCGCCTTCGAAGCCGGCTTCGTCTCGGCCGCTCACAGCGAGGCCGACATCGCGACGACGGTCGCGGCAGCCGACGCCTACTTCGCCGGACTGAAGTGAACACCGGCGCTGCCTGGCTGATCCTGTTCTTTGCCGGTCTCTGCGAAATCGGCTGGGCGGTCGGGCTGAAATACACTGAGGGTTTCAGTCGCCTGTGGCCTTCGCTGGCGACGCTGGCTGCCATGACGGCCAGCGTCGTCCTGCTCGGCTGGTCGTTGAAGGTACTGCCGCTGGGGACGGCCTATGCCGTATGGACCGGGATCGGCGCCGTCGGCACGGCCATCCTCGGCATCCTTCTCTTTGGCGAATCGCGGGAAGTGGCGCGACTGATCAGCATCGGGCTGATCGTCGCCGGCATCATCGGCTTGAAACTGATGACGAAGTAGGGGCCATCATCGCCCGGGCATCCTCCAGCTTGCTCCTGGCCTCGCGCTGCTCGGCATGGCGCAGCGCCAGATAGGTCAGCCAGCCGACCGCGCCCATGCCCAGGGTTAAGGCGCCATATGCCACCGGCCAGGCAATGCCGGTGGTCATCATGGAAAATTCCGACATGCCGCCGATACCGGCGACGATATTGATCGGCATGAAGACGATCGACAGCTTGGTCAATTTCGACACGCGCTGGTTCTGGTTGATGTTGATGAAACCAACCACGGCGTCCATCAGGAAGTTGATCTTGCCGAAGAGAAAGGAGGTGTGGCCGTCGAGAGACTCGATGTCGCGCATGATCTGGCGCGCGTCCTCCTGTTGCGGCTGGTTGAGGAACTTGCCGCGCATCAGGAAGGCGACGGCCCGGCGCGTATCCAGCACATTGCGGCGGATACGCCCGTTCAGGTCCTCCTGTTTGGCGACATCGGCCAGGATCACCCCGGCCACCTCGTCGGTCAGATGGGTGCTCAAGACGTGCTTGGCGACGGCCTCCAGCGAGGCATAAACGTCTTCCAGCGCATCGGCGGAATATTCGGCGTCGGCCGCGTACAGATCGAGCAGGACATCCTTGGCGTCGGTGACGTAACCCGGCCGCGTCCGGGCGCGATGGCGCTGCAGACGGAAAACGGGCAGTTCCTCCAAGCGTACCGAAAAGAGAATTTCGTCGTGCAGAATGAAGGCCACCGCCACGTTGCGCGACTGGTTGGCCATGTCGAGCAGAAAGTCGGAATGCAGGTGCAATTCGCCGTTGTCTTCAATGTAGAAACGGGCGCTGGCCTCGAGGTCGGTCAGGTTCTTGGGATCGGGCAGATCGAGTCCGAACTGCTTGCTGACCCATTCGCGAACCCTCGGCGTCGGCGCCACCAGGTCGATCCATATCGGTTTGATGCCGGCGAAGTCCAGTTGGCGTTCGACGACGATCTGCCGCAGGCGGCCATCGTGCAGCTCAAAGGCATTGACGATGACTTTCTTGCTCGGCCGGTGTCCGTCGCCGACCAGCAGTTCCTGCACCTCGTCGGCCAGCAATTCGAGAATGTCGTCCTGCCGCCCTTCGTCAATTTCCTTCCAGGCAATCAGGCGATCCTCTTCGGGCAGGGCGCTGAGGATGAGGGCGACCGAAACCACCGGCAAACGGGCGAAGAGGGTGCGAAGTTCGCTGATGTGCTGCTTATGGACCAGGCCTTCGACCAGGTCCTGGCGCGGCATATCCTGGCGCCGGACCATCTCCTCCACCAGGCGGTGTTTGGAAAGCAGCTCCTGCACATCGGCCAGATGCTCCTTGAGCACATCTACTTCGGTCGGGAAATTGTCGGACATGGCGGGCCAATGTTGCGATGCAAAAACAAAGCGTGATTGTAACATCACCCGACGAGCCGACTCTCTATCCGAGCCCGGGCGTGGGCGGCGGTCAGGGCACCTCGGCGCTCGACATCCGGCCGAGGATGATGGCGGTCTTGCGTCCCAGGCCCGGTGCGCTTCGACTGCGGTCGTAATAGCGCGGATTCGGCACCATGCCGGCCAGGCGTGCCGCTTGCTCCGGTCCGAGTTGGGCGGCACTGACATTGTAATAATGACGGGCCGCCGCTTCGGCGCCAAACACGCCGTTACCCCACTCGATCACGTTCAGGTAAACCTCGAATATCCGTCGCTTGCTCCACAGATTTTCCAGCATCAGCGTGATGATCGCTTCCTCGAACTTGCGGAAATAGGACTTGCTCGGCGTCAGAAAGAGATTTTTGGCCAGTTGCTGGCTGATGGTCGAACCGCCGGCGACGAAACGCCCCTTCTTCTGGTTCTTTTCCATGGCCTTCTGCATGCCTTCCCAATCGAATCCTTCATGATCGACGAACTTGGCGTCTTCAGCCGCGATGATGGCGCGTTTCAGGTGAACGGAGATACGGTCGTAGGGAACCCATTGTTGCTTGAGCTGCGCGTCGGGCACCTTCTGCCGCAATTCGGCCAGGCGAATTTCCATGAACCGGGTCTGACCGGGATTGACCCATCCCCAGAGCAGAACCCAGCCAAGCAACCACAGCTGCCAGAGCAGAAACAAGCCGATCAGGCCGAGCAGAGCCCGCTTCAACCAGCGGCCGACGGCACTCATCGGCCGAGCTTTGCTCTCAGGTCGGCCAGGACATGGCGAGTGACCGGGCGCACCGCCCGCCACACGAAAAATGCCTCGGCGGCCTGCTCGACCAGCATTCCCAGACCATCCGAGCATCTCGCCACGCCTTGTTCACGGGCCTGCGCCATGAACGGCGTTTCACCCTTGCCGTACATCATGTCGTAGGCCAGGCCGGCCTCGGCAAGAATACCGGGCGGCAAGGGCACACTCTGACCGGAAAGACTGGCCGAGGTCGCATTGATCACCAGGTCGAAACGCATGCCGGCGATCTTGGCAAAACTGCCGGCGTCCACCGCAGCCAGCGGGAGTCCCGCTTGCCCCGCCGCCATGTCGGCAAAGGCGGCGGCCAGCGCTTCGGCCTTGTCGGCGCTACGGTTGGCGATAAACAGTGAAGAGGGGCGGGCGGCCAGCAGCGGCGCGATGACGCCGCGCGCCGCACCGCCCGCCCCGAGCAGCAATATGCGTCGGCCGGTCGGCGAATAACCGAGATTGTCGGCGATATCGCGGACCAGGCCCGCGCCGTCGGTGTTGTCGCCAAGGATGCCATCGCCGTCGAAAAGCAGGGTGTTGACCGCGCCCGCCCGGGCGGCCCGCTCCGACAATCGCGTCGCCAGGCGAAAGGCCTCTTCCTTGAAGGGAACGGTCACATTGGCGCCCTTGCCGCCGGCCGCCACAAAGGCCGAAACCGCGCGGTCAAAGCCGTCGACCGCGGCCAGTCGCGCTTCGTAGATCATGTCCTGCCCTGTTTCGGCGGCAAAGGCGGCATGGATGGCCGGCGATTTCGAATGACCGATCGGGTTGCCGAAAACGCAGTACAGGTCGCTCATTTGCCAGCCGTGTTCAGGGCATCGCCCTGGGTGAAATACCAGGTGCGGGCGAAGGAGAGGACGGTTGCCCCGCCCAGCGCCTGCTGCGGTATGGCGCCGAACGGCGCCGACATCCGGAGAATGCGCAGTGCCGCCTGATCGAGCACCTTGTGCCCGGAGGATTTTGAAATCTCGGCGTTGTACAGGCTGCCATCTTCGGCGCGCAATTCGACGAACAGGACGACGGCACCGTAGAGCTTGCCGCGCGCGGCATCCGGATAATTCAAGGTGCCGATGCGTTCGATCTTCTGTTTCCAGGCATCCAGGTAAGCGGCCAGAACATATTCCTCGGTCCGCGCCCCGACATATTTCTTGCGCGGCCGCTTGTTGTAATCGTCTACCGACTTGCTGATCTCCCCTTCGAGCCGTGCCATGGCCCGCGCCGATTCGGCGAGATCGAGGCCGCTGACGGTGGGCGCCGGCGACGGCTGCTCGGCCGGAACCCCCGCAGAGGCCACGTTGCGCAGGCTCTTGGCCTGGGTCAACAGCTTTTGCTGCGCGGTTTCCAGTTCCTGCACCCGACGTTGCGTCTGCTGCTGCACGGCATCGCCGTCGTTGGTCTGCGAGGTCGGCGGCAATGGCGTCCTGGCCCGACGGTTTTCATCGACATTGCCGCCGCCGTCGAGATTGGACTGCGCCAATGCCTGGGCATCATGCGGCTTGCGATGGGATTTCGCATTGACCAGAATGATGTCCATGGCCTTCTCGCGCATTGTTTTCGAGGCCTCCGGAAATTCGAAATCCAGAAGCAGCAGGAGCCCATGAAAAAGGACGGAAATGCCCAGCGCCAGCCACAGGCGGCGATCCCGCCACAGCCCGACCGAAGGGCGCAGGGCGGCCGACTTCTTTGTCACTGCACCGCCTCCTCCGCTGCCTCGGCCTGACTGCCATCGCCCAAGAGTGCGACGAAACGACAGCTCAGATCCGGACCAAGCAAGTCGATGGACTCGAAAGCCAGACGCACGCGCTGCCCGGCGGGCAGATCGGCCGGCAGGGATGGAACGCGCAAGAGCAGCGGCAGATGGTCGATTTTGACGTTCTGCTCACGGCGGACCGTCGCTGCGATTTCGCTCAAACCGTGCTGCAGAATCCAGCGCAGACACCAGTAGCGCTCCATTTGGCGCTGAAAATCGGCGTAGGCGGCATAGGTCTGCTCGAAGTAGA
>JAJXVG010000146.1 GCA_021782315.1 Pseudomonadota bacterium | reverse complement strand
CATTTTTGGGCCGGACCAGTTCCCTTGGATATCGAGTCCCTTTTCGTGGGCCAACTCCTTGAAGAGTTCTTGGACTTCGCGAATCAACTGCGCAGGGTCGAACGGCCGGGTCTCGAGCGTGAAGTGCCCCGATTCTATTTTCGACAGATCGAGGATATCGTTTAAGACGGTCATGAGCGTCTGCCCGGAGTTCAGGATCGTGCGGGCGTAATCCTTCCGTTCCGCTTCGCTTATGTCGGGCATCAGCAGAACCTGCGCCATGCCAAGTACGCCGTTCATGGGCGTCCGAATTTCGTGGGACATGGTGGCCAGGAAGTCGCTCTTGGCGCGATTGGCCGCCACCGCCTCATCCCGCAGGCGGGTCAGTTCGGCGTGGGCTGCCCGCAACGCCTCCTCGGCCTTTTTCCGTCGACTGATTTCGCGTGCCATCTGGATGGTTCGGTTCGCCAACTTGTCGTACATGCTCATGACCGTATCGATGAGGATGCGGGTGGCGCCCGCCATTTCGTCGTTGGCCATTTCCTTGGCGCGTTCCAGCGAGATACCCGAGGGCATGGCCAGCACCACCTTGGCCATGCGCTTGTCGGACTCGATGATGTGCAAGGCCAGCCAGTGCGTCAGAAAGCTGACGATTTCCTCGATCACCTGGTCCATCGTTACCGTGGTTTCCTTGGCCTTGAGTTCCTGTACCTTGGCGATGAAATCGCTGTGGGCTGTTTTGTGCCACTCCGCCCACGGATCGTTGGCGAAATAAGCGTGCCAGATCTTCTCTTCGGTGGCGAAATGAACGACCGTGTAGTTCTTGAGATCCTCTAGAACCTGGTTCAGGGCTGGCGCCTCCGCCTGAAAGGCGAGGTGCCCGACCAGTGTATTGAGCAGATCGATCAGCTGTTTGTGCTGAAAGTCGATTACTTCGATTCCGGTGGCGAAGTTTTCGTTCCATGGAAATATCTCGACTCGTTTGGGCATTTTGTTTTCCCTGTATACGCTTGTGTCGTTTCCGGGCAGTCGCCGCGACTCTTGAGGCGTGCAACTGCCCAGTGTATCCACAGGCGCGTCGAACTCAAATAGCCCGTCGGTCAGGAGTGGCCGGGAAAGGGGGAGCCCTGGCTACAGTGCTCGATCCGGAAAGCGGGCACCAGCCCGCTCCGCCGCCGGGGGGGGGCGTGGGAAGCGTCATTGGCTACCGATTGGATGCCAAGCCCAGAAATGACAAAGCCACCCGAAGGTGGCTGAATCATTTTGCGTAGCGGATACTGAATTGCCGAACGCATGTTAGTATCTACTTCGCTGCTTCTTCTGGTGCCCAGGAAGGGACTCGAACCCCCACGGAGTTACCCGCTAGTACCTGAAACTAGTGCGTCTACCAATTCCGCCACCTGGGCACAGGTGCGAAGAGCCGCCATTATAGAGAGAGAAAAATAGATGTCAAGAAAAAAGTTGTCGAAAGTTCGTCGTGCCGATCCCTTCTTTGAGCGCGAACTGGCGCGCTACGAATTTCCGTTGCCGTCGCGCGAGTATGTTTCACAGGTCTTGACCGACGAAGGTCGTCCGGTCGAGTTCGGAGAATTGACCGCCTTGCTGGATATCGCCGAAAGCGAGCGCGATATGTTCCAGCGTCGTCTGAGCGCGATGGAGCGTGAAGGCCAGCTGATGCGGAATCGCAAGGGGGCATACATGCTGCCCGAGCGGGCGAGCCTGACGCCGGGGCGAATCCAGGGGCATCCCGATGGTTACGGTTTCCTGCTTCCCGATGACGGCAGTGCCGATATCTTTCTCGATCAGCACCAGATGGGAAAGGTCTTGCATGGCGACCGGGCGCTGGTCCGGATTACAGGCATCGATCGCAAGGGGCGTCCCGAGGGCGGTATCGTCGAGGTGACCGAGCGGGTCAATACGCGGATCGTCGGTCGGGTCCTGATCGAACACGGTGTGGTGGTCGTGGCGCCCGAAAACAAGCGTATTTCGCAGGATATCCTGGTGCCGCCGGAAGCGAAGGCGAAGAACAAGCCACAGTCCGGTCAGGTGGTCATGGTCCAGATCATCGAGCAACCCAGCAAGTTCTCGCAGCCCATCGGCAAGATCATAGAAGTGTTGGGCAATTACGCCGATCCCGGGATGGAGATCGAGATCGCCTTGCGTAAGCACGACCTTCCTTTTGAATTCTCGAAAGCCGCTCTGGAAGAAAACAAGGCCTTGCCGGAGAAGGTCAGCAAGGCCGACCTGAAGGGCCGCGAAGACTTGCGCGACATGGCTCTGGTCACCATTGACGGCGAGACTGCGCGCGATTTCGACGATGCGGTCTATTGTGAGAAAAAAGGGCGCGGCTGGCGCCTGGTCGTTGCCATTGCCGATGTCTCTCATTATGTCAGGCCGGGCATGGCGCTCGATCGTGAGGCCGTGGAGCGGGGCAATTCGGTCTATTTTCCGCGGCGGGTGATTCCGATGTTGCCGGAGAAGTTGTCCAACGGCATTTGTTCCCTGAACCCGGATGTCGAGCGACTGGCCATGGTTTGCGATATGGATATCAGCGCCGCCGGGAAAATCGGCAAATATCGTTTCTATCCGGCCGTTTTCAGGTCCCATGCCCGCCTGACCTACAATCTCGTCTGGTCATGGCTGTCCGGCGAGAAGGAACCGGAAACCGATGTCCATCGCGAGGTCCTGCCGCATGTCCGCAATCTCTACAAGTTGTTCGCGGCGCTGCACAAGGCACGAGGCCTCCGCGGGGCGATCGATTTCGAGACGACCGAAACGCAGATGTTGTTCAACGAGCAGGGCAAGATCGAAAACATCGTGCCGGTCGTACGCAACGATGCGCACCGTATCATCGAGGAATGCATGCTCGCCGCCAATGTCTGCGCCTCGGATTTTCTCGCCGAGCACAGGCAGACCTGCCTGTACCGGGTGCATGCCGCCCCGTCGGAAGAAAGACTGCAGAACCTGCGCACCTTCCTCGGCGAGTTCGGCCTCGCCCTGGGCGGAGGCGACGAACCGCGGGCCAAGGACTACGCCATCCTGCTCGACAAGGTGAAGCTGCGTCCGGACTTCCAGTTGTTGCAGACCGTGATGCTGCGTTCGTTGCGCCAGGCCATGTACAGCCCCGACAATGTCGGCCATTTCGGCCTGGCCTACGAGCATTACACACACTTCACCTCGCCGATCCGTCGTTATCCCGATCTTCTCGTGCATCGCGCCATCAAGGCGGTGCTGGCCGGTGAGGTCTATACGCCGGACCGATCCTGGGACGATGTCGGTCTGCAATGCTCGAGTACCGAACGGCGGGCCGACGAGGCCACCCGCGACGTTGAAAACTGGCTGAAGACCTTCTTCATGAAAGAGCGTATCGGGGAGGAATTCGAGGGAAGCATTTCGGCGGTAACGGCCTTTGGCATCTTCGTGGCACTCGACACCGTTTATGTCGAGGGGCTGGTGCATGTATCCGATCTGGGCGCCGATTACTTTCAATTCGACAACATCAAGCACCAGATGCTCGGAGAGCGGACCGGGCAGCGTTTCCGTCTTGGGGATAGGGTAAGAGTCAAACTGGTGCGGGCGGATCTCGAGTCGAATCGCATCGATTTCGTACTGGCGGCCAGTGGAAAGGCATACGCCGGACCGAAGACGCTGGCCGGGTCGGCTGAAAAGAAGGTGGCGCGGCGACCGCTTGCCGCTGCTGCCGCTGTCAAGGCGGCTGTTGCGCTGGCGCCGGCCAAGTCATCCAAAACGCCCAAGCCGGCACTCAAGAAAGTCGGCAAACCGGCCAAATCCGCAGGCAAGGCTGGGGCGAAGAAGACGACCGCGTCGGGAAGCAAGGCCGGTGTCGCCAAGTCACCCCGGAAGGGGCTTGCCAAGAAACGCTGATCCGGGCCCGAGGTTCGATCAAGGGAGGTAGGCCGGGCCGCCTATTGGTGGCTCGGGTCCAGCAGGTCTGCTGCCTTGCGGGCAATGGCGGCGATCTGCTCCTCGTTGAGTCCCGGTAACTGTTCGGTCAGCCATTCGAGCGATGCGCTTGGGATGATGTGCTTGGCTTCGGCTATATCCGAGGGCAGAGCCGGGTCGGCAGGACCGCCCGAACTGAGGTGTCGCGCGGCATCTACACAGGCGCGCGACAGGTTGGCCCGGGTATTGTCGACGCCGCGTATCAATTGTGTCAGCAAGGAAGGAAGGTGCCAGATCAGTGCGCACTTCAACGTCAGGTCCTTGAAACGGAATCCGCACATGTCGACCTGTGCCTGCAGCGAACGGGCCGACCGTCCCGAGTGCAGGGCGGCTTCGGCGGCTTCGGGCAGTTCCTGGGCGAAAAGCCAGAGCAGCAGTTCACCCATTTCCGAAAGCAGGGCGGCCATGGCAATTTCATCGGGCGAGACATCGGCGCGTCCAGTTCCCCAACGCAGTGCAAGGTGTCTGGCCAGATAGGCCCGTGCTTCGCAGGCTGCCAGGCCCTTGTTGTTTTCGTCCGTTTCCGGGCTGTCGAGCAATAGCCTGCGAAAGGTGTCTGTGCCGAGTTGCATGACGGCGCCCAGTGGCGTCGTGGTTTCGTGGCCCAAGCGCTGAACCCGATGGCTTTCCGCTTCGCGCAGGAGGCGGAGACAAAGAAACGGGTCGCCGCCGGCGATATCGGCCAGCTCGCGCGCCGATATCTGCTCGCCGAGCGTGGCTTCCAGTTGCAGCAGCACCAGTTTCGAGCGCGGCATGCACGGAAGCTCTCGGTTGCTCAGGTAGGCAGCCCACTGATCGACGCCCCAACGTCGCTGGTTTTCCGGTAGCAAACGTTTCCCCCGTTTGGCGTACTACGCATTTTAGCGATGATAATTACGAAAATTCACAATGACCATGCCGAATTGCCAATTTACAGCTGTAAAATACTATACTCTAATACTTACGGAATAGAGATGACGAAGCAGCGGACAGTAGCCAAGCCTCTTCAGAACGGGGGGTCTGCTGGTACTTTGTCGGACGTTACCACGCACTGGTTGACCATCGGCGAATTGCCGCCGGAATTGATCACCGGCCATAAGCTCATCGATTTCGAGCATCGCTTTCTGGTCGGTGCCATCGCCGACCTGCGCAAGGTATGTGTTCTCCCGGAAAAGCCGAAGGACTGCATGGCATGCCAGCAGACCCAGCAGCGATCCTGCGAGGCTGGACTGATTTCCTTGTTGGGCGATGTTTTTGCCTTCATTCTCGATCATTTCAAGACGGAAGAGACCATCATGCGCGACTCCCTGTTGCTGATGGTCGATCGCGATGTCTGCGAAGCGCACATGGAAGATCATGCGGCGATTTCGATGGCGGTTCAGGAGATCGTTTCGGCGCTCGATTCACAATATATCGTGGTGCGAATTCGTGAACTCGATGGCCTGCTGACCCGCTGGCTGACCAATCATATCGCCATGCACGATATGTTGCTGTCGCGCTGGATTTCGCGCGAAGACTCCCTGTTCAAGGGCGCCTAGGCGCCCGCCGCCGCCGTTTTGGGGCGGCTTGTTGCCGGCCGGTGCCTCGGGCGCGGTAGAATCGGCCACCCAGAATCAAGAAAGCGCCCATGTCCTCCCGCCTGATTTACGGTTTTCATGCCGTCACCGCCAAACTGCGCCACGATCCCGAGTCGCTCAAGGAAATCGTCATCGACGCCACACGTCATGATGCGCGGGTGCGCGACCTGATGGCGCACGCCGAATTGCAAGGTATCAAGGTGATCGGAGCCGATGGCAAGCGACTCGACGGCATGGCGCCCGGTGCCAAGCACCAGGGGGTCCTGGCGCGCATCGAAGGCGATCGCAAGCTGGCGCATCTCGACGATGTGCTCGACACCTTGGAAGAACCGGCTTTCCTGCTCGTGCTCGACGGCATTACCGATCCGCGCAATCTGGGCGCCTGCCTGCGCGTTGCCGACGCGGCCGGCGTCCATGCGGTGATAGCGCCCAGGGATCGTGCCGTCGGTCTGACGGATGTGGCGGCCAAGACGGCCTGCGGTGCTGCGGAATCGATGCCTTACGTTATGGTGACCAACCTGGCGCGTACTTTGCGCGAATTGCAGGAACGCGAGATCTGGGTGGTCGGTACTGCCGGCGAGGCAGAGAACGACCTCTACACCGCCGAATGGCCGCGCGCCACGGCATGGGTGCTGGGCGCGGAGGGCGAGGGCATGCGCCGCCTGACCCGAGAAAATTGCGACCAACTGGTCAAGATTCCTATGCACGGCGCCGTGGAAAGTCTGAATGTTTCGGTGGCTGCCGGTATTTGCCTGTTCGAGGCGCGCCGCCGCCTAGTGTAGTGTTGCGCTAAACTAACTTGATGAGATCGCGGCGGCAGCCAGCGTGCAGTTTCGGCCTGCACGCTTGGCCCGGTAGAGGGCCGTATCGGCGGCGGCGATCAGAATATCCGGGGTGCTTTTCGATGCGGGCACCAGTGAGGCGACACCAAGGCTGAGCGTAACATGCGGCGCCGTCACCGATGCGGCATGGGGTATTCCCTTGTTGCGCACGGCGCTGCCGATGCGTTCCGCTACCGCAAGGGCGCCGGCTAAATCGGTGTCCGGCATGACGATGGCAAACTCCTCGCCGCCGTAGCGGGCCGTCATGTCGGCCGGGCGAAAGACGGACGCGCCGATGGCGTCAGCGACGGTACGCAGGCATTCGTCCCCTTGCTGGTGGCCGTAGTGATCGTTGTAGCACTTGAAATGATCGATATCGGCGATGATGAACGCGAGCGACGCCGAATTGCGCTGTGCCCGTTTCCATTCGACCTGTAGCTTGTCATCGAGTGAGCGGCGATTGGCCAGGGTGGTCAGGCTATCCTGGGCAGCCAGGCTTTTCAGCGCCATTTCGGCCAGTTTATGGTCGGTCATGTCGCGCAGCGTTTCGACAATGGCGATCAGTGTGCCCTGGTCGTCGTAGATCGGTCCGGCATCGACCGCAAGGTAATGACGCTGGCCCTTGAGCGGCATGACACACCAGTTTTCGGCGCGCAGACCGTAACCGGATTCGCCGGGTCGGGTGTGGGCGGAATAAAGTTCGGCCAAGCGGTCGAACTGTTCGAGGGCGACGATGTCGGCCAGGCAAGGGCGCGGCGTGCTGTAGAAACCGCGCCAGTGTTCGTTCGTTCCGATGACTTTGGCGGCGGGAATGCCGGTCAGGCGTTCGCAGGCATGGTTCCAGACGGTGACCCGGCGTTGCGCGTCGAGCACGAAGGTGGGGACGACGAGATGCTGCATCAGGCGGACAGCGATGCTGTGGCCGATATCCGTGCAGCTTTGTTGCCCGCCATAATCCAACGACATTCTCCTAGATGCCTGGCTGGTTTTGCCGGAAGCATAGCCGGTCGATCGCATCTTCGAATGACCGAGAGGGTGAAATTACGCTAGGCCATCGGCCGTGTCAAAACATGCCGAAGGCGCCCCCTGCCGAAAGAGCGATGACGGTCGCGGCGCCCAGCGGAAATCGACCGCTGGGCGCCGTGCGAACTCAGCCGGCGACCCAGCCTCCGCCGAGCGCCTTGAACAGGTCAACGGCTGCGCCCAAGCGGCTCTTGCGACTGGTCAGGTACTGCAGCTGGGCGCTGTTCAGCGTTCGCTGGGCATCGAGCAGGTCCATGTAGCCGCTGTAACCGGCGGCATAACGGATCTGGGCGATATCGAGTGCCCTTTGTGCGGCACCCACCTGAGCCGAGTAAGCACCTTCTTCGTCGGCGTAATGGTGCAGGCCGACGATGGCGTCGTTCACTTCCTTGAAGGCGGTTTGTACCGTTTTCCGGTAGTTGGCCAGGGTTTCCTTCTGGGCTGCCGTCGCCTGATCGACTCGGGCGCTGGTGCGGCCAGCATCGAATATCGGCATGGTTAATCCGATGGCAGCCGACCAGATGTTGGCGCTGCTGGAGAGCAGGTTGGAGAGTGATTCGCTTTCGCCGCCGAGAGCTCCGGTCAGGCTGATCGTCGGATAGTAGGCCGCCTTGGCGACGCCGATGCGGGCGTTGGCGGCAATCAGCCTTTC
>JAJXVG010000145.1 GCA_021782315.1 Pseudomonadota bacterium | reverse complement strand
TCAACAAGCAATTGAGTCTGTTAATCAGTGGGTTAAAGGCGCAAGCTACGCAAATCACCATATGCTCGTAATATTAACAATAATAATAAAAACCACAAAAAAATATTTCCTTCCGAAACCTTCGGACGGGAAAGGGCCAAAGCGAAGCAGCAGGATGCCCGGGGCATCCAGGGTTCCGCGATTTGATTGGGGTCTCTGTACAGGCGGCCTGTAGCAGCCTCTCGCGCTAGCGCGATCTTGGGGTTCTCGGTTCAAGCCTTGTCGGGAATATTGGCCGGTGGTCCAGCCGGCTTCGGTGGCACGACTGAATGCCGTGAAATGCCGATTTCATTTTCTGCTTGGCGCCTCGGCCAGCTTGCGGCAGCTTTGTGCCGTCCGAATATCCGGGCTGCTTGTGCGGAAGGGGAAGGGCTGGCTGCGGCATCAGGCGATGCCGCGGGGGGTCAGGTTTCGCCGGCCTCGTAGCTGGACAGCGTGACGCCGGCGTGGGTGAGCAGTTCGCGAATCGCCTTGATGTCCGTCTTGCTGCAGGTATTGCTGTTGTGCGGGTGGTGCAGGAAGGCTTCGACCTTGTTCAGGGTGATCTTGAAGCGGGCGCCGTGCGAGGCTTCGATGTCGGCGCCGAGGTGCTTGAGCAGGGATTCGATTTCGCGCCAGTGGATATTGGCCGGCAGCGGGTCCTGGAAGATGCTGCGCATCAGGTGGGCATGCTTGTGACTCATGATGAAGCTCCAAGCGTTGTGATAGCTGTATTTTATGCCGCTGCGGCCGTTCCGTCAGGAAATGGCGACTTTCAGCAGGGCCAGGGCGAGCAAAGTGTAGGCGGCCGCAACAAGGTCGTCGGCCATCACGCCGAAGCCGTTCTTGACGTGCTGGTCGAAGTAGCGGGCCGGCTGCGGCTTGGTGATGTCGAAAAGGCGGAAGAGCGCGAAAGCGGTCAGCTGCCAGGCAAAGCCGGTCGGTGTCATGAGCAGGATCAGCCAGAAGGGGACGATTTCGTCCCAGACGATGCTGCCGTGGTCGGGGTCGCCGATGGCCCGGCCGGTGATGTCGATGAACCAGATGCCGGCAAGGTAGGCGGTGGCCAGCAGGAAGAGTAGCCCGCCGTCGGAAAAGTACGGGTGAAAGAGGGCGAAGGTCAGCCAGGCGAACAGGGTGCCGAAGGTTCCCGGCGCTTTCGGGGCCAGGCCGCTGCCGCAACCCAGCGCGAAGAAGTGGGCCGGATGGGCAAGCAGGAAGCGGAGACTAGGCGGCCGGGCCAAAGTGATCGTAACCTTTGCGTGCGAATTCGACCGCTTTGCCGTCCGGATCGAAAACGGTGACCTGCCCCGCCGGACCGGCCGTCATCTCGCCGATGCACCACAGCGGCAGTTCCAGGCTGGCGGCGATCCGGGCGATGGCCTGGCTTTGCGCGCCGGGCGCGGTGAAACAGAGTTCATAATCGTCGCCGCCGGCCAGTTGGCATTCGAGGGCGATGCGGCGGAGGTCGGCGTCGTAGCTGTCGCCGCTTCCCGCCAAATCCCGCAGATGCGGCAACTGGACCAGCCTGACGGCGGCGGCGCAGCCGGAGCCTTCGGCGATGTGGCCGAGGTCGGCGAGCAGGCCGTCGGAGACGTCGATGGCGGCGCTGGCGATGCCGTCCAGGGCGAGGCCGAGGGCGACCCGCGGTCTCGGCTTTTCGAGGGCGGCGACGCACAGGCGCGGCCAGGGTTCGGGCAGTTCGACCTGACCCCGGAGGTGGGCCAGGCCGAGAGCGGCCAGGCCGGGCCGGCCGGAAACCCAGATTTGATCGTCGACCCGGGAGCCGTCGCGACGCAGGGCGCGACCGGGTTCGACTTCGCCGAGGGCGGTGATGCAGAGATTGAGCGGGCCTTTGGTGGTGTCGCCGCCGATGATATCGACGCCGTACTCGGCGGCGCAGGCGAAGAAGCCCTCGGCAAAGCGGGCTATCCAGGTTTCATCGACCGCCGGCAGGGCGCCGGCCAGCGTCGCCCAGCGCGGCAGGGCGCCCATCGCGGCGAGATCGGAAATATTGACGGCGAGGGCTTTCCAGCCGAGATTCCCGGGGTCGGTGTCGGGCAGGAAGTGGGTGCCGGCGACCAGCATGTCGGTGGTCACCGCCAGTTGCCGGCCCGGGGTCGGCTGGACCAGCGCGCAGTCGTCGCCGGGGCCGAGAACGGCCGACGGCGTGGGCCGGACGAAATACCTGTCGATCAGTTCGAATTCGCCGGCCATGCGCTTACTTGCCCTGCTTGCGGGCGGCAACCTCGTCGGCGCGCACGCCGCCGGCAAGCTTGTCGAGCACGCCGTTGACGTATTTGTGACCATCGATGCCGCCGAAGGACTTGGTCAGTTCGATGGCCTCGTTGATGATGACGCGGTAGGGGGTTTCGACGTAATTGATCAATTCGAAGCTGCCCATCATCAGGATGCAGGCCTCAACCGGCGACAGTTCGGTAAATGGGCGGTCTATATGGGCCGAAATCTGTTCGATCAGCTTTTCCCGCTGGCCGATGACGCCGCGCAGGGTGCCGACGAAAAACTCGCGGTCGGCCTTGGCGAAGCCTTCCATTTCCGGCGCGTAGGCTTCGATGGCGGCTTCGTCGGCGCCGCCGACGCGCCACTGGTAGAGACCCTGCACCACGAATTCGCGCGCCCGGCGGCGGGCGGACTTGGGCGGGGCCTGGACGTCGTGCGGATGTTCGCTGTCGCTGAGGAAGGTGGTCATTGGTTGAGGGCTTTCTGGAGATTGGCCATTTCGACGGCGGCCTGGGCGCAGTCGCTGCCCTTGGGTTGGGTGCGGACCTCGGCCTGCTCGTCGGTGTCGCAGGTCAGGATGCCGTTGGCGATGGGGATGCCGGTGTCGAGCTGGACTTCCATGATGGCGCGGCAGGCGTCGTTGGAAACCACTTCGAAGTGATAGGTGTCGCCGCGGATGACGGCGCCGAGCGCGACCAGTGCGTCGAAGCTGCCGCTCTGCGCCATGGTCTGCAGGACCAGCGGGATTTCCAGGGCGCCCGGGACGTTGGCGATGGTCATGTCGGCATCGGCGACGCCGAGGCGCTTCAATTCGGCGACGCAGGACGAAAGCAGGGCTTCGCAGATCGGCAGGTTGAAGCGGGCCATGACGATGCCGACCTTGATGCCGGCGCCGTTCTGATTGTTGTCGTACTCAAAAATATTGTCGAAGCGTGGCATGGTTCAAAGCTCGGCGGAGGTGGTGACGAAACCGGTGACTTCGAGGCCGAAACCGGTCATGGAGGGCATCTTGCGTGGGCTGGAGAGCAGGCGCATCTTGCTGACGCCGATATCGCGAAGGATCTGGGCGCCGATACCGTAGGTCCGCGGATCCCACTTGGTCGGGGCGCTCGGCGCCGTGCCGGTGAGACGGGCGAGCAGCGCGTTGCCGTCTTCCGGGCGGTGCATGAGGACGATGACGCCATGGCCGAACTTGGCCAGCGCCGCCTGCGCCTCGTCGATCGAGAAGGCCTGGCGCTTGCTGCCCGGGTCGATGAAGTCGAGCACCGACAGCGGTTCATGGACGCGGACGACGGTTTCGCCGTCGGCCGGGATCTGGCCCTTGACCAGTGCCAGGTGGGTGGCGCCGCTGGCCCGGTCGACATAGGCGTGCAGCGTGAATTCGCCGTGGGCGGTATGCACCGGCTTGCTGGTGACGCGTTCGACCAGGGTTTCCGAGGCGGCACGATAATGGATAAGATCGGCAATGGTGCCGATCTTCAGGCCGTGTTCCCTGGCGAATTCCATCAGTTCCGGCAATCGGGCCATGCTGCCGTCGTCGTTCATGATTTCGCAGATGACCGAGGAAGGCTCCAGGCCGGCCATGCCGGCCAGGTCGCAGCCGGCTTCGGTGTGGCCGGCGCGGACCAGCACGCCGCCTTCGCGGGCGGTGATCGGGAAGATGTGGCCGGGCTGGACGATGTCGTCGGAGGTGGCGTTCTTGGCGACGGCGACCTGGATGGTGCGCGCCCGGTCGGCTGCGGAAATGCCGGTGGTGACGCCTTCGGCCGCTTCGATGGAGACAGTGAAGGCGGTACCGTACTGGGTCTTGTTGCTGGCCGCCATCTGGACCAGGCCGAGTTTCTTGCAACGGGCTTCGGTCAGGGTCAGGCAGATCAGGCCACGGCCGAATCTGGCCATGAAGTTGATCGCTTCGGGCGTGATGTGTTCGGCGGCCATGACGAGGTCACCCTCGTTTTCACGGTCTTCTTCATCGACCAGGATGACCATGCGGCCGGCCTTGAGTTCGGCGACGATTTCAGCGGTGCTGGCAATGGCGGTAGGGGATGGCATTGGGTAGTCCGGGAGCAGCGAAGGGGGGAGTTATTTTCGCAGAAACAGGGGATGGGCACATGACTTTAGTACGGCGGCGGGCGCATCTGCCGCTGGCGGTTCAGGGCAGGTAGGCTTCGACCTGGATGTACAGGCGGACTTCGTCGCCGATGAAGGGCAGGCCGTTGTTCATGCCGAAATCCGAGCGCCTGAGCACGCCGACGGCGTCGGCGCCGCATCCCTTCAGTCCCTTGGCCAGGTTGAAGCCGCATTTGAAGCGCTTGATGTCGAGGCGTATCGGTCGGATGGTGCCGAGCATGGCCAGGGTGCCGTCGACCGCACTCGGCCTGTCGTCGTTGAAAACGAAGGTCTGGCTGCGAAAGATGATGGCGGGGAAGTCGTGCACGTTGAACCAGCCCTCGCCGCGCAAGACATCGTCGCGCAGGGCGAAACCGGTATCGAGCGAGGCGGCGTCGATGCTTACGTCGATGCGGCCGGTCCGGTTTTCCGGATCGTATTCTATACTGCCGCCGCTGCGTTTGAACTGGCCGCGCTGGGTCGAAAAGCCGAGGTGGTCGATCTCGAAACTGGCGTAGGTGTGCGTCGGATCGATGAGGTATTCGGCACCATGGGCCAGCGGCGAGACGGCGATGGCGAGAAGGAGGGCTGGAATGCGTTTTGAGATCGACACGGCTGCCCCGGGGAAGGAAACTGGATGCCGGTCTGACCGCGTCGGTGCCGGGGCGTTCCCCGACAGGCTTTCAGGAGCGGGCGGCGCGGTACGCCCTCAGGTAGGCGACGGTCTCGTCGAAGGACATCGGTTGGCTGTACAGGTAACCCTGCAGTGTGTCGCAGCCGAGTTGGGCCAGGAAATTCCGCTGGTTTTCGGTTTCGACGCCTTCGGCGACCAGCTCCAGGCCCAGGCTGTGGCCAAGGGCGATGGTTGCGGTGCAGATGGCGGCATCGTTTGGATCGGTTTCGATATCCGTGACGAAGGAGCGATCAAGCTTCAGGCGCTGGATCGGCAGATGTTTGAGATAGGCCAGCGAGGAGTAGCCGGTGCCGAAATCGTCGATGGCCAGCACGATACCCATGGCCGACAGCTGGTCGAGCGTCGACAGCGTTGTTTCCGGATGCTCCATGGCCGTGCTCTCGGTGACTTCGAGTTCGATGTCCTCGGGCGACAGGTCGTAGCAGGAGAGGGCGCCGCGAACAAGCAGCAGAAGGTTGTCGTGTCGTAGTTGCTGGGCCGAAATGTTGATGGCGACACGGACATCGGTGATGCCGAGTTGCTTCATGCGGCGAATCTGGCGACAGGTTTCCCAGATCACCCAGTCGCCGAGCGGCTGGATCAACCCGGTTTCCTCGGCGATGGCGATGAATCGCGTCGGCGAGATTCGGCCGAGCTTGGGGCTGGTCCAGCGGAGCAGCGCTTCCAGGCCGAGTACGCGACCAGATGCCGTCTCGATCTGCGGCTGGAAATGCAGCGAAAACTCGGAAGCGCCCGGTGCGATCGAGGCTATGGCCAGGCGCAGTTCGTTTTCCATGTGCAGCCGTTCGCCGGCCGCTTCGTTCATGCGGGCGGTGTAGAACTGGTGGTTGTTGCGGCCGGCGCCCTTGGCGTAATACATCGCGGTGTCGGCATTGCGCAGCATGGTGCTGGGATCGTTGCCGTCGAGCGGATAGAGGCTGATGCCGATGCTCGGTGTCGCGTAGAGCAGGTGATCGGCGATCCGGTAGCCTTCGACCAGATTGTTTTGAATCTTGCTGGCGACGCGGGCCGCAGTCAGCGGCGATTCGATCTCGGGCAGGACGACGACGAATTCGTCGCCGCCGATCCGTGCCACCAGGTCGCTGGCACGCACGCACTCGCGCAGGCGCTGGGCGACATTCTGCAGCAACTGGTCGCCGACCTGGTGACCAAGGGTGTCGTTGATGTTCTTGAAATTGTCGAGGTCGATCAACATCAGCGCCAAATGGCGGTTGTCCCGCGCACAGGAAAGCAGGGCCTGTTCCAGTTGCGACTCGAAGGCCAGCCGATTGGGCAGATTGGTCAGCGGGTCGTGATAGGCCAGGTAGGCCAGGCGGTCGGCGGCTTCGTGATCGGCATCGGCGGGAGTGAAGTTGGCGACATGATTTTGGATGCGGCCCTTCTCGTCGCGCAGCACGGCGATCCGCAGGCGGCAAGGATAGATCGTGCCGTCCTTGTGCCGGTTCCATATCTCGCCTTCCCAGTGTTCCCGGTTATCCAGGGCCAGCCAGATCGAAGCGCGGGATTCGGGTGTCGTTCGGTCGGAGGCGAGCATCCGCGGGTCGCTTCCGATCAGTTCGTCGGGCCAATAACCGCTCAGCCGGGTGAATGCGTCATTGACGGCAATAATCAGATTCTGGCTGTCGGTGACCAGAATACCGTCGTGGCTTTGCAGGAAAGCCCGCAGCAAGACGGCGCCGGACGGGCTATTCCTGTCTGGTGGCACGGTCGGCACGTCGGTTGGTATGGCTGGGAGCATGAGCGCCAACTGAACTGTTTACGAGCCTATTCTAATCGCCGAATCAGGCGGCAAGAAGTGATTTATTGCACAAGCTCATGGATCTTAATAGCAATCACCTGTTCCGTATTGTCGGCCTCGTGCGTGCTGTGATCGAAACCCCGACATTCCAAGGTGCGAGGATGTCAGAAGCCGCTAGATGAGCGGCTTCTGTTGCTGTTTCCTGGCAAGAAACGACGGCAGATTTATGAATATGTCGTCTTTTGCTTAGACGTTGAACAGGAAATTCATCACATCTCCGTCCTTGACGACATATTCCTTGCCTTCGGCGCGCATCTTGCCGGCTTCCTTGGCGCCGGCCTCGCCCTTGTAGGCGATGAAGTCTTCGAAGGCGATGGTCTGGGCGCGGATGAAGCCGCGTTCGAAGTCGGTGTGAATGACGCCGGCCGCCTGCGGTGCCGTGTCGCCGCGATGGATGGTCCAGGCGCGCACTTCCTTGACGCCGGCCGTGAAGTAGGTCTGCAGGCCGAGCAACTTGTAGCCGGCGTGGATCAGGCGGTCGAGGCCCGGTTCGGAGAGGCCGAGGTCGGCCAGGAACATTTCCTTTTCCTCATCCTCGAGGTCGGCGATTTCCGATTCGATCGAGGCGCAGAGGGCTACCACTTCGGCTTTTTCGGCCGCCGCATGGGCGCGCACGGCATCGAGCAGCGGATTGTCGGTGAAGCCGTTTTCGGCGACGTTGGCAACATAAAGCACCGGTTTGGCGGTGATCAGGCAGAAAGGCTTGAGGCTGAGCCATTCTTCCTTGGACAGGTCGAGGCTGCGCACGGCCTTGGCCTGGTCGAGCACGGCAAAGCATTTTTCGAGAACGGCGACCAGCACCTTGGCTTCCTTGTCGCCGGAACTGGCCGGGCGGCGGTAGCGGTTGAGGGCCTTTTCGACGGTGGCCATGTCGGCCAGCGCCAGTTCGGTGTCAATGACCTCGATGTCGCGCAGCGGGTCGACCCCGCCGGAAACGTGCACCACGTTGTCGTCGGCGAAGCAGCGCACGACATGCACAACGGCGTCGGTTTCGCGGATATTGGCGAGGAACTGGTTGCCCAGGCCTTCGCCCTTGGAGGCGCCGGCCACCAGGCCGGCGATGTCCACGAATTCGACAATGGCCGGCTGCATGCGCTGCGGCTTGACGATTTCGGCCAGCGCCTTCATGCGGCGGTCGGGCACTTCGACGATGCCGACGTTCGGTTCGATGGTGCAGAACGGATAG
>JAJXVG010000144.1 GCA_021782315.1 Pseudomonadota bacterium | reverse complement strand
GATAAATGGGCTGGCCTCTCGGATCAAAGCAAGCATTGGTGCATCACCGGTGGCGAACCTATTCAATTCATTCCCGTTCGGAATCGGGAGGCTGTCTTGGGCCAGCTTAACTCCGTTCATTTGTAGGATTGCCACCCCCTGCAGCTCCGCCTCACCAGTCGACTGCGTCAGCAATTTCAGAGGCACTCCCCAAAATCAGCGCTTTGACGCTCCGGTACAAGCGTTACGACGTGATTGCCTTGCGAAGGAATCTGAAAATTGAGCCGATCAACGGCAGTTTTTCGTACAACTCCTCAGCGGCATCCCAGTAATCACGGTGATAGCGCACCTTTCCTTGCGCATCGAACTTGAGGTGCGAGATGCCACGGATGACCTGGATTTTGCCCTCACGCCACAGCTTCATTCTGAAAAAGAATTCCCAGACCAGCATGGCACCGTTCGCGTCGACGACTTTTTCGGTGACGACAAAACGCGGCGCGTCGACTTGCCCGAACATATGCGTGAAGATGTGCTGGATCGCCGCGATGCCGCGCACCTCGTTGAACGGGTCCTTGAACCAGGCATCGTCACTGTAGAACTCGGGAAAGCGCGCCACACTGGCCGGCGAAAAATCGTTGTAGAACTGGATCAGTACATCGAGTTGCATCTCAGCCTCCAGTCAGGCGGCGAATCAGCGGGAAATACCAGGCATAAGGAAGGCGGGCAAAAAATTTCATCAGGCGGGTAAAACGCTTCGGGAAGTGGATTTCGAAATTGCCCGTCCTGAAACCGTCGACCGTAGCGCGCGCTGCCTGTTCCGGCATCTGCAAAGCAGGCATGCCGAAATCGTTGTGTGCGGTGAGCTGCGTCGCGACGAAGCCGGGATTGATCAACCAAACGCCGATGCCCTTGGGCAGCAGGTCGAGATACAGCACTTCGGCGAAATGGATCAGCGCCGCCTTGCCCGGCCCGTAGCACAGCGCCTTGGGCAGGCCGCGATAGCCGGCGATGCTGGCCACGAAGGCAATGCCGCCGCCCGGCTGGAGATCAGCCAGAACGGTCGCCGCCAGGCGCATGGCGCCGTTGAAATTGACCTTGACGACATGCTCGGCAACGGCCAGGTCGAAGCTGTCGGCGCGCATCGGCACGTAATCGCCAGCCAGGTAGACGACCAGATCGACGCCGCCCCAGGCAGCCAGCAACTGTTCGCGCGCCGCCGCCAGACTGGCAGGGTCGGTTGCATCGCAAGGCAGCAGCAAGGTATCGGGCAAAGCGAGAAGCTGCAGCTTTTCCGCACGCCGCGCCGAGAGCGCCAGACGCGCGCCACGCCCGGCCAGTTCGCGGGCCACGGCCGCACCGATGCCGCTCGAAGCCCCGACCAGCCAGACGCGCTTGCCCTGCCAGTCGGTTATTTTCGGGTTCATGGCGGTTACGGCCGCTTGACGAAGGTCAGCGTGACCTCGCCTAGGTTAAAGCCCCATTTCGACATGTAGGAGCGGTTCATCATGACCTTGTCGTCCATCAGGAACATCCAGTCGTCGAAATCGACGTTGTAAACCTTGCCATCGACCGGCAGCGCCAGCACGTAGCGCCAGCGCAGCGCATTGCCGGCAACTTCGCCGATCGCCTCGCCGACAACGTCGTCGGCAGTGCCGCGGAAAGTCCCGTCAGCCTGTTTCACCAAAGTCCACACCCGGCGCGAGGTCGTGCCGTCAGACCACTTGAACTGCTCGTCGAGGACACCGGTATCGCCGTTCCAGCGGGCATCGATGACGACCTGGAAGCGCTTCTTGACCTCGCCCGAGCGTCCTTGGAACATGCCCCAGGCGTCGAGCGTGCCGTTCAGGTAGGTCTTCAGATCGAGGGCCGGCTGTGCGGCGCGGTATTGTTCGACACCGGTCGAGGCACAGGCGCTCAGACCAAGGGAAAGGGCAACGGCAGCGAGCAGTTTCATGGTTGTAACTCCAAAGAGGAACGCCAGCGCCAGAGCAAGCCGCCAGCCAGCAATTTGAAGGCGAGCGGCAACAGGGCGTAAGCGAAAACAAGGGCCGCCAGGCCGGTGCCGCCACCCGGCACATAGCCGAGGGCACCGATCAGCGGCAGGGAAAGCCCGGCGGCGAGCGCCAGGTTGAGTTTGGCGACCAGATTCCACACCCCGAAGCAGGCGCCTGCCTGTCCCTGGCGCTCGCCGAGGTCGGCGGCAATCGCCACCGGCAGGGCCAAGTCGGCGCCCAATGCCAGTCCGGAAGCCAGGCAGATCGCCGCGAAGACCCAGAGATCGCGAGGGCCGAGCAAGCTGGCACCGGCAAAGGCGATAATCGACAGCGCAATCGCCAGCAGCCAGGCGACAACCCGGCCATGACGCGCCGCCAGCCGAACCCAGAGCGGCAAGGAAGCCGCCCCGGCGATGAAATACAGGGCGAGCAAGGGGCCGCTGGCCGCTTCTTCTTGCAGCACATCGGCTACGAAGAAAAGGAAGAGCGTCGCCGGCAGCGCGGCGGCGATGCCGTTGGCGACAAACACCAGCAACAGACGGCGAAAGGCCTGATCGGCAAAGACCCGGCGCAGGCTGGCGAGCAATGGCGCACGCGACACCGGCACCGCCGGCCCGCCCGGGGCGCCATAAAAACTGACCGCCGCCGCGAGCAGCAGAAGCGGCGGTAGCAGCCAGCTCAGGCGCGCGATGCCGTCGTTCAGGCCGCTGGCGAGCACGGCCGGCAAGGCGGCGGCAAGCACCACGCCGAGCATCCCGAAGCCCTCGCGCGCTGCGGTCAGGCGCGTGCGCAGGCCGGAATCGCCGCCGACGTCGGCGCCCCAGGCCTGGTAGGCGACCGTCGCCGCCGAAAAGCCGAAATAGGTCAGGGCCAGCGAGCCGAGCAGCCAGACCCCGCTGCCCTCGCCCGGCGGATTGAGCAAGGCGACGAAGCCCAGTCCGAAAGGCAGCAGCGCCAGTGCCAGCATGCGCAGGCGCGGCACTCGGTCCGCCAGCCAGCCCAGCCACGGATCGATCCCGGCATCGAGCAGACGCGCCGCGAGCAGGATCAGACCAAGCAGCGCCAAGGGCATCCCCGTCAGCTCGGCATAAAAGCGCGGCACATGCACGTAGATCGGCAAGGCGGCGAAAGCCAGCGGCAGACCGAGCGCGCCGTAGGCGAGGATGCGGGAAGTATTCATCGGCGCGGCCTGGTGTTGGAATCCGAATTCAGCCACGGCCAGCGCCCCGCTGCAGCAAGGCTACTCGCAGATCCGGCGCGCTGGTGCGCGCATCGAGCCAGATGGCGAAGAAGGCGCGGGCGAAGGCCGCTTCCTCGACCCGGCCGAGCAGCCGTCCGTTGAAATAAAAGCTCGCGCTGCCCGCACGGTATTCGCCGATGATTGTATCGCCCGGCCGGACATCGGGAAACAGTCCGGCCATCAGCGTGCCCCAGCGCGCCAGAGTCGCCTCGTCTGCCAGGCCGAGCTGACGGATTTCCTTGACGCTGGCTTCGGCAGTCGCCGCCCCGGCGATGTTGCGCTGGTAGATCAGTTGCAGCGCCAGCGGCGGGCGCAGCGGGTCATCACCGGCCCACAGGCTCGCCTGGTAGACAAGAAAACCGAAACGGCGGAATTCGCCGCTGCCCCAACGCTGCAGGCCGGCGGTCGGATCCGTCGTTGCCCAGGCAGCAAACGGCGCGCCGGCCAGGCCGAGCAGCAATTCCCGACGGCGCATCGACGCGGGCGGGTTTTGGCCGGTTGCCACCTGTCGACCATCGGCCAGCGGCGCACCGGGCGCGACCAGACTAAGCATGCGCGAGTTCAAACTGGACGACATCGACATTCCCGGCCAGGAAGCCGGCCTCGCAGTAACAGAGATACATGCGCCAGAGACGGCGGAAATTTTCATCGAAGCCGAGCTTCTGGATTTCCGGCCATTTCGCCTCGAAAGCCAGCCGCCATTCGGCCAGCGTGCGCGCGTAGTCGAGGCCGAAGGCGTATTCGCCCTGCACGCGCAAGCCCTGCTTCGCCGCCGCAGCGCGGAAGGCCTGACGCGAGGGCAGCATGCCGCCGGGAAAGACGTATTGCTGGATGAAATCGGTGCCGCGCCGGTAGCTGGCGAACAGGTCGTCGCGGATGGTGATGCTCTGGATCATCGCCTTGCCGCCCGGCTTCAGCGCCCCGGCCACGGTCTTGAAATAGCCCGGCCAGAAGCGCTCGCCGACCGCCTCGAACATTTCGATGGAAACCACGTGGTCGAACTGTTCGCGCTTGTCGCGATAATCCTGTAGGCGCAGGTCGGCCTGTGGCACGCGCTTTTGAGCCCAGGCTAGCTGGGCTGGCGACAAGGTCAGGCCAGTCACCTGCAAGCCGGAGTCGACCGCCAGTTCGGCGAAACCGCCCCAGCCACAACCGATTTCGAGCACACGCTGCCCGGCCCTGGCCTTCAGATGATTGAGGATGCGTTGGTACTTGGCGTGCTGCGCGGTTTCCAGCGAGCCGTCATCGACCTCGCGGTAGATCGCCGCCGAATAGCTCATGCTCGGATCGAGCCAGAGCTGGTAGAAGTCGTTGCCCAGATCGTAGTGGGCCATGATGTTGCGCTTGCTGCCGGCCTTGCTGTTGCGATTCAGCCAATGCCGGACGCGCGCCGCGAGCAGGTTGCGCCACGAGCCATAGACCGCCTTTTGCAGCACCGCGCGGTTCTTGGCGAGCAACGCCAGCAGGCCGGTGATGTCCGGCGAATCCCAGTAGCCGTCGAGATAGGCTTCGGCCAGGCCGATGTCGCCGCGGGCCATGACCATGGCGAAGGTCGCCTCGTCATGCACCTGCATCGTGATGCCGTGCTCGCCATCGCCGAACAGGGCGCAGGAACCGTCGGGCAGGCGGATTTCGAGCAGGCCAACGGTCAGCTTCTCCAACAGCTGAAAAACCAGGCGGGTATCGCAGTTGGCGTGGGTGCTGCCAGACAGGGTCAGGATATTGTTCATTTGCTTGATTCCGGAAGAGGTTGGGAAACACGGGCGCCGCGAAACGGCACCCCTTTCGCCCAGAGCTTCAGGGCTTGCCAGTGGATGCGGAAAATCACGCCGGCAGTGAGGAAAGGCATGCGCAGGAAGGCGCCGAGCAGGCCGCTCGCGGTCCACGCCCGCGCCTTGCCGGAAATCGAGGTAAGCAGCAGTTCGCCCTCGGCGTCGTCGTAGTCGATGCGGGCCAGCGGCACCGGCCGCTCAAGGTGGAAACGGAAGCGATAGCCGCCCTCGATCTCGTTGAAGGGCGAGACGTGGAAACACTTGGCAGCGCGCATTTCCGCGCCGTCGACCAGCGGTTCGCCGGCGGCGTGCAGCAGGTAGTTGTGACGCCCGCCAAAAGTGTTGTTGACCTCGGCCAGCACGGCGATCAAGGCCCCATCAGGATCATGGCAATACCAGAAGCTGACCGGGTTGAAGACTAGGCCGCAGACGCGCGGGAAGGTCTGCAGCACAATCTCGCCATCGGCCGGCAGACCGCTGTCGCGCAGCAGATTCTCGATCCAGGGCAGGAGCGGGCTGCCATCGCGGGCGCCGTGATCGCGCTGACGAAAACTCAGCACATTCCAGCGGTCGACCGAGAAAATCCCGCAATTTCCGGCCGCCAGATTGCGCAGCGGCAGCGCCACGTAGAAAACCGGGTAAACGAAGGCATTGACCGCCGGACGCAGGCGCCAGTGCATGACATGGCCGAGAAAGAGTTGCGGCGCGAAGTTCATGTCGGCCTCAGGCGCTTTCAGTTTCGCGCAGCAACTCGGCAACATCGTCCTGCCAGGGCGCCTTGACGCCCAGGCCATTGACCACGCGCAATGCCGACTTCAGGCCGTCTTCGTGGAAGCCGTAGCTGCCCCAGGCACCGGCCAGCCAGATGCCATTCTCGCGCTGTACCTCGGCCAGTTTTTGCTGCGCGGCGATGGCTGGGCCGTCGAAGATCGGATGCGCGTAGTCGAATTCGGCCAGGACCTTGGCCGGGTCGGGCTCGCGTGCCGGATTCAGGGTGACGACGACCGGCGTCTTGAAGGGCAAGGGCTGCAACTTGTTGATCAGGTAGGAAACGCCGACCGGCTGCTCACCCGGATCGCCCTTGCCGGCAAAATAATTCCACGCCGACCACAGCTTTTCATCGCGCGGCAGCAGGGCCGGATCGGTGTGCAGCACGGCGCGGTTGGGCTGGTAGCGGATGGCGGAAAGCACTTCGCGCTGGCCGTCGCTCGCCGTGAAGCCAAGAATGGCCAGCGACTGGTCGCTATGGCAGGCCATCACGACCTGGTCGAACAGTTCGCTGCCCTGCGCATGCGTGACGCGCAGTTGCCCGGCGTCGCGCGTCACCGCACTCACCGGACAGGCCAGGCGGATGTCGCCGAGGCGTTCGGCGATCTTGCGCACGTATTCACGTGAACCACCCAGCACGGTGCGCCACAGCGGCCGGTCAAAAACCTGGAGCAGGCCGTGATTCTGGCAGAAACGGATGAAGGTGGCGAGCGGCATGTCGCGCATCTGGCCGGTCGGGCAGGACCAGATGGCGGCGGCCATCGGCAGCAGGTACCAGTCGGCAAAGGCCGGCGAATAGCGGCCGGCCTCGAGAAAATCCTGCAGGCTGCGCTCGTGATCGGGATGCGTCGCCAGCCAGGCCGTGCTCTCGCGATTGAAGCGCAGGATGTCGGAGAGCATGGACCAAAAACTTAGCCGCAGCAGGTTGCGCTTCTGGCCGAAGACGGTCGCCAGGCTGCTGCCGGCCCATTCGAGATCAGGGTTCTCGAGGCTGACGGCGAAGGACATCTCGGTCTCGACGCTGGCCACACCCAAGTGCTCGAACATGGCGATCAGGTTGGGATAGGTTTTCTCGTTGAAGACCAGGAAGCCGGTATCGACCGGATGCGTCCGCCCCTCCAGCGTCACGTCGACGGTATTGGTATGGCCGCCGAGGTAGCTGCCAGCCTCGAACAGCGTTACCTCATGCTGGCGACCGAGCAGCCAGGCGCTGGCCAGGCCGGAGATACCGGCGCCCACGACGGCGATACGTTGCTTTCTGTTCATGCTCAGCTCCTTGGGGTCGTGGCGGTCACTTGAGGAATTCATCGATTTTGTTCAGCAAGTCCTTGTCATCGGGCTTGGTGAAACTGGTGTAGGCCACCACCTGCGTCGCATCGCGGTTGATCAGGTACTTGTGAAAATTCCACTTGGGGCGGCTGCCGGTGATCTCGGCCAGCTTCAGGTAAAAGGGGTTGGCGTTCTTGCCCTTGACCACGGTCTTGCCGACCATCGGGAACTCGACGCCATAGGTCAGGCGGCAGAAGTCGGCAATCTCCTTGTCGCTACCGGGCTCCTGTTCGCCAAAATCGTTGGACGGAAACCCGAGTACCACCAGCCCCTTGTCCCTGAGGCGCGCATAGAGCTTCTCCAGCCCGTCGTACTGCGAGGTGAAGCCGCAATAGCTGGCGGTATTGACGACCAGAACCACCTTGCCGGCGTACTGACAAAGCGGCATCGGCTTGCCGTCCTGCAAGCGGGTGAAGGTATGGTCCAGCAACGGCGGGCACCCTGCCGCGGCAGCCGGGGAAAACACGCCGGCCAGCATCAGGATGACGGCGCCCAAGCAATGCTTCCAATAATTTTTCATGTCCAGCCTCCGTTTGTTTTGTCCTAGACAAATTGATCGTTTGTTCGTAAGATAGTGATCAAATCGCACCTTGTCAACAATTTGTCTAATATTTGTTTAGGACAAACAATGAATACCCCCTACTTCAACATTGCCGCCGTGGAACGGGACACCGGACTTTCCAAGGACGTGCTGCGCATGTGGGAGCGTCGCTACGGCTTTCCGGTGCCGGAACGCGATGCCCATGGCGAAAGGCTCTATCCGGCAGCGCAGGTCGAACGGCTGCGCCTGATCAAACGACTGATGGATCAAGGACATCGGCCCGGCCGGCTGATCGCCACATCGTTGGATGAATTGCTCACCCTGGCGCCCCGCCGTTCGCCGACGAACGAAATAGCCGCGCCTGCCGTCGCCGCCGACCTGGCCGAGCTGCTTGCCTTGATCCGCCAGCACGACGCAGTCGGCTACC
>JAJXVG010000143.1 GCA_021782315.1 Pseudomonadota bacterium | reverse complement strand
CGTGAAGATCATCGGGATATCGGCCAGCTCGTAGGAGCGGTGCTCGAAGGTCGACAGCACGGCGACCTTGACCCCCTTGTTCGAGAGCTTGCGATCGGTGATGCGCGTCCACAGGATCGGATGCATCTCGGCCATGTTCGAACCCCAGAGAACGAAGGCGTCGGCATGCTCGATGTCGTCGTAGCAGCCCATCGGCTCGTCGATGCCGAAGGTGCGCATGAAGCCGGCGACAGCCGAGGCCATGCAATGACGGGCATTGGGGTCGAGATTGTTGGTGCGGAAACCGGCCTTCATCAGCTTGGCGGCGGCATAGCCCTCCCAGACCGTCCACTGGCCCGAACCGAACATGGCCAGGCCGTCGGGTCCCTTGGCCTTGAGGGTGGCCTTGGCCTTCTCTTCCATGATGTCGAAAGCCTGCTTCCAGGAGATCGGCGCGAACTCGCCGTTCTTGTCGAATTTGCCGTCCTTCATGCGCAACAGCGGCGTTTTCAGACGGTCGGCGCCGTACATGATCTTGGACAGGAAGTAGCCCTTGATGCAGTTCAGGCCGCGATTGACCGGGGCATCCGGGTCACCCTGGGTAGCCACGACGCGGCCGTCCTGCGTTCCCACCAGAACGCCGCAACCGGTTCCGCAAAAACGGCACGGCGCCTTGTCCCAGCGAATTTCGTCCTTTCCCTGAGCCACGGCCGCGACCGGTGCGCCCAGGCCCGCCGCCGAAATGGCCGCTGCCGCTGCATTGGCCTTGATGAAATCCCGTCGATTGAGCTTCACGCCTCTACCTCCTCGGTATCTACTGGTTCGTCGTCGCTGTATTGATAGACCATGGCCACCGATGCGACACCGGCAACGCCATGCAAAGCCGCATATTTGTCCGCGGCCGAATTCGTGTCGTCATCTTCCAGGGTAACGACGACCTTCCCTTCCGGACTCCGGGCATGAATTTCCACGCCGGCCATCCGCATGAGCGCCTCGCACGCCTCATCGAGGACTTCCGGGGTAACGTAAATAATGGCGCTGGATATGTTCATCCGGCCAATCTCCTCAAGCTTTGGCAGCCCAGTGCCGCCACGGATGACAATCATCCCGATCCTGAGGCCTACGCAATTGATTTGCATCAACTAGATCCGGCTGGACGGCGACACCCCCTTCCATAAGCCAGGGTCGAACTAATACTTTTTAACTAGACCCCGGGAGATCGAGCACCAACAAATAGCCAACCTATATCGTATTCATTCACGCAATCAATTGGATTGATTGGCCGCCGGCCACTAATATGGCTTTGCGTTCAATTCAACCCTCAGGAGAAACCACCATGTCGATCATCAACTCTGCCATCAAACCCTTCAAGGCCACCGCCTTCCACAACGGCAAATTCGTCCCGGTCAGCGACAGCGATCTCAAGGGCAAATGGTCCGTCCTCTTTTTCTATCCGGCCGACTTCACCTTTGTCTGCCCGACCGAACTCGGCGACCTGGCCGACCTTTATCCGGAATTCCAGAAACTGGGCGTCGAGTGCTACTCGGTATCGACCGATACCCATTTCACGCACAAGGCCTGGCACGACACTTCCGACACCATCCGCAAGATCACCTACCCGATGATCGGCGACCCGACCGGCGCGATCACCCGCAATTTCGATGTGATGATCGAGGAAGAAGGCCTGGCCCTGCGCGGCACCTTCGTCATCAACCCGGAAGGCGTCGTCAAGGTAGCTGAAATTCACGACCTGGGCATCGGCCGCGACGCACGGGAACTGCTGCGCAAGGTTCAGGCCGCCCAATACGTCGCCGCGCATCCGGGTGAAGTGTGCCCGGCCAAGTGGACGCCGGGCGATGCGACGCTGGCGCCGTCGCTCGACCTGGTCGGCAAGATCTAAGCAGACCCCGGGCAAGGCAGCCGCTCCCTGCGGGGAGCGGTTCCGGCGCTCAGTGGAATGTTCCGCATCGGCGCAACATTCCAGTGAACCTCAGCACAGGGAGAACACCATGCTCGACAGCAACATCAAGGCCCAACTCGCGGCCTACCTCGAAAAACTGCAACACCCGATCGAACTCGTCGCCTCGCTCGACGACAGCGCCAAGGCCCGGGAAATGCGCGGCCTGCTGACCGACATTGCCGGACTCTCGCCCAAGGTCGGTCTGCGCGAAAACGGCAAGGCCGCCCTGCGCCCCTCCTTCGCCATCGGCCAGCCCGGCGAAGCGCCGCGCATCACCTTCGCCGGTATTCCAATGGGCCACGAATTCACCTCCCTGGTCCTCGCCCTGCTGCAGACCGGCGGCCATCCGCCCAAGGTCGACGCTGCGGTCGTCGAGGCCATCAAGGCCCTGCCCGGCAAATTCGATTTCGAAACCTTCATTTCCCTGTCCTGCCATAACTGTCCGGACGTGGTGCAGGCGCTCAACCTGATGGCCGCGCTCAATCCCGGCGTGACCAGCACGATGATCGACGGCGCCATGTTCCAGGGCGAGGTCGAGCGCCGCAGGATCATGGCCGTGCCGACCGTTTTCCTGAACGACGCCGAATTCGGCGCCGGCCGGATGACGATAGAGGAAATCATCGCCAGGCTCGACACCGGCGCTGCGGCCCGCGATGCCGAAAGAATCAAGACCAGGGAAGCCTTCGATCTGCTCGTCGTCGGCGGCGGTCCGGCCGGCGCAGCGGCGGCCATCTACGCGGCCCGCAAGGGAATCCGCACCGGCCTGCTGGCCGAGCGTTTCGGCGGCCAGGTGATGGACACCCTGGCCATCGAGAATTTCATTTCGGTTCCGGCCACGGACGGTCCGAAGCTGGTCAGGGGTCTGGAAGAACATGTCAAGGACTACGACGTTGACGTGATCAACCTGCAGCGCGCCAGCCGCCTGATTCCGGGCGAGCTTGTCGAAATCATGCTTGAAAACGGCGCCTCGCTGAAAAGCAAATCGGTCGTTCTCGCCACCGGCGCCCGCTGGCGCGAAATGAACGTGCCCGGCGAGCAGGAATACCACGGCAAGGGTGTCGCCTACTGCCCGCATTGCGACGGCCCGCTGTTCAGGGGCAAGCGCGTCGCGGTGATCGGCGGCGGCAACTCCGGCGTCGAAGCGGCCATCGACCTGGCGGGCATCGTCGGCCATGTCACCCTGCTCGAATTCGACAGCCAGTTGCGTGCCGACGCCGTGTTGCAACGCAAGCTATCCAGCCTGCCCAACGTCGCCGTCATCACCCGGGCCTTGACCACCGAAGTGATCGGCGACGGCGAAAAGGTCAGGGCCTTGCACTACAAGGACAGGGATACCGATGAAACGAAGCGCATCGACCTCGACGGCATTTTCGTGCAGATCGGCCTGCTGCCCAATACTGACTGGCTGAAATCCACGGTGGAATTGAGTCCTCGCGGCGAAATCGAAATCGACGCACGCGGCCAGACATCCGTACCGGGCGTATTTGCAGCCGGCGACTGCACCACCGTGCCCTACAAGCAGATCGTCATCGCCATGGGGGCCGGCGCTACCGCATCGCTCGCCGCCTTCGACCACTTGATTCGTTCATCCGCGCCAGCCTGATCCGAAGCTGTCACGCCAAGGCCCGCCCATCGCAGGCGGGCCTTTTCTCCGTTGCTCCGAGCGGAGGGCTAATGAAGGCGCCTCTTGATGTCCCCGTTGCACGCATTGGCGACCCGTTCATACTCCTGGGGGGTATCGATCAGCGCCTGGGCGGCGTCCGCCCGCGCAATTTCCCGCTCGACATAAGGCACCCAGCGCCCGTCCAGTTCCTGCTGCAATTCGGCCTCTTTCCGCCCGACCGGGCCGCGCCAGGGGCCACCCGTGGCAAAACGGCGATTCAGCGTTTCCAGCAGGGATTTTTCGATGTCCTGCAGATGAGCCTGATAGACCTTCACATGGCGCAACTCGTGGGCGTAAATTTCCTTGTAGGCACAACTGCCTTCGGGAAATTCGCTGGCAACGAAAACGGTCATCGGCGAAAAACCGTAAGTCAACGTCAATTGCGGCGAAAAACATTCCCAGCGCCCGCTTCGGTCGACCAGGGACTGGGCGTGAAAGGAAAAGCGAACGATCGCGTTGCCCCGCGTCAGGCCCAGTATCTGCCGGGAGGAGTGGGTCAGCGTCGCCCCCAGGTTGGTCAGCGTCCGGTAACTGTAGCGCTGGTTCAGGATCACGCCCTCCTCGATACGCTTGATCTCCACCGAGGGCGGCGGCAGTTGCTCGCATTCATCCGCCCGGAGCGGGCCGGCCAGGACGGCCAGAACGAAGAGAAGCAGGCGGTGTGCCGACGCCCCCCAGGCCTCAGTCATTCCGGCCCGCTTCGGGATGTCCAGGCGAAACGGCCGCCCGTACCGCGTCGTCTACGCTCCAATAGACCGAGACGACAGGGTTGACGGCGGCAATCAACCGGGCCCGCATCAACGACTCGCGAGCCCGGTCCTTGACCCGGGCCAACACCAGCCGCCGGCCTTGCTGCTGCAGGCCCGAGGCAAATTCGGCCAGAGCCTCCGTCGCTGTCGCGTCGAGATCGTCGCATACCTCCAGGCTGACGATGACCGTGTGCAGTTGCGCATCGGCGGCGCGCTGCCGGACCGCCTGAAAGACTTGTTCGGCATTGGCGAAAAAAAGCGGCTCTTCCGGGCGAACGATCAGAATGCCGGGCGTCCGGATCACCTCCCCGTGCCGGGTGCAGTCGAGGTAATCCCGCGTGCCGGGCAGTTTGCCCAGTTCGGCGACCAGCGGCTGGGCAAAGCGGCGAACGGCCAGGAGAAGGGAAGAACCGACGGCCAGCAACATGCCGAACAGGACACCGAAGAAGAGAACACCGATGGCGGCTGACACGGCGAGCCAGGCATCCCCTCGCAGGCGCAGCCCCTTGATGATGGCGCGCGGCCAGAGGTTGTGGGAAAGAATACCGACCACGACCGCGGCCAATACCGGCACCGGCAGCAAGGCCAACCAGTCGCTGGCCAGCCACAACAGAAGGGCCAAGGCGATGGCGGCGGCGACGCTGGCCCACTTGCTGCCGCCGCCGGCTGCATAATTGGCCGCGGCAGCCGAAAATCCGGCACCCACGGGCAATCCTTGCAACAAGGCGCTGAGCAGATTGGCCGAGCCGAAAGCCAGCATCTCCCGGTTGGCATCGACGGTGTCGCCGGTTTGCAGCGCCAGGGAACGGACGGACCCCCACGATTCGGCAAAGAGAATGAGCAGCAAGGCCGGCGCGACCTCGGCCGCGCGCAACCAGTTTTCGGTACTTATTTGCGGCCAATGCAGGGTCAGGGCCTGCCATTCGACATGACCGACCTGCACCACGCCCCGAGCGCCGAGGTCGAAGCAGGCGGACAAGACGATGCCCAATGCCAGGATAAGCAGCGACTGCGGCACGAAGACGAGGCGCCGCAGGCCGTGTTGCAGCAGCAACCACAGGAGCAGGGCCGCCACACCCAGCTCAAGGCTGAGCCAATGGGTCTGGGCCGCGGCCTGCCATAGCCCGGCGAGCACCTGTACTGCCTGGGCACCCGCCACATGGATGCCGGCAATATGCGGCAATTGCTTGAGGATAATGGTGACCGCCAGTCCCCAGGCGAATCCCCGCAAAACCGGCCGGGAAACATAGGCGCCGAGGAAGCCGGCACGCAACAGGGCACCGGCCATGAACAGGGCGCCGGTCAGCGCGACCAGGGCATATCCCATCTCCGGACCGCCGGCGCCCAGGGTCGTCGCAAAAATTGCAGCGGCTGAAGAAGTGGGGGCCACGATGGCGAAGCGACTGCTGCCGAACATGGGGTAGATGCACAAACCGACCAGCGCCGCCAGCAGGGCGTGCATCGTGGGCACGCCGGCGATGGCCGCGTAGGCGACCGCTTCGGGCAGCAAGACGCCGGCCACCGAGAGACCGGCAAGGAGATCGCCCCAGGGCATTTTCCCGGATTTGCTCACGTCCATATTGATTTCTTAGCCTCCACCTCGCAACACTGCAGCAGCACGAAACTTCCAGCCCTTCGCCCATTTCTCGCCGCGCTCCCGGGTTGCCCCGAAACCGCCGCCCCGCGCATTGTCCCAAAGATTGGAAACAATTGGGTCACCGACCGATACACGATATTACGTTTCGCCTGACATCCGCCGGCAGGCCGAGACGTTATTCGACACAAGGCGCTGCAAATGCAAATCAGCACCGAATACCAAACAGACAAGCCATCTATTTTCAGGAGATTCAAAATGCAAGTTTCCAAAATCCTCGTTGCCCTGACCATTGCCGCCGGTTTCGCTTCCGCTTCCTTCGCCCAGGGCACCCCGGCTCCCCAGGCCGCGCCGAGTGCCAAGGCTGTCGCCGCACCATCGGCCGCCCCCGAGAAAAAACCCGAGGCCGCCAAGCTCGCCGAACCGGCGAAGCTCGAAGCGGCCAAAACGGCAACACCGAAAGCGGCAGCCGGCAAGCATGCCAAGGGCCACAAGGCGGGGAAGCACAAAGCCGCTGCCAGCGGCCAGACGGCCGCCGAGACGGCTGCACCGGGCAACAAGTAAGCCGCGCTCTTCCGTCGGGCGCCTCAAGGGTCAGCCAAGGCTGACCCTTTTTCATTCCATTCTTCGCCGGCATGGCAGGCAAGCTTGAGCGGCGCCGGGCATCTTGCCGGCAGTTCCTCGCAGTCGCTTGATATCGATTCGGAAAATCCATATAGTTACACAAGTAACTATTAGATCGGTAATCAATGTTGAAACTGAGTTGCTTTGAATCGCGCCTGGCCGAACTGCAACGCCTGCATCCGGAGATGCCGGTGCAGGCTGTCAGCATGGTTCGTTTCATCATTTTCCTGCAGCGCCGCCTGGAGGATGAACTGGCTGGAATTTTGGCGCAGCACGACCTGAGCCATTCCGGCTGGTCGCTCCTGATGATGATCTACAGCGCCCCTCGCCAAACGATCAACCCGTCCACGGCCAGCGACGTCCTGGGCCAGTCGCGCCCCCACATGACCCGGATGACCGACGAGTTGTGCGCCCGCGGCTGGGTCGAGCGCACGCAGGACCCTAACGACCGGCGTGCCGTCGAAATTTGCCTGACGGCGAAAGGAGCGGCGGCCATGCAGGAAATATTGCCGCCGATGTGGCGGCAATACGAAGGTCTGTCGGGCAGGTTTTCCGCCGAGGAAATCGATCTTTTCAGCGGTTTTCTGCGGCGCTGGCTGCTCGATCTCGAAACCGCCACGCACCCAGACAACCCACCCGCAGCACCAGCGAAGGACATCGCATGACCGAAACCCATTCCACTCCCGAAAAAACCATCGACAACGGGCGACGTCGACGGGTGTTGCTGGGACTGGGCACTCTGTTTCTGCTCATCGCCATCGCGGTTGCCGCATGGTTGCTGCTGGTTGCGCGCTACCGGGCGACCACCGACAACGCCTATGTGGCCGGCAACGTCATCCAGATCACCCCGCAGGTTTCCGGCACCGTGCTGGCCGTGCATGCCGACGACACCGACTTCGTCGCCGGCGGTCAGCTACTGGTCGAACTGGACGATGCAGACGCCCGCATCGGGCTGCAGTCGGCAGAGGCCGCCCTGGCCGATGCGGTGCGGGCGGTGCGCGGACTGTATGTCGGCGTCGGGCAGTCCGGCGCCGTCGTCGCCCAGCGCACCGCGGACATCGAGCGGGCAAGACAGGAATCAGCCCGCGCCGAGGCTGAACTGGTTCGGGCCCGAGACGATTTTCGCCGCAAGGAGGCGCTCTACCGCGACAAATTCATTTCCGCCGACGCGCTGCAAACCGCCCGTACCGCGCTGCAAGCCGCCGAAGCGGTTCGGGCGGCGGCCCAGGCCGGCATCGCCGAGGCCGGATCGGCCTTGCAGGGCGCCCGCGAACAAAAACTGGGCGCCGACCTGCAGGTCGACCGCACCTCGCTGGAAACCCATCCGCGCGTCGCCGCGGCGGCAGCCAAGGTCAGGGAAGCCTACCTGGCGCTCCGGCGCACCCGCATCCTGGCGCCGGCCAGTGGCCACATCGCCCGTCGCAAGGTGCAACTGGGCGAACGGGTGGCGCCCGGCGCCGCCTTGATGGCGGTCATTCCGGCAAAGGAACTCGGGGTG
>JAJXVG010000142.1 GCA_021782315.1 Pseudomonadota bacterium | reverse complement strand
CGGCGACCTGAACAAGGTAAGCGTTGCGCAGCAGGAGCACGAATCCGAGTGCTGCGGTTTCGGCGGTACCTTCTCGGTCAAGCAGCCTGAAATTTCCGGCGCCATGGTCGAGGACAAGGTCAAGGCGCTCAAGGCGACCGGTGCCGAGCGCGTCGTCAGCGCCGATTGCGGTTGCCTGATGAACATCCTCGGACATGCCGCCTGGAAGGACCAGCAGGCCGGCCTCACCAAACCCAGTCTGCCGGGTGAACACATCGCCACCTTCCTGTTGCGGAGAACTTCGAAATGAGCGCTCGCGACCGTATCCTCGCCAAGCTGAAGCAGAAAATGCCGCCGACGGCACCCGCCCTGCCCGATGTCGCCGCGTGGTATGCCAGCCACCGCCAGGCGGAAAATACCGCCGACAAGCTTGTGCGTTTCCGCAACTGCATCGAATTCGCCCATGCCGAGACCTATAGCGTTTCGCGCGGCGGCTGGCTGCAAAAGCTCTATGAAGTCCTCAGCGCCAAGCAGATCGACAAGTTGCTGGTGGCCCCCGCCACCCGGCACGGCGCCCGCGCCCAGGCCGAACTGCCGGCACTGGGCATCGCCTGCCCGGCCTACGAGCAGCCGATCGAGGCCTGGAAGCCGGCGATGTTCCGGGAAACCCCGGCCAGCTTCACGGCGGCCCGTGCCGCCATTGCCGAGACCGGCACCCTGATCCTCTGGCCGGACGCCGACGAGCCACGCCTGATGTCGCTGGTCCCGCCGGTGCATATCGTGCTGCTCGATAGCGCCACTCTCTACAACACCTTTCACGAAGCGATGAGCGCCGAAGGCTGGAAGGACGGCCTGCCGACCAACTCACTGCTGATTTCCGGCCCTTCGAAGACCGCCGACATCCAGCAAACCATGGCTTACGGCGCCCACGGACCGAAGGAACTGATCGTCCTGATGATCGAGGAGAATCCGCAATGAGCGCCCCGCAAACACCGCACGCACTTCACTTCATGCCTTCGGAAGGTTTCCGCGCCCGCTCCAAGGCCGTCGTCGACAATCCCTTCCTGCGCCAGAGCTTCCGCGGCGCGATGGACTTCCTGATGAGCAAGCGGGCCACCCAGTTTTCCGACCCGGAGGAACTGGAAAGCCTGCGCTCGCTGGGTGAAGGCATCCGCCAATACAACCTGGCCAGGCTGCCGATCCTACTCGAACAGCTCGAAACCAATCTGACGCGCAACGGCATCAAGGTCCATTGGGCCGAAACGCCGGACGAGGCCAACGCCATCATCCTCGGCCTCTGCCGCCAGCACTCGGCAAAGCTGATGGTCAAGGGCAAGTCGATGGTCAGCGAGGAAATCGAACTCAACCACGCCGCCGAAGCCGCGGGCATCGATGCCCTGGAATCGGACATGGGCGAGTATATCGTCCAGCTGGCCGGCGAAAAGCCCTCGCATATCATCATGCCGGCCATCCACAAGACGAAGCAGGAAATCGCCCAACTCTTTGCCGACAAGGTCGAAGGCGTCGATTACACCGACAATGTCGATGCGCTGATCCAGATCGGCCGCAACGTGCTGCGCCGGAAATTCCAGGAAGCCGACATCGGCCTCTCCGGCGTCAATTTCGCCGTGGCCGAAACCGGCACCCTGTGTCTGGTCGAAAACGAAGGCAACGGCCGGATGTGCACCACGGCGCCGGCCGTGCATATCGCCGTCACCGGCATCGAGAAAGTCGTCGAGAAACTGGAGCACGTACCGCCGCTGCTCTCGCTACTGACCCGCTCGGCGACCGGCCAGAACATCTCGACCTACTTCAACATGATCTCCGGGCCGCGCCGACCGGGCGAGAAGGACGGCCCGCAGGAAGTGCACCTCGTCCTCCTCGACAACGGCCGCAGCCAGGCCTACGCCGACGAGCAGTTGCGCAAGACCCTGCAATGCATCCGCTGCGGCGCCTGCATGAACCACTGCCCGGTCTACACGCGGATCGGCGGCCACGCCTACGGCACCACCTATCCGGGGCCGATCGGCAAGATCGTCTCGCCGCACATGCTGGGCCTGGAAGCCACCGCCGGGCTGGTCACCGCATCGTCGCTGTGCGGCGCCTGCGGGGAAGTCTGCCCGGTCAAGATTCCCATTCCGGAATTGTTGATCCGCCTGCGGGAAGAGGCCTTTACCGAGCCCCATGCCAATCCGGCCATGCGCGGACAGGGGGCGGGATACAGCCGTTTGATGACCTCGATCTGGAAAGCCTGGGCTGCCGTCTATCGCTCGCCGATGCTGTACGGGATGGCGACCTGGCTGGGGAGCCGCTTCTCGTCGCTGGTGCCGTCCCGGCAGGGGGCATGGACCAGTGTTCGGGTGCCGTTGAAGCCGGCTGGCAAGCGGTTGCGGGATATGTTGCGGGAACGTGGGTGATGGATTCCGTTTTGGGGGGAGGTTCTTCGTTGCATCGGCTTTTGGCGCCATTGGATGGCTTTGGATGCCTTCTGCTGAATGAGCGCTTGGCGCTTTGCGATAGCCTTGGCGGCTCTCCTTTGAACGAGCGCCTGGAGCTTTGCGACAACCTTGGGTTTCCGCCCTGTTGGCGGGCATACTTTCTTTTGCGTCGCCAAAAGAAAGTAGCCAAAGAAAAGGCGACCCCGGGTTACGCGGTTGGCTGCGCCAACTCCCCTGCGCTACTCGCCGGGCCGGGCGGCTGCGGAACTCGGGGCTGCGCCCCTCAAACAGTCCTCGCCGACTGCCCCCGGCCCTGCTCCGTTGCTCGGCGCTCCGCACGGGGCCCGAAAAACGGGGATAGGCCAACCATTACCCGAAATTATTACCCAATCTCCCAGGCTGGAGAAAAAGCCAAAAAAGAAGATTGCACGTCGTCAATGGACGCCTTCCCGGGCCCCTTGAGAGGTGCCGAGCAACGCAGGTGCGAGCGGAAAAGGGGCGAGGACTGTCTGAGGGCGCAGCCCGAGTTCCGCAGCCCCCGCTCGCACCGAGTAGCGCAGGGGACCGACGCAGCCGGCACCGACCCAGGGGTGGCCTTGGCTACTTTCTTTTGGCCACGCAAAAGAAAGTACGCCCGCCAGCAGGGCGGAAACCCAAGCCTGTTCAACAGAACAAAAGCCAATTAAAAGCCCCCGCCAAACCGATTAAAAAAACCCGAGACAAACCATGAGCCAGTTGATCCAGCAACTCCGCCAACACCTGCCCGCCTCCCAGGTCATCACCGACGATCTCCGCCGCCTGGCCTACGGCACCGACGCCAGTTTCTACCGTCTGATCCCGCAGATCGTCGCCGTCATTGAAAACGAGCGCGAGGCCAGGGCTGTCCTCGAAGTGGCGAGGCAAAACAACACCCCGGTCACCTTCCGGGCGGCGGGAACCAGCCTCTCCGGCCAGGCCATCACCGACGGCATTCTTGCCCTGATCGGCGAAGGCTTCGCCACCTACGAACAGAATGCCGACGCCAGCCGGGTCACGGTCGGCCCCGGCATCGTCGGCGGCGAGGTTAACCGCCGTCTCGCACCGCACGGCAAGAAAATCGGCCCCGACCCGGCTTCGATCAATGCCTGCAAGATCGGCGGTATTGCCGCCAACAACGCTTCCGGCATGTGCTGCGGTACGGCCCAGAACAGTTACCGGACCCTGGCCGGCCTGCGCGTCATGCTTGCCGACGGTTCGCTGCTCGACAGCGAAGACCCGGCAAGCATCGCCGCCTTCAAGGAAAGCCACGGCGCACTGCTCGACGAACTGGCACGACTTGGCCGCGCAACCCGCGCCGACGCCGTACTGGCCGAACGCATCCGGCACAAGTTCAAGATCAAGAACACGACCGGCTACAGCCTGAATGCCCTGGTCGATTTCGAGGATCCCGTCGACATCCTCAGCCACCTGATGATCGGTTCCGAGGGCACCCTCGGCTTCATCTCGCACATCACCTACCAGACCGTCGTCGAAGATCCGTTCAAGGCCAGCGCCCTGGTTTTCTTCCCCGATATCCGGACCGCCTGCGAAGCGGTGATCCGCCTCAAACCGGCCCCGGTTTCGGCGGTCGAACTGCTCGACCGTCCGGCCCTGCGTTCGGTCGAGGACAAGCCCGGCCTGCCCGCGATCATGCGCGAACTGGGCGAGGCGGCGGCGGCCCTACTGATCGAAGTCCGCGCCGCCGACCAGGAGGGCATTTCTGAAAAAATCGCCGCGGCCCACGCCGCCATGGACGGCATCGCCACCGTCGAACCGGTCCGTTTCTCGACCGATCCGACGACCTGCGAGATGTACTGGAAGGTCCGCAAGGGTACCTTCCCTTCCGTTGGCGCCATGCGCCGCATCGGCACCACGGTACTGATCGAGGATGTCGCCTTTCCGATCGAATCGCTGGCCGATGCCACGCTGGATCTGCAAGCCCTGCTCGGCCGGCACGGCTATCACGAGGCCATCATTTTCGGCCATGCGCTGGAAGGAAATCTGCACTTCGTCTTTACCCAGGATTTCGGCAACCAGGCCGAAGTGGACCGCTATGCCCGCCTGATGGACGATGTCTGCGACCTGGTGGTCAGGAAATACGATGGCTCGCTGAAGGCGGAACACGGCACCGGCCGCAACATGGCGCCCTTCGTCGAAATGGAATGGGGCAAGGAAGCCGCCGGATTGATGCGCCGCATCAAGCAGTTGTTCGATCCGGAGAATCTGCTCAACCCCGGGGTCATCCTCAATGACAATCCGCGGGCCCACCTCGAAAACCTGAAGCCGATGCCGGCCGCCGAGGACATCGTCGACCGCTGCATCGAATGCGGTTTCTGCGAACCACTCTGCCCGTCGCACCGTCTGACCCTGTCGCCGCGCCAGCGCATCACCAGCGTCCGCGAACTGGCCCGCCGCGCCGCCCATGGCGAAGCGCCCGGCAACCTTGGCGACGATTACGCTTACATGGGCCTCGATACCTGTGCGGGTTGCGGCCTGTGCTCGACGGCCTGCCCGGTCGGCATCGACACCGGCGATCTGACCCGCCGCCTGCGGGGCCGTCGCCTGGGAGCCACCGCCCGCGCCGTCAACGCCTGGACCGGCGAGCATTTCGGCAGCCTGGCCAATGCCTCGCGCCTCGGCCTGACGATCGGCCACGCCGTTTCCGGCGTGCTCGGTGACAACTTCCTTGCCCGCCTTTCGGGCGGCGCCTGGAAAAAGAACATGCCGCATGCCGGCAAGGCGCCGGTACCGCGCCGGACCCAGGGCGATCCGGTCGTCTATTTCCCGACCTGCGGCGGCCGCATCTTCGGACCGTCGACCGCCGGCGAGGCCCAACTCGGCGATGTCGTCATCGAACTGCTGGCCCGGGCCGGATACGCCCCCATCCTGCCGGAAGGATTCGACCAACTCTGCTGCGGCCAGATGCTGGCCAGCAAAGGCATGGCCGAGGAAGCCGACGGCCTGTCGAATACGCTGGAAGCAGCGCTGATGAAGGCCTCGGAAAACGGCAGGCTCCCGGTCATCATGGATGCCAGCGCCTGCTCAAGCCGCATGCGCAAGCACCTGGCCGGCCGCATCAGGCTCTACGATTTCCACGAATTTGCCGTCGACGCACTGCTGCCGCGCCTGACCATCACCAAGCAGACCGGCCCGGTCGCCCTGCACGTCAATTGCAGCGTCCGGAAAATCGGTTCCGATACCAAACTGAAGCAACTGCTCGCCGCCTGCGTCGAGCGGATCATCGAACCGGCCGGCGTGACCTGCTGCGGTTTTGCCGGCGATCGCGGTTTCGTGGTGCCGGAGCTGAACCGGCACGCCCTGCGCAAGATTCACGACGAACTGCCGGCCGATTGCGCCTGCGGCGTCTCGACCAACCGCACCTGCGAAATCGGCCTGACCGCCGAAACCGGGCGCAACTACCGATCCATCGCCTACCTGCTCGAGGAATGCAGTCGAAAGGAGGACAACTTGACCTGCTGACCATAAAGACAGCCCAGCAGAAGGGGTTCTTGCACTGGGCTGAAAACTGAGACAAATCGACAACGGTCATGCCGCGTGTCTGCGCACCAACGCAGCGCAGCGGTCTGGCTACATGATAAAGGAATAAACCCATGATCTGGCAACAGAATTACGATCCATTCAACAACATGCTTCTATCGACCGCGGTGGCCTCCATCCCGGTCATCGTCATGCTGGTGGGTCTCGGCTTCTTGCATCTCAAGGCGCATATTGCGGCGGCCTGCGGCCTTGCCGCCGCGCTCCTGATCGCCATCATCGGCTTCGGCATGCCTACCGAAATGGCGGCCAAGGCGGCATTTCTCGGTGGTTTGACCGGTCTCATGCCGATCGGCTGGATCGTCCTCAACATCATTTTCCTGCACCAGCTGACCGAACAGAACGGATCGTTCAAGATACTTCAGGACTCGATCGCCGGCATTACGCGCGACCGACGCCTGCAACTGCTGCTGATCGCCTTCGCCTTCGGCGCCTTTTTCGAAGGTGCAGCCGGCTTCGGCACGCCGGTGGCGGTGACCGCCGCCATCCTGATCGGCCTCGGTTTCTCGCCGCTCGCCGCCTCCGGCCTGACGCTGATCGCCAACACGGCGCCGGTCGCCTTCGGCGCGCTTGGCACGCCGGTCATCACGCTGGCCAAGGTACATGGCTACGACCTGATGAAGGTTTCGGCGATGATCGGCACCCAGTTGAGCTTTTTCGCGCTGCTCGTCCCCTTCTGGCTGGTCTGGGCCTTTGCCGGACGCAAGGGCATGATGCAGGTCTGGCCGGCCATCCTGGTCACCGGTGTCAGCTTTGCCATCCCGGAATACCTGGTATCCAACTACATGGGCCCCGAACTGGTCGGCGTCATTGCCGCGATGGTCTCCATGACCTGCCTGGTCCTCTTCCTGCGCGTCTGGCAACCGAAGGAGGTCTGGACCTCGGTCTCGCTCAAGGGACGCAACGAAGAAGCCGGCCAGACGCAAGACGCCGGCCCGCCGACCCGTCACCCGACGGCCGATGTCGTGCGCGCCTGGTTGCCCTGGGTCATTCTGACCGTTTTCGTCTTCATCTGGGGTCTGCCGTCGGTCAAGGGTTTCTTCAATAGCCTCTTCGCACCGCAATTCACCATCGACGGCCTGCATCAGATGGTCGAGAAGGTCGCCCCGGCCGTCGCCAAACCGACCAAGGAGGGCGCCGTCTACATTTTCGGCCTGCTTTCGGCAACCGGCACCGGCATCCTGCTTTCCGCGCTGGTCGGCGGCCTGAGCATGAAGTACAGCTTCGGCCAGTTGTTGGCCGCCTACGGCCGTACCATCTGGCTGGTGCGCTACTCGCTGATGACCATCGTGCTGATGCTCGGTCTGGGCACCCTGACCCGTTACTCGGGCCTCGACACCACCCTCGGCCTGGCCTTTGCGACAACCGGCGTTTTCTATCCCTTCTTCGGCACCCTGATGGGCTGGCTCGGCGTCGCGCTAACCGGTTCGGACACGGCCAGCAACGTCTTGTTCGGCGGCATGCAGAAAGTCGCAGCCGATCAGCTCGGACTTTCACCGAACCTGATGGGCGCGGCCAACAGTTCGGGCGGCGTGATGGGCAAGATGATCGACGCCCAATCCATCGTCGTCGCCTCGACCGCCACCCGCTGGTTCAATCACGAAGGCGACATCCTGCGCTACGTCTTCTTCCACTCCATCGCCCTGGCCTGCCTGGTCGGCATCATGGTCACGCTGCAAGCCTACACCTGGCCGTTCACCAGCATGGTCATCCATTAATCCGGAGATTCGCACATGTACAAGAAAATCTTTGTCGCCATCGACGACAGCCCGACCTCGCAACGCGCCCTGGTCGAAGCCATTCAACTGGCGCAGGCCAGCCAGGCCGCCCTCTGTATCGCTCACGCCTGCGATGAAGGGCTGCTCGCCCAGCACGGCATGGGCATCGGCTCCTATATCGACGTCGAGCGCACCAAGCAGGCGATTCGCGAAGGCGGTCAAAGCCTGCTCGACGAAGCTCTGACACAGGCGACGGCAACCGGCATCACGGTGGAAACCAGCCTGCTCGAAGCGACCGACAAGCGGGTGGCCGAACTGATCGCCGCCGGCGCCGAAGCCTGGAACGCCGACCTCATCGTTGTCGGCACCCATGGCCGGCGGGGCGTCGCCCGTCTGCTGGTCGGTTCG
>JAJXVG010000141.1 GCA_021782315.1 Pseudomonadota bacterium | reverse complement strand
GGCGTCGCCCGTCTGCTGGTCGGTTCGGTTGCCGAAAACCTGGTGCGTATCGCCCATACCTCGCTGTTGATGGTCCGCGAGCACTAAGCCGCAACGACGGGGCGCCCTGGCCCGGCCAGGCGCCCCGCCTTGTGCGGGAATTCCCCACGTGGCGCAGGCCGGCGAATTTTGCTACTTTTCACCATCAGCGCTTTCATCCCCAGCCCTCTCCCTGGACAACAGCCATGTACAAGAACATCCTCGTCGCCATCGACGACAGCGAAACCTCGCGCTGCGCGCTGAAAGAAGCGCTCCACATCGCCATGACCAGCCAGGCCAGGCTCTACATCGCGCATGTCGCCGACGAAACGCTGCTCAATATGCACAGTCGCACGGTGTCGACTGAGCTCGATTTCGACAACGCGATCGCCGCCATCACCACGGCCGGTCGCAACCTGCTGGATGAAGCGATGAAATCGGCCAGCGGCGTCGATGCCGAACCTTTGCTGCTCGAAGCGCTCAATCGCCGCGTCTCCGAGACGCTGGCCGACAAGGCCAAGGAACTCGACGCCGACCTCATCGTCATCGGCCGCCATGGCAAACGCGGCCTGGCGACGCTGATACTCGGCTCGGTCGCCGAACAATTGTCCAGAATCGCCCATACCTCGGTACTTCTCGTCAGGAAACATTAAATGCAGCAGCCCCACACGCTCGACAGCAACAAGGACGAACCGCTTCGCGACGACATCCGCCTTCTCGGCCGCATCCTGGGCGATACGGTGCGGGAACAGGAAGGCGAATCCGTCTTCAACATCGTCGAGCGGGTTCGCCAGACCGCCATACGCTTCGCCCGCGATGGCGACCCGGCAGCCCGCGACGAGTTGGCCGCCCTGCTGGACCCGCTGCCACGCGATACGACGCAGGCTGTCGTCCGTGCCTTCAGCTATTTCCTGCAACTGGCCAATATCGCCGAAGACGAGCACCACGTCCGCCGGCGCCGTGCCCACGACCTGGCCGGTTCGCCGCCGCGCGAAGGCAGCCTGGTCTTTGCCCTGGACGCCCTGGCCGGTGCCGCCGTCTCGCCGGAAACCATCGCAGACTTCTTTGCCCACGCCGTGGTCGCCCCGGTGCTCACCGCACACCCGACCGAAGTGCAGCGCCAGAGCCTGATCCGCAATCACCGCGATCTTGCCCGCCTGCTCGACCAGCGCGAACGCCAGCAAATGACACCGGAAGAGGAGGCCGACAACGATCTCGCCCTGGCCAATTCCATCCTGACCCTGTGGCAGTCGCGCATGCTGCGCCCGGTGCGCCTGAAGGTGCTCGACGAGGTCAAGAACGGCATCACCTATTTCAAGGAAACCTTCTTCTCCGAATTGCCGCGCCTGTACATCCAGGCCACGGAGCAATTGCAAAAACGCTATCCGCACACGCAGTGGGCACTGCCCCCCTTCTTCCGGGTCGGCAGCTGGATCGGCGGCGACCGCGACGGCAACCCTTTCGTCACCGCCGAAATTCTGCGCGAAGCGCTGCGCCTGCAATCGGCCGCGGCGCTCAACCATTATCTCGAGGAAATCCACGAACTGGGTGGCGAACTGCCGCTGTCCGAACTGCTGGTCGGCGTCACGCCGGAATTGCAGGCCCTGGCCGAGCACTCCACCGATCACTCGCCGCAACGCGCCGACGAACCTTACCGCCGCGCCCTCTCCGGCATCTATGCCCGTCTCGCCGCCACCGCCCGGGCGCTCGACAAGGTCGAGCCGGTGCGCCATGAAATCGGTCTGGCCGAAGCTTACGAAACGCCCGAAGCCCTGCGCGCCGACCTCAAGATCCTGGCCAATTCGCTCAAGCTGAACGGCAGCGGCAGCCTGGCCGGCGGTCGCCTGCGCCGCCTGTTGCGCGGCGTTCAGATCTTCGGCTTCCATCTCGCCCCGATCGACCTGCGCCAGAATTCGGAAGTCCATGCCCGTAGCGTCGCCGAACTGCTCGCCGGGGCCTGCCGTTGCCCCGATTACGAGGCACTTTCCGAAGCCGAACGCATCGCTCTGCTGGTCGAGGAAATTAGCACGCCGCGCCCGCTCTACTCGCCCTATCTGGACTACTCCGAGGAAACCCGGGGCGAGCTAGCCATTTTCTTTGCTGCCCGCGAACTGCGCCAGCGTTACGGTGCGGCCGCCCTGCCCAACTGCATCATTTCGAAGACCGACGGTGTTTCCGACCTGCTCGAACTCGCCCTGCTGCTCAAGGAGTCTGGCCTGCTGTTGCCCGGCGCCACAGCGCAGTTGAATATCAACATCATCCCGCTTTTCGAAACCATAGAGGACTTGCAGAAGAGCGCGGCAACGATGGCCGGCCTTTTCGCCATTCCGGCCTACCGCCAACTGGTCACCGGGCGCGGCAACGAGCACGAAGTCATGCTCGGCTACTCGGACAGCAACAAGGACGGCGGTTTCCTCACTTCGGGCTGGGAACTGTACAAGGCGGAAATCGAACTGGCCAATGTATTCCGGCAGCACGGCGTTCGCCTGCGCCTATTCCACGGTCGTGGCGGCTCGGTCGGCCGCGGCGGTGGCCCGACCTACCATGCCATTCTCGCCCAGCCGGCCGGCGCCGTCTCCGGGCAGATTCGCCTGACCGAACAAGGCGAGGTCATTTCGACCAAGTACGGCAATGCCGGCACCGGACGCCGCAATCTCGAAGTGCTGCTCGCCGCCACCCTGGAGGCCAGCCTGACCGACCACGAAAACAGGGTCGAACCGGCCGAGCAGTTCCATGCTGTCATGGACGAACTCTCGCAACGCGCCTTCAACGCCTATCGCGGCCTGGTCTACGAGACACCCGGTTTCACCACCTATTTCCGCCAGTCCACTGTGGTCTCCGAAATTGCCCAGCTCAATATCGGCAGCCGTCCGGCTTCGCGCAAGGCCTCCGAGCGCATCGAGGACCTGCGCGCCATCCCATGGGTTTTCAGCTGGGCGCAATGCCGCCTGATGCTGCCGGGCTGGTACGGCTTCGGCGCCGCGGTAGACGGCTATCTGGCGGCGAACCCTGAAGGCCTGGTCACGCTGCGCCGAATGGTCAAATCCTGGCCCTTCTTCCGCAGCCTGTTGTCGAACATGGACATGGTACTGGCCAAGAGCGATCTCGCCATCGCCTCGCGCTATGCCGAACTGGTCGCCGATGCCGGATTGCGCCAACGCATCTTCAGCCAGATCAAGGCCGAATGGGCGCTGACCAGAAAACACCTGCTGGCCATCCTCGAACAGGATGATTTCCTGGCCGACAACCCCATGCTCAAGCGCTCGCTGCAACTGCGCGCACCTTACATGGACCCGCTCAACCACCTTCAGGTCGAACTGCTCAAGCGCCACCGCGCAGGTGAAACCGATGAACGCGTCGCCCGCGGCATCCACCTGGCGATCAACGGCATCGCCTCCGGCCTGCGCAACAGCGGTTAAAATCACGGCATGCCTACTCCAATCAAACGCACCGTGTTTTTCGTGTCCGACGGCACCGGCCTGACGGTCGAGGCCCTCGGCCACAGCCTGATGACCCAGTTCGAGGACATCGAATTCAAGCAGATCCGCATTCCCTTTCTCAAGACCTTCGAGAAGGCCCAGGAGGCGGTAGCCCGCATCAATGCCCAGGGCGAATCCGACGGCATGCGCCCGATCGTGTTCACGACCCTGATCGACCCCACCCTGTCGGACATCGTCCATCAATCCGACGCCTTTTGTCTCTCCTACTTCGATTCCTTCCTGTCACCCCTGGAAGCCGAGCTCGGCAGAAAATCGAACCACACGGTCGGCCGCTCGCACGGTTCGGCCGAAAGTTCAGAATACAAGAACCGGATCGAATCGATCAACTATACCCTGGCCCACGATGACGGCATTACCGACCGCGATCTCGAAGAGGCCGACGTCATCCTTGTCGCCGTCTCGCGTTGCGGCAAGACGCCGACCTCGCTCTACCTGGCCATGCAGTTTGGCCTGAAAGCGGCAAATTTCCCGCTCATTCCCGAAGACTTCGACCGCGGCCGCCTGCCGAGTACGCTCGAAAAGCACCGCGGTAAATTGTTCGGCCTGACCATCCAACCCGAACGTTTGGCACAGATCCGTGAAGAGCGCCGGGCCGGCAGCAAATACGCTTCGCTGGCCAATTGCCGCTACGAGATCGCCGAAGCGGAAAAAATGATGCGGCGTGAAGGCATCCGCTGGCTCGACTCGTCGACCAAGTCGATCGAGGAGATTTCGACCACCATCCTGCAGGAACTCAAGCTGCGCGAGTAATTCAAAGCTTGCGGCGCAGCGCCTCGAACAGGCAGATCGCCGCCGCCGCAGCCACATTGAGCGACTCAACCGCGCCCGGCATTGGAATACGAACCTTGAGCCGGGCGGCGGCCCGCAAGGCCGGGCCGACCCCCTGGCCTTCGGCGCCGAAGACCCAGGCCAGGGGACCGTCCCAGCGCGCTTCGTAAAGCGGGGTCGCCTGTTCCAGTGTGGTGACCGCCGTCGTGCCTCGATAATTGGCCATGAAATCGGCGAGATCGACCCCCTCGTGAATGCTCAGGGCAAAGTGGGCGCCCTGTCCGGCGCGCAGGACCTTGGGCGACCAGGCCGCGGCGCAGGCTGGCGACAGCAGGGCCTGCCGGATGCCGGCCGCCGCTGCCGTGCGCAACAGGGTGCCGACATTGCCGGGATCCTGCACGCCATCCAGTAGCACGGCATCATCTCCCAGGTCGGGTGCGGCAATCGCCGTCGGTATCCCGGCCACCGCCAGCAAGCCGCTTGGCGTGTCGACCAGCCCCAGATCGCGCATCAGGCCATCGGCCAAAACGACTGGATTCCGGCCTTCGGCAAAGGCTGCCGCCTCGCCGGCAGCGAGCGCAGATTCGGCGATGATCAGCCTTTCGACAGGTCCGAGCGCAGCTTCGTAAGCCTCGACCAGGTGCACGCCATCGAGCAGTGTCTGTCCGGCTTTCCGCCGCTCGCGCCCCGATTCGGCCAGCCGCTTCAAGGATTTGAAGCAGGGATTGTCGCGCGACCGGATCAGTTTCACAGCAGGGAAAGCTGCTTGGCCACCGGGCCGAAGCTGCGTCGATGCACGGGCGAAGCGCCGTGTCTCTCAAGCGCCTGGCAATGCGCCGCCGTTGGATAACCCATGTGGCGGTCGAATCCATAAACCGGATATTGCGCGTGCAGGGCCAGCATTTCGGCATCGCGCACCGTCTTGGCCAGAATGGATGCGGCGGCGATCGATGCGATCTTGCCGTCCCCCTTGATCACCGCCGTACAGGGAACGTCCAGTTGCGGGCAGCGGTTGCCATCGACCATGGCGCTCGTCGGCCGGACCGTCAGTCCGAGTACAGCCCGCCGCATGGCGAGCAGTGTGGCATGCAGGATGTTCAGACTATCGATCTCTTCCACCGAGGCCGAAGCCACCGCCCAGGCGACGGCGCGCTCGCGAATCAATAACGCCAGCGCATCGCGCTTCTTCGCACTCAATTTCTTGGAATCGTTGAGACCGGCGATCGGCCGCGCAGGGTCGAGGATGACCGCCGCGGCGACCACCGCTCCGGCCAGCGGTCCGCGCCCGGCTTCGTCGATGCCGCAGACGAGGCCCGGCGGAACGATCAACTCAGGCATGCAATGACCGCATTGGCCGCCTTTTCAGCCGTATTTTGGCGCAATTGCCAATGCATGTCGGTAAATGCCTCTTCCACCGCTTCGGCATTTTCCTTGTCCTCGTACAACTGAATCAGGGTTTCCGCCAGTTTTTCCGGTCTTGCCTCGTCCTGCAGGATTTCCGGCACGACATAGCGCCCGGCCAGTACATTCGGCAAACCGACGTAGGGTTGATAGGCCATCCGCTTCATCAGCCAGTATGACATCCTGGCGATCTTGTAGGTGATGACCATCGGCCTTTTGATCAGCGCCGCCTCGAGCGTCGCCGTGCCGCTGGCGACCAGCGATACGTCGGCGGCGCCCAGCGCATCCTGGGCATGCCCGAAGAGCAGGCGGAAAGGCACTTCGGCCGCCTGTTGGCGATAGATCGCCGCCTCGAACTGCAGACGGGTCTCGCGGGTGGTCAGCGGCACGACAAAAACGGCATTGGGCAAGAATCGTTCGAAAATGATCTTCGCAGTCTGCACGAAAGTGTCCGCCATCATCTCCAGTTCGCCGCGGCGGCTTCCCGGCAGCATGGCGAAGACCGGTCGGTCGCGAGGCATGAGCAGTTTCTCGCGAACCGCCTGCTGGCTGGTCTGCATCGGAATGATGTCGGCCAACGGATGGCCGACATAGGTCACCGGAATGCCTTCTTTTTCGTAGAGCGGCGGTTCCATCGGGAAGAGTGCCAGGACACGGCTCACCGCACGCCCGATCTTCTTGATGCGACCGCCGCGCCAGGCCCAGATCGAGGGACTGACATAGTGGATGGTCTGCACGCCGGCCGCCTTCAGGCCGCTTTCCAGCCCCAGGTTGAAATCCGGTGCGTCGACGCCGATGAAGATGTCGGGCTTCAGATCAAGCAGGCGCCTCTTTAATTGTCGGCGTATGGCGGCAATTTCCCGGTAATGCTTCAGCGCGTCCCAATAGCCCATGACCGAAAGCTTTTCCATCGGCCACCAACTCTCGAAGCCCAGCCCCTGCATCTTCGGGCCACCTATGCCATAAAACACGGCATCCGGCAGACGCGCCTTGAGCGCGGCGATCAGGTGGCTGGCCAGGAGATCCCCGGAGGGCTCTCCTGCCACCATGGCAATCCGTACGGCGCGGCCCATATCAGCGAATGATGCCTCGCTTGGAAAGTTCGAGAAAATCGACCAGGCGTTGAACGTCGGGTTGCGTCCTGGCCTCTTCGGCCAGCTTGCTCTTGGCTTCTTCGAGCAGCAATCCGGACTTGTACAGGGTGCGGTAGGCACGCTTCAGCGAGGTAATGGCATCCGCGCTGAAACCCCGCCGTTTCAAGCCCTCGACGTTGATGCCATAAGGCTGCGCGGTATTGCCTGCCGCCATCAGGTATGGCGGAACGTCCTGAAGAATGACGGTGCTGACCGCGGTCATCACATGGGCACCGATGCGGCAAAATTGATGCACGCCGGTAAACCCGCCCAGAATGGCCCAGTCGTCGACCACCACATGCCCGGCCAGTTGAGAATTGTTGGCGAAGGTCGTCTTGTTGCCGACCTGGCAGTCATGTGCGATATGCACGTAGGCCATGATCCAGTTGTCGTCGCCGATTCTGGTCACGCCGACATCCTGGACCGTACCCAGGTTGAAGGTGCAGAATTCGCGGATGACGTTGCGATCGCCTATTTCCAGACGGGTCGGCTCGCCCGCATATTTCTTGTCCTGCGGCACTTCGCCCAGCGAACAGAACTGGAAAATACGATTGTCGCGACCGATGCGGGTATGGCCCCGGATAACGGTATGCGGGCCGACGACGGTGTTGTCGCCGATCTCGACATGTGGGCCGATAATCGAATAGGGGCCAATTTCGACATTAGCGCCTATCCTGGCTCCCGGGTCGACAATGGCTGTCGGATGGATCATCTCAAAGATTCCGCTGGGCGCACATCAAACGTGCGGAAGCCACCAGTTGCCCATCGACGTGGGCCTCGGCCTTGAATTTCCAGACACCGCGCATCTGGCGCTCGATTTCCACGTGCAGGTGCAACTGATCGCCCGGCAAAACTGGTTTCTTGAAGCGCGCCTCGTCAATGCCGGCAAAGTAAAAAACCGTATCCTCCGAGGGCTTTTCCGACATCGACTTGAACGAGAGAATACCGGCCGCCTGGGCCATCGCCTCCATGATGAGCACGCCCGGCATCACAGGATGATGCGGAAAATGGCCCATGAAGAAAGGTTCGTTGATGGTCACATTCTTGTAGGCATGAATGGATTTGCCCAGTTCGATTTCCACGACACGGTCAACCAGCAGAAACGGGTAACGGTGCGGCAGATGCTCCATTATTTGTTGAATATCCATTTAATCAGCCCTCTATATATTTTTCGAGTTTTTCTCAAGTGCAGAAACACGCTCCACCAACTTGGACAGACGACGGATATGCGATGCGTTGCGCAACCACTCCTCGTGTGTATCCAAAGGAAAGAGACTCGTGTAAACACCAGGATTCAGTATG
>JAJXVG010000140.1 GCA_021782315.1 Pseudomonadota bacterium | reverse complement strand
TCTGAGACTGGGGTTGTTGCTATAGACCTCGTTGAGGATGGTTCGCGCGCTGCCGGTGGCGAGCCAGGGGTTGCCCCGGACCCAGCCAGCCAGTTGGGTCTGGATGTTGTCCGGGCTGTTGTTGAGGATGGCGCCGTTGGCGGCGACGTCGAATTGGCTGTAGCTGTTGTGCGACAGGCCGCTCGCATTCGGGGCGCGGATGTTGACCAGGGGAACGCCGTTGGCGCCGGGGAGTACGGTGGGCGCCAGACCGGCCGGCGCGTTCTTGTAGGCAACGACCTGGGCCTGGGTGCCGTCGATGAACAGAAGCAGGCCGAAGGCCGCCAGGCATTGCCAGACCGTCCGGCGCAGGGTGGCGAGCAGCGGCGCCGCGCCCGGCCTGGATTCGCCGGCCGATTTCCCCTGGCTGACGGCGCTTTCGGCAACGGCCATCAATTGGCTGCGTTTCTGGTTGAAGACGATGCGATAGCAGCCTTTGTTCATGGCAATGACCTCCTCCCGGACAAGGGATAGGTTTCGGGAAATGCATTCGGTCGGCAGGCCGGGTGGCTCGCGAACCATTGGTGGGCGAATGCGCACGAAACGGAGCGACCGTGAAAGGTCTTGATTTTCATGCCGCGGGTATCGCCACGGTGATAGAGGAAACGCATCCAGCGATTGGCAAAAAGCTCGCGTTCAAGCAATCGCTTGAGGCGGTGGGTGTGGCCGAATGGGGCTACCCAGTCGAGAATCCACATGCGGTCGCCGCATCGCCAGTCGGCTTCCGGCATGAAGACGGGGTGACGAGCGAGATAGCGGCTCTCGGCGGCGGTGTCGAATGTCGCCCAGGAGAGATAAAACACCGGGCGGCCAGCCTCGATGGCAAGGATGAATTGCTGCGTCTTGAGGGCCGGCAGCAGCATGGAAGCCAAGGCGGACAAGGGGATGTCGCGATGAAAGGCAGAGTGCATCCATAGCCAGCTTGCACCGCCCATGACCTCGGCTTCGCTCCAGCTTTGCTTGAGCAGCGCGGGGGCGATGATGTGGAGCGAAGTTTCGGCCATGGCAGGCATCAGATGCCCCAACTCAGGTTGAAGCCGGCCACCGTATCGGGGGCTGTGAAACCTTCGGGCTTGGCCAGCGGGGTGCCGACAAAAAGATCGTAGGAAACGGTCTTGATCGCGCCGCGCAGACCGAGCACCGCGCCGCTCAGGCGCTTGCCGAGCAGCATCTCGGCACTGGAACCGCCCACTTCGCCATGGTCGATGCCGAAATAGACTTCATGGCCGCTGTTGCCCAGCGCCCAACCCAGGTCGTTACGGATCAGCCAGCCGCGCTCGGCCGACAGGATCAGTTCGCCGTCGAATCCGCGCACGGTATAGCGGCCGCCGATGGAGAAGCGGTCCTGGGGGATGAGCGGGGTGTCGTTCCACTGGGCGCGCAGGCTGCCGTTGTAACGCAATGCCTGGCCGGCCAGTTGGAAGGGCAGGGTCAACTGGCTGTCGAAGGTGAGTATCTTCGGGCGCGCGGTGCCGGTGCTGTCGCCGCCGCGCAGTTCTTCCGGTGCCGGCAAGGCGTTGAAGGCGCCCGTGCCCCGCTTGTAGTTCAGGTTGCTGTCGAGCGTGGCGTCGCCGATGAATTCCTTGTGATTGATGCCCGCTTCCCAGCCGGCCATGCGACGGCGTTGTGCGACGATTTCCTCGTCGTCGATGTGATTGTTCGAGCTGCGGTGCCAGCCGCGCAGGAAGAGGCCGATCTTGCGCCGGGCATCGCGATAGACGATGCGGGACAGTTTGATATCGTTGTTCTCGCTGCTGCCGCGATAGCGAACCGGCGCGTTCTGGCCGGCGACGGTCTGGTGATAGGTGCTCTGGCTGCTGGTCATGCCGAGCAGCCAGTAACCGAAGGGGATCGCGTAATGGGCGGTGTGGCCCCGCGTCCCCTTTTCGTCGCTGTCGGTCAGGAGGCTCTGGTTGAGACTGAGGTAGAACAGGTCGTTCAAGGTCAGCGCATGGTCGACGGAAAGGGTCAGCGCCCCCTGGTAGCGTCCCGTTGTCGTCGAGCCGGAATCGTCGAGAGAAAGGTTGAGTCGAAAGGGAGCGCTTTGTTTCCAGGCGATGAGGAGGTCGCTTTCGCCCAGGGCGGCGCCGTCGCCTTCGGCCGGCGCGATCTGGATGTCGGCTTCGACGGTCGGGATGCGTTTGAAGTTTTCCAGGGCCTGCTCGATATCGCGCAGGTTGAGGATGTCGCCGGGCGAGGCGGGCAAGGCGTTCCAGCGGGTCGCCCGGGCGGATACCCGACCCTCGGCGTCCGGGCTGAAGCGGATGTCTCGAATTCGCCCCGGGATCACCGTCAGACGCAGGACACCGGCTGTCAGGTCCTGCGCTTGGGCGAGGACGCGCGTCGTGACGAATCCCCGGGCGACGAGGGCGTTTTGCAGGCGGCGCATGACGAGATTGACGCCGTCGACACCCAGGCAGGTGTTCAGCGCGGCGTCGGGTTCGCCGTTTTCCAGGCGGTCGGCGAAAGGCAGGACCCATTGAAACCGCTCTACCGCGTCGCCCGCCAATTCGATCCGCTCGATCGGGAAACAGGGCGATTCGTTTCTCGGAACAAGGATCGATTCCTTGCTTTCTTCGGCCGGCAGACGAACGTCGGGGGATTTTTCCATTTGCCGGCGCAATTGGCGTTCGCGTTCCTGCTGGCGGATCAATTCGTCGGCCGGGGTCTGCGAGATCGCATGCGTCGTCGAGAAGAGGAGGATCAACAGGCCGGCAGTCGGCGTCCGGACGATCTGGCCTACCGTCGATCGCTTCACTTGCGGGACAAAACCGTTGGAGAGGCAGGGCAAGGCTGTTTCCCTCCTTCTAGAGGCTAGCTGGGCGTGTTTGGCCGCCTACTATCTGAATGGGGAGTAAATGACAAACGCATTGTTGAGAGCTTTTGCGGCGATTGTCAAGTGGTTTATGCCAAGTAAATTTTTGTAACTTCCGGGGGCGGTGTGTTAGCCGCTCAGGCGTCCGGCCGTCGTGGGCGTAATCGCTTGCACGATGACATTGCGCTGCTGGCCAGGGACGACAAGCTTGGCCGCAGCAGGCAAGACCTCAAGCTTCCGAAGAGATGGGAGGCAAAATGGGAGGGAGGAAACCGGAAGTTTCGGTCGATGCCGATTTCATGGGCGAAATGCTCAAGCTGGGAAGGCTTTCGCATGAAAAGGCAAGAAACGACCGCCGAGAAATTTTCATGCCGGGTATGGAGCCAGTACCTTGCTGCTATCCTTGAGCCGTGGTGGGTCAGGCGGCCGGAATCTTGGCCAGAAAGCGGTCGAGCTGATTGGCGAAGGCCTGGCGGTCGGCCTGGTTGAAGGCGCCGGGGCCGCCGGTTTCGATGCCGGCGCTGCGCAATCCCTCCATGAAATTGCGCATGCTCAGGCGTTCCTGGATGGTGGCGACGGTGTATAGCTCGCCGCGTGGATTCAGGGCGTGGGCGCCTCGTTCGATGACCTGTGCGGCGAGCGGAATGTCGGCGGTGACGACGAGATCGCCGGCGGCCAATTGGTCGACGATATGGGCATCGGCGACATCGAAGCCGCTGGGCACCTGGATGGCGCGGATGAAGCGCGAGGGCGGGGTGCGCAGCATCTGGTTGGCGACCAGGATGGTCTGGATCTGGCGGCGCTCGGCGGCACGGAAGATGATTTCCTTGATGACGCCGGGGCAGGCGTCGTCGTCTACCCAAATTTGCATGGCGGTGGGGCTTTCGATGTGAAGGCCGGCATATTGCCATGCCGGCGCGGGATTGATAAATGCATGGCGGTCGCCGCGCGATAGCGGTAGGCTACTTTGCCTTGCCCGGTCTTCCGTTTTCACTTCCCTAGCCAAACGCCAGGAGAAATCCATGTCTGGACGAATTTTCCGTTTCCGCATGTGCCGTCGGGCGATAGCCCTCGTCCTCGCCCTGCTGGCCGGCACGGGGTCGGCCCAGGTGTACGACAACTTGCCGCCGGCCCCCGATTACCTGGGCGAGATTCGCCGCGCCCCGGACGGCGGGCTGAAGGTGGTTCCGGAAGCGGTGGCGGCGCTGCGTTCTTCGGAGCCGGCCACGATGATCGTCGGTCCCGGCGAGCGGGTGGCGACGATCACCGAAGCCGCGAGGCTGGCGCGCGACGGCGAGGTGATCGAGATTCGGGCCGGCGATTATCGCGGGCAACCGGCGGTGTGGACGCAGGACAATCTGCTGATCCGCGGCGCCGAAGGGCGTCCGGTCATGCTGGCCGACGGCAGGAGCGCCGAGGGCAAGGCGATCTGGGTGGTCCGTGGCGGCAGGGTGAGGATAGAGAATATCGAATTCCGCGGCGCCCGGGTGCCCGGCAGGAACGGGGCCGGCATCCGTTTCGAGAAAGGCAGCCTGACGATTCGCGCCTGCGCATTTTTCGACAACGAGATGGGGCTGCTCACCGGCAATTCGCCCGATCTGGATCTGGCGGTGATCGATAGCGAATTTGCCGATGCGCCGCGTCAGCCGGGCGATCTTCATCACTTGCTGTATGTCGGCGGCATCGCTCGCTTCGCCCTGCGCGGCAGCCGTTTTCACAACGGCTATCTCGGCCACCTCGTCAAGTCGCGGGCCCGCGAGAATTTCATCTTCTACAACATGCTGGTCGACGGCGCCGGCGGCAAGGCTTCCTACGAACTGGAATTTCCGAATGGCGGCGTGGCCTATGTCGTCGGCAACGCCATCGGCCAGAGTGCCGACTCCGACAATCCGGCCATCGTCTCCTACGGTGCCGAGGGGCGGCGCTGGCCGGACAACGCCTTGTACATGGCGCACAACACGCTGATCAACGACCGCTACTCGGGAAAATTCCTCGACCTTCGCAGTGACAGGATCGGTGCCGAGGTCGAGGTCTGGTTGCTCAATAACCTGCTGGTCGGCAAGGGCGATCTGGAGAGGCCGACGCTGGGCAGATTCGACGGCAACCGCCTGGTCGAGCTGCGGGATCTGATCGAATCCGGCGGCATTCCGCTGCGCCTGACCAGCCAGTCGCCCCTGCGCGGTGCGGTCCGGCCGCCGGGCATGGCGCGGGATGTGGAACTGCTGCCCGATGCCGAATTCAGTTTCCCGGCCGGTACCCGCCAGATGCACCCGGGCAGTTCGCTGGCGCCCGGGGCTTTTCAGTAGCCGAGCCTGGGCGCCGTCCTTCAGGCCGGCCGGCCCATGGCTTCGCCCATGCGGATGGCGCCGCCGGGCGCCCAGTCCGGATTGAAGGCCAGCCTGCCTTTCGGAAAGAGCAGGACGACCGTCGAGCCGAGCAGGAAGCTGCCCATTTCCTGGCCCTTTTTCAGCGTGACGGTGGGGCTGTCGCCGGCCGTGTCGTAGCGCCATTCCCTGATCACGCCGGGGCGCGGCGGATTGAGCCTGCCGTGCCAGACGGTGGCCATGCTGCCGACGATGGTGGCGCCGACCAGGGTGAGCACGAAGGGGCCGAATGCCGATTCGAAAACGCAGACGACGCGTTCGTTGCGTGCGAAGAGGCCGGGTACGCCGCGGGCCGTGGTCGGATTGACCGAAAACAGTGCGCCGGGCACGTAGATCATGCGCAAGAGCTTGCCGTCGCAGGGCATGTGGATGCGGTGATAGTCGCGCGGGCTGAGATAGAGGGTGGCGAAGCTGCCGTTCTCGAACTGCTCGGCGAGCTTGCGGTCGCCGCCGAGCAGCGCGGTGGTCGAATAGCTGTGGCCCTTGGCCTGGAATATCTGGTCGCGCTCGATGGCGCCGAACTGGCTGATCGCGCCGTCCACCGGAGAGAGGAAGGCGGCATCGGCGAGCGGCCGGGCGGCTTCCTTCAGCGGCCGGGTGAAGAATTGGTTGAAGCTCTTGTAGGCGGCGATGTCCGGATTGGCCGCCTCGTTCATGTCGACACCGTAACGCCTGACAAACCAGCCGATCACGGCGGTGGTCAGCCGGCCGGCTTCCTTTTCCGCCAACTTGCCGGCGAGTGCGGTCAGCGCCTGTTTCGGAATCAGGTATTGGGGGAGAACGGCAAGGCGATCGGACACGGCGGAACCTGCGGAAATTGGGAGCGTCGATTATAGCCGCAGCTTCGTATGCTTTGGGCATTCGAGCCGGGCTGCAGAGCCTTCCGGGATGGCCGGTCGGATCCGGAAAAATGGATTTAATGACAATGTGGTTGTTTTACTGGAGACTATGTGGAAAACTGTCTGCTGATAGCCAAGTCGTTGATAATTATTGCAAAAATTGTAATTGTTGGTTTTTTTAAAAACGTGTCTGGCGGCACTATTTGTTTGTTGTATTGATTTTCATGGTGAATTCCATGTGGATTGTTCATGCGGATTCATCGCGATCAATCGTGACGGGAGGCTGGAGATGGAAATGAATGCATTGTGGGATTCCTTGCAAAGCGCTTTGGGGGGGCATATTCCTCAACTGCTCGGGGCGCTGGCTATTTTTGTCATCGGCTGGCTGATCGCGGTATTGGTCAGGGCCGCTGTCCGGCGTGGGCTGGGGGTGCTCGGCCTCAACCGGCATTTCGCCAGTTTGACCGACAGCCGCTTCGATCTTGAAGGCGGGTGCGCTCTTTCCCTGTATTGGGTCGCCCTTCTGCTGACGCTAATCGCCGTTTTCAATTCGCTCGACCTCGCTGTCGTCTCCGGCCCGTTTGCGGCACTGACCACCGAATTGTTCCAGTATGCGCCGCGTCTGCTGAGCGCTCTGGTCCTGAGTTTGATCGCCTGGCTCCTGGCCAGCGTTGTCCGCATGGCGACCCAGAAGGCGCTCAGCAAAACGACCCTGGATGAAAGATTGGCCGAACATGCCCAGATGGCGCCGATTGCCGATAGTCTTGCCCATGCCTTGTTCTGGCTGGTCATTCTGCTTTTCCTGCCGGCCGTGCTCGGCGCCCTCGACATGGGAGGCTTGCTCGATCCCCTGCGCGACATGGTGGGCAAGGTGCTCGACATGCTGCCCAACGTTTTTGCCGCGCTGGTCATCGGCGGCGTCGGCTGGATCGTGGCCACCGTGCTGCGCAACATCACCCGCAATTTGCTGCGCACGGCCGGTGTCGACCAACTGGGGCAGCGGGCCGGTTTGGCCGAAACGATGCAGTTGTCGCGCATTATCGGCCTGGTCGTCTTCCTGGTGATTTTCCTGCCGTCCCTGATCTCGGCGCTCGATGCGCTCAGGATCGAAGCGATTTCCCGACCGGCCACCGAGATGCTGGCGGTGATGTTGCGAGCCGTCCCCAATCTCATCGCGGCCGGCTTGATTCTGGTAGTGACCTGGTTGATCGCGAGTTTTGCCGGCAGGATGCTGAGCAACCTGCTCGCCGCGCTCGGCTTCGATAGCCTGCCGGCCCGCATCGGTATGTCGCATGCATTTAAAAACGTCAGCGCCTCGGCTTTTGTCGGCCGTGTCGCCCTCTTTTTCGCGATGCTGTTCGCGACGGTGGAAGCCGCTGCCCAACTCGGCTTTGGCGCGGTGGGCACGATCGTGGCGACCTTCATCCGTTTCGGCGGCGACATACTGCTCGGCTCGATCATCCTGGTCGTCGGTTTCTGGCTGGCCAATGCCGCCTATGCCGCCATCGACGAGGCCAGCGGCAGCAAGACCACGGGGCTGGCTCGCATCGCCCGCTATGCCATCCTGGCCCTGGTGACCGCCATGGGCTTGCGCGCCATGGGCATTGCCAACGACATCGTCAATCTGACCTTCGGCTTGGCCATGGGCGCGGTGGCCGTTGCCGTCGCCCTGTCTTTCGGCCTGGGCGGCCGCGAGGCGGCCGGCAAGCTGATGGAGCACTGGTTGGGTAAATTGCGCCGGGATTAAAGGGCGCCAATGGCCCGCAACTGGCTGCGGGCCTTTGAAATTGAGCACGGGCGGCGGTGAGTTTCGCCGACCGCCCCGGCCAGCCGCGACTCCGCAGGCGGGCGATGCCTAGAGCGGCGTTTCACCGGCCGCTGCGGGGGGAGGGGCCGGCCAGCGCTCCTTGCGCCATTTTTCGCGTTCGCCGTTGCCGCAGAAGGTCCAGGCGATCAGGCGGCTTTGTTTTTGCCCCTGGGCCATCGGAATGATGCGCGACTCGACCACCTTGGCCTTCTTCAGCGCCGCCTCGATGTGCGGCAGGTTGTCGCCCTGCGAGAGCAGGCTGGTGAACCACATGACCCGTTTCGGGATGTGGCAGCTCTGTTCGATC
>JAJXVG010000139.1 GCA_021782315.1 Pseudomonadota bacterium | reverse complement strand
ATCGGGCCGAAGATCTTGGCGCAGAACAGACCGTCGCGCTCCGGCTTGAAGGTGCGATAGTTGATGGTTTCCGGCTTCTTGACTTCGCCGTAGGACCAGGAACGGATCTTTTCGGGCGAGGCGAGACCAATGGTAATCGCGTCAAATTCCTCTTCCGCCGTTACCTGCTTGAATAGATCGAGCAATGCTTTCATCGTTTAACTCCCAGCCCTAAATCAGTAGCGTTCCAGATCGATATCGATCGCCAGCGAACGAATTTCCTTGACCAGCACGTTGAAGGATTCCGGCATGCCGGCATCGATGCGGTGCTCGCCCTTGACGATGTTTTCGTAGACCTTGGTACGGCCATTCACGTCGTCGGACTTGACGGTCAGCATTTCCTGCAAGACGTAGGAAGCGCCATAGGCTTCCAGCGCCCAGACTTCCATCTCGCCGAAACGCTGGCCACCGAACTGCGCCTTGCCGCCCAGCGGCTGCTGGGTGACGAGCGAGTACGGACCGGTCGAACGGGCGTGCATCTTGTCGTCGACCAGGTGATGTAGCTTCAGGTAGTGCATGTAGCCGACTGTCACCTGACGCTCGAAAGCTTCGCCGGTGCGTCCGTCGAACAGGGTCATCTGGCCCGAGGAAGGCATGCCGGCCATGGCCAGCATGGCCTTGATTTCCTCTTCCTTGGCGCCGTCGAAAACCGGGGTGGCGAACGGCACGCCGCTCGTCAGGTTGGCGGCCATCTCCAGCACTTCGCCGTCGTTCAGCTCTTCCAGGTTCTCCGCCTTGCCGGTGGAGTTGTAGATCTGGTCGAGGAACCCGCGGACTTCCTTGGCGCTGGCCTGGGCCCGCAGCATGGCGCCGATCTTGTGGCCGAGGCCTTTCGCGGCCAGGCCGAGGTGAACCTCGAGAATCTGGCCGACGTTCATCCGCGACGGCACGCCGAGCGGATTAAGCACGATGTCGACCGGGCTGCCGTCGGCCATGTGTGGCATGTCCTCGACCGGCAGAATGCGAGAAACGACGCCCTTGTTACCGTGCCGGCCAGCCATCTTGTCGCCGGGCTGCAGGCGGCGCTTGACGGCGACGTAGACCTTGACCATCTTCTGCACGCCGGGCGGCAATTCGTCGCCCTGGGTCAGCTTTTTGCGCTTGCCTTCGAAGGCGATGTCGAAATCCTTGCGCGCCTGCTCCAGGCCGTCCTTGACCTGTTCCAGTTGCTGCGCCACATCGTCGTCGGCAAGGCGGATATCGAACCAGTGGTGGGGATCCATGCCGTCGAGGTAGGACTTTTCGACCAACGCGCCCTTGGCCAGTTTTTTCGGTCCGCCATTGGCCTTCCTGCCGAGGATCAGGCGCTCGACGCGGGCGAATGCGTCGCGTTCGACGATGCGCATCTGGTCGGCGAGGTCCAGCTTGTAGTGACGCAGGTGTTCATCGATGATCGACTGGGCGCGCTTGTCGCGCTCGATGCCTTCACGGGTGAAGACCTGGACGTCGATGACCGTGCCGGCGATGCCGGACGGCACGCGCAACGAGGTGTCCTTCACGTCGGAAGCCTTCTCGCCGAAAATCGCGCGCAGCAGCTTTTCTTCCGGCGTCAGCTGGGTTTCGCCCTTGGGCGTCACCTTGCCGACCAGCACGTCGGCGGCTTCGACTTCGGCGCCGATATAAACGATACCGGAATCGTCGAGGCGGGAAAGTTGCGACTCGCCCAGCGATGCGATGTCGCGGGTGATTTCCTCGGGTCCGAGCTTGGTGTCGCGGGCGACGACAGTCAGTTCCTCGATGTGGATCGAGGTGTAGCGGTCTTCGGCAACGACGCGCTCGGAAATCAGGATCGAGTCTTCGAAGTTGTAACCGTTCCACGGCATGAAGGCGATCAGCATGTTCTGGCCGAGGGCCAGTTCGCCCTTGTCCGTCGAAGCGCCGTCGGCCACCACGTCACCCTTGGCGATATGGTCGCCGACGCGCACCATCGGGCGCTGGTTAATGTTGGTGTTCTGGTTGGAGCGGGTGTACTTGACCAGGTTGTAGATATCGACGCCGACTTCACCGGCGACGGTTTCGTCGTCGTTGACCCGGACCACGACACGACCGGCATCGACATAGTCGACAATACCGCCGCGCCGGGCGACCACGGCCGTACCGGAGTCGACGGCAACCGTGCGCTCGATACCGGTGCCGACCAGCGGCTTTTCCGGACGCAGACAGGGAACGGCCTGGCGCTGCATGTTGGCGCCCATCAAGGCGCGGTTGGCGTCGTCGTGCTCAAGGAAGGGGATCAGCGAGGCGGCGACGGAAACGATCTGCCCCGGGGCGACGTCCATGTACTGGACGCGCGACGGCTCGGCCAGGATGGTTTCGCCCTTTTCGCGGCAGGTGACGAGATCGTCGGAGAGGCGGCCGGTTTCATCCAGGGCGGCGTTCGCCTGGGCGACGACATAGTTGCCTTCCTCGATGGCCGAGAGGTATTCGATGTCGTTGGTCACCTTGCTGTCGACCACCTTGCGATAGGCGGTTTCGATGAAGCCGTAGCTGTTGACACGGGCGAACAGGGCCAGCGAATTGATCAGGCCGATATTCGGACCTTCCGGCGTTTCGATCGGGCAGACGCGGCCGTAGTGGGTCGGGTGCACGTCGCGGACTTCGAAACCGGCGCGTTCCCGGGTCAAACCGCCCGGGCCCAGTGCGGAAACACGGCGCTTGTGGGTGATTTCCGACAGCGGGTTAGTCTGGTCCATGAATTGCGACAGTTGGCTGGAGCCGAAGAATTCCTTGATGGCGGCACTGATCGGCTTGGCATTGATCAGGTCGTGCGGCATCAGGTTGTCGGATTCGGCTTGCGACAGGCGCTCCTTGACCGCCCGTTCGACCCGTACCAGGCCGGCGCGGAACTGGTTTTCGGCCAATTCGCCGACGGAGCGGACACGGCGATTACCGAGGTGGTCGATGTCGTCGATTTCGCCGCGGCCGTTGCGCAGCTCGACGAGGATCTTGATGACTTCGACGATGTCGCGCGGCGACAGGGTCAGTTGCTCGCGCACTTCGACGTTAGCGCCGAGCGGCTTGATCTTGGCGGCCAGCGCCTCGGCTTCGGCCTGGGTGGTGTTTTCCAGCATGGCGCGCGCGCCGAAGGGCATCAGCGCGACCAGATCCTGGATGGCCGGCAGCGCGAAACCCGAAGCTTCGGCCAGATTCTTCAATGCGGCTTCGGCCTTGGAGGCCAGCCCCTTGAGCATCAGCTTGTATTCGATGACGTCGGGACGGGCCAGACGGCGATTGAACTTCATGCGGCCGACGCCGGAAAGGTCGTAACGTTCGTCGGAATAGAACAGGCCGTTGAAAAGGATCTCGACCGCCTCTTCCGTCGGCGGCTCGCCGGGACGCATCATGCGGTAGATGGCGACGCGGGCGGCCTGACGGGTCGCCGTTTCGTCGGCGCGCAGGGTGTTCGAAATGAAGGAGCCGCGATCCAGTTCGTTGGTGTACAGCGTCTCGACGGTCGAGATGTCGGCTTCGCGCAATTTGGCGAGCAGGGTCTCGGTGATCTCGTCGTTGGCATTGGCGATCACTTCGCCGGTGGACTTGTCGATGGTGTTGCGGGCGATGACGCGACCGATCAGGAATTCGTCGGGAACCGCGATCTGGGTGATGGCGGCGGCAGCGATGTCTCGGATGTGCTTGGCCGTGATGCGCTTGTCCTTGGCGACGATCACCTTGCCGTCCGGTCCGACGAAATCGAAGCGGGCGACTTCACCGCGCAGGCGTTCCGGCACCAGGGTGAATTCGACCTTCTCCTTGGACAGCAGGAAGGTGTCGAATTCGAAGAACTGGGCAAGGATGTCCTCGGAGGACATACCGATCGCCTTGAGCAGCGTGGTGACCGGCATTTTGCGGCGACGGTCGACGCGGAAGAAGAGGGTATCCTTCGGATCGAACTCGAAGTCCAGCCAGGAGCCGCGGTAGGGGATGACGCGGGCGGAGAAGAGCAACTTGCCGGAGCTGTGGGTCTTGCCGCGGTCGTGCTCGAAGAAAACACCAGGCGAGCGATGCAACTGGGAAACGATGACCCGTTCCGTGCCATTGATCACGAAAGAGCCATTGGTCGTCATCAAGGGCATTTCGCCCATGTAAACTTCTTGCTCCTTGACTTCCTTGACGGTATCCGGCGCCTCGCGGTCCATGATGACCAGGCGAACCCTTGCCCGCAGCGAGGAGGCGAAGGTCAGTCCGCGCTGTTGACACTCGGTCACATCGAAAGCCGGCTCACCCAGCATATAGCTGACAAACTCCAGGCGGGCATTGCCGGAATGCGAAACGATCGGAAAGATCGAGGTAAACGCGGCCTGCAAGCCTTCATTTTTCCGCCGCTCGGGAGCCACCTCGTCTTGCAGGAAATCCTTGAAGGACTGCAACTGGGTAGCCAACAAGTAAGGGACATCCAGCACGCTGGCGCGCTTGGCGAAACTCTTGCGGATGCGTTTCTTCTCGGTGAAGGAGTAAGTCATGGTAACTCCGTGAGGATGGAATCAAACGTTGAACCTGAGAAAACAGGCAAACGCAAACGAACCGCCACCCCATCACGGGAAGCGGAGGATATCGTTTGCGTTTGCCGGCTGGCGTTATTCAAGTTCGTTTTTGGGGCAAGTCTAAGCGGAAATACAAAGCACAAAAGGGCTGGCGACAAAGTCGCCAGCCCGCTTGCAAAGCGTCGATTACTTGACTTCGACCTTGGCGCCAGCGTCTTCCAGTTGCTTCTTGAGGGCTTCGGCATCGGCCTTCGAAACGCCTTCCTTGACCGGCTTCGGCGCACCGTCGACCAGGTCCTTGGCTTCCTTCAGACCCAGGCCGGTCACCGCACGCACGACCTTGATGACTTCAACCTTCTTGTCACCGGCGCCGGTCAGCACAACGGTGAATTCGGTCTGCTCTTCGGCAGCGGCGGCGGCACCGGCGGCCGGGCCGGCAACGGCCATGGCGGCGGCGGAAACGCCGAATTTCTCTTCGAATGCCTTGACCAGGTCATTCAGGTCCATAACGGTCATGGAGCCGACGGCTTCCAGGATGTCTTCTTTAGTGATTGCCATTTTCAAATAACTCCTAAATCAGTTCTTAAGCGGTACGGTTTAAGCAGCGACTTCTTCGCGTTGTTTGGCCAGTGCGCCCAGGCATACCGCAAGACCGGTCACCGGAGCCTTCATGACATACAACAGCTTGGAGAGCAACTCGTCGCGGCTCGGGATGGAGGCGAGCGCTTGCAAGCCGGCCTTGTCGAGCACTTTGCCGGCGTAGGAACCGCCTTTAAGCACGAGTTTGTCGTTGGACTTTGCGAAGTCGTTGAGCACCTTCGCGGCAGCAACGGGGTCGGCGGAAATGCTGTAAATCAGCGGACCGACCATTTGATCTGCCAGGCCTGCGAACGGGGTGTCCGCGACCGCGCGACGCACCAGGGTATTCTTCAACACACGCAGGTAAACGCCAGACTCGCGTGCCTTCTTGCGCAGCACGGTGAGGTCGGTAACCTCGATGCCACGATATTCGGCAATCGCGATAGTCTGTGCGTTGGCCACTTGTGCCGACACCTCAGCTACAACCGCTTTTTTGTCGTTCAGATTGAGACCCACGGGTCCTTCCTCCTTTCAAGTCATAACACGACGGGAGAAATTCCCGCCGCACCTACGGCGACCTGAACCAGAAGCTATGCCATCCGTCACCGGCCGGCAGAAAATCTTGTTCTGGGACACCGTCTGCGCAGGTTGCTTTCGCGATTAAGCCTTGTCACCAAGGCGCCTGCGGTCTTTGACGATCTATCGGCAACCGCCAAGGCGGCCGCCAATAGCCCAAAGTACTTTATTTAACCAACCAAGCTTGCCTGATCGACGCGAACGCCGGGACCCATCGTCGCGGCCACGGCAACCTTGCGCAGATACTGACCCTTGGACGAAGCCGGCTTGGCTTTGTTCAGGGCATCGATCAGCGCCTTCAGGTTGGTTTCGAGGCTCTCGACGGCGAAGGAGGCGCGACCGATGGTGGCGTGCACGATACCTGCCTTGTCGGTGCGGTACTGCACCTGACCGGCCTTGGCGTTCTTCACCGCGGTGGCGACATCCATGGTCACGGTGCCGACCTTGGGGTTCGGCATCATGCCGCGCGGACCGAGAATCTGGCCGAGTTGACCGACGATCTTCATCGCATCCGGCGTGGCGATGACCACGTCGAAATTCAGGTTACCGGCCTTGACTTCAGCTGCCAGATCGTCAAAACCGACGACTTCGGCACCGGCGGCCTTGGCCGCCTCGGCCTTGTCGCCCTGTGCGAAAACGGCAACGCGCACCGACTTGCCGGTACCCGCCGGCAGAACGACCGAACCGCGAACGACCTGGTCCGATTTGCGTGCATCGACACCGAGGTTGACGGCAACGTCAATCGATTCGTCGAACTTGGCAGTTGCGGTTTCCTTGGCGAGAGCCAGGGCTTCCTGAACCGGATAGAGCTTCATGGCTACGATCTTGCCAGCTTGAGCTTTTTGCTTCTTGGTGAGTTTTGCCATGATTACAGACCCTCTACCGTGATACCCATGGAACGGGCGGAACCAGCGATGGTGCGAACCGCAGCATCCATGTCGGCGGCGGTCAGGTCAGGCATCTTGGTCTTGGCGATTTCTTCGGCCTGAGCGCGGGTGATCTTGCCGACCTTGTCGGTGTGCGGCTTGGCGGAACCCGACTTGATACCGGCTGCCTTCTTGATCAGGATGGTGGCCGGCGGCGTCTTCATCACGAAGGTGAAAGACTTGTCGGCAAAGGCCGTAATCACGACCGGAATCGGCAGGCCCGGCTCGACGCCTTGCGTCTGTGCATTGAAAGCCTTGCAGAATTCCATGATGTTCAGACCGCGCTGACCCAGCGCGGGGCCGATCGGCGGCGACGGATTCGCCTTGCCGGCCGGCACTTGCAGCTTGATGTAGCCAACAATTTTCTTGGCCATAATTGCTCCTTAATGATGAGTGATAGCGCGCCTTCGCGAAAATCGTTCCCGCTACCAGCGCTCCTCTTGCCGAAACGAAGGGCTTTCGGCTGACCCTAAAACCGGTGTCAGGCCTTTTCGACCTGACCGAATTCCAACTCGACCGGCGTGGCGCGACCAAAAATGGTCACCGACACGCGAATCCTGTTCTTTTCGTAATTGACATCCTCAACCGCGCCATGGAAGTCCGTAAACGGCCCTTCCTTGACCCGCACCACCTCGCCAACCTCGAACAGCACCTTCGGACGGGGCTTCTCGACGCCCTCCTGCATCTGCTGCATGATCTTCTCGACTTCCTTTTCGGAAATCGGCGTCGGCTTGGTGGCCGTGCCACCAACGAAACCGGTCACCTTGGGCGTGTTCTTCACCAGGTGCCAGGAATCGTCATCCATCTCCATTTCGCACAACACGTAGCCGGGAAAGAACTTGCGCTCGGAAATGGCCTTCTGGCCATTTTTCATCTCGACGACTTCTTCGACAGGAACCAGTATCCGGCCGAACTTGTCCTGCATGCCCAGGCGCTCGATGCGCTCCAGAATGGCGCGCATGACGCTTTTCTCGAAGCCGGAATAGGCGTGCACGACGTACCAGCGTTTGCTCATGATTTCTTCCAGCCCAGAACCCAGTCATAAAGGACCACTTCGAGGCTCTTGTCGGTGAGGTAGAGGAAAATCGCCATGATGATGACGAAGGCGAAAACCGCCCCGGTCGTCTGTATGGTTTCCTTGCGGCTGGGCCAAACCACTTTCTTGGCCTCGATCACCGCCTCATTGGCAAACAGGAAAAACCGCTGCCCAGGCTCCGTCTTCCAAGCCACGGCAATTGCCAGCGCCAACCCAACGAGGACCGCCAGGACGCGCAAAATCAGTGCCTGCTCGGAGAGCAGATAGAAACCAGCCACGCCAGCCGCCAGGATAACCAGCGCCAACGCAAACTTGATCTTGTCAGCCATGAAGTTCGCGATCTTTAAAGAGGGTGGCAGGGGCGGAGGGAATCGAACCCCCGACCTACGGTTTTGGAAACCGTTGCTCTACCAATTGAGCTACACCCCTGCTGCAGAAACATCAAAGCGCCTCGGTTACACCCGAAGCGCCCTGATTACAAAAGTTACCGATTACTCGATGATCTTGGCGACGACGCCGGCGCCGACGGTACGACCGCCTTCACGGATGGCGAAACGCAGACCTTCTTCCATGGCGATCGGCGCAATCAGCTTGACC
>JAJXVG010000009.1:20812-37999 GCA_021782315.1 Pseudomonadota bacterium | reverse complement strand
CTCGCCTCGGACAGTATCAGCGATGCGGTGCTTGCCCTGGAACCCGCATCACACGTCGTCCGACTCGATGACGATTACCTCGACGACATTGCCGCCGCATTCGGCCAGGTGGTCGACTCGAAAAGCCCCTACACCAGCGGCCACAGCGCCCGCGTCGCGCTCTATGCCGACATGATCGCCGAGGGGCTCGATTTTTCGCCAGAACGCCGTCGCTGGCTGAAACGAGGCGCGCTGCTGCACGATGTCGGCAAACTCGGGGTCAGCAACAGCATTCTCGACAAACCGGGCAAACTGGATGCCGATGAATGGGCGGCAGTCCAGGCCCACGCCATGTATACCGAGACCATCCTGTCGCGTATCTCTGCCTTTGCCGAACTGGCGCGGGTATCGGCGGCCCATCACGAACGGCTGGACGGGCGGGGCTATCCGCGCGGCCTGACGGCCGGCGACATTTGCCTCGAAACGCGCGTCATCACGACAGCCGATATTTTCGACGCGATCACCGCCGAACGTCCGTACCGCGGTGCCGTGCCGATTCCGAAAACACTGGAAATGATGGCCGACAATGTGGGCGGCGCCATCGATGCCCAATGTTTTGACGCGCTGAAACGGGCGCTTGCCCGCCTGCCGGATTGATTCCACCGTAAAATACCCTCTTTGTTCGCCGGCCAGCCCGGATAAGGTTTTATTCGCATGACTATTCAGCAAAAAGTGCCGACCGTTGGTTTTGTTTCCCTCGGTTGCCCGAAAGCCAGTTCCGACGCCGAGCGCATCCTGACCAAGCTGCGCGCCGAGGGCTACGAAATTTCGCCGAGCTACGACCATTCGGACCTCGTTATCGTCAATACCTGCGGATTCATCGATGCCGCCGTGGAAGAGTCGCTCGACGCCATCGGCGAGGCGCTCAGCGAAAACGGCAAGGTCATCGTCACCGGTTGCCTGGGCGCCAAGGGCGACATCGTGCAGACGACGCACCCGGCGGTGCTCGCCGTGACCGGCCCGCATGCCGCCGACGAGGTGATGGGCTATGTGCATAGCCATCTGCCCAAGCCGCACGACCCCTATTCCGACCTGGTGCCGCCGCAGGGCATACGCCTGACGCCGGACCACTTCGCCTACCTGAAGATATCCGAGGGCTGCAACCACAGTTGCACCTTCTGCATCATCCCGTCGCTGCGCGGCCCGCTCGTCTCGCGGCCGGTCGGCGATGTCCTGGCCGAGGCCGAAAACCTGGCCCGGGCCGGAGTCAAGGAAATCCTGATCATATCGCAGGATACCAGCGCCTACGGGGTCGATCTCAAGTACCGCACCGCCTTCTGGGGGGGCAGGCCGATCAAGTCGCGCCTGAAGGAGTTGTGCGAGGCCCTGGCCAGTTTCGGCATCTGGGTTCGCCTGCACTATGTTTATCCCTATCCGTCGGTCGACGATGTCGTTCCGCTGATGGCCGAGGGCAAGATACTGCCTTACCTCGATGTGCCTTTCCAGCACGCCAGCCCGAAGATATTGAAGGCGATGAAGCGCCCGGCCTCGGCCGAGAACACCCTGGAGCGCATCGCCAAATGGCGCGAGATCTGCCCGGAAATCGTCATCCGCTCGACTTTCATCACCGGTTTCCCCGGCGAGACGGACGAGGATTTCGACCAGTTGATTCAGTTCCTCGAAGACGCCAAGCTGGACCGCGTCGGCGCCTTCGCCTATTCGCCTGTCGAGGGCGCCAAGGCGAACGAACTCGAAGGCCTGCCGCCGGAGGACGTGCGCGAGGATCGCCGGCGCTGGCTGATGCAGGTCCAGGAGGATATTTCCGCCGACAAGCTGGAGGCCAGGATCGATACGGTGATCCAGGTGCTGGTCGACGAGGTGGACGAGGAGGGAACCATCGCCCGCTCCAAGGCCGATGCGCCGGAAATCGACGGCCTGGTTTACCTCGATGGTCATTTCGATGCCCGCCCGGGCGATTTCCTGCAGGTCAAGGTCATCGATGCCGACCACCACGATCTCTACGCCCAACTCGCCTGATCTGCTCGAAACGCTGGCCGGGATCGTCGGCGTTGCGCAGGTGATGACCGACCCGGCCGACCTCGCGCCCTTTCTGACCGACTGGCGCGGCCGTTATCACGGTGCCGCGCAATGCGTCGTCCGTCCCGGCAATACCGCCGAGGTTGCGGCAGTGGTCAAGGCCTGTGTCAAAGCCGGCGTTCCCATCGTGCCTCAGGGCGGCAATACCGGCCATTGCGGCGGCGCCACGCCGGACGGCGGGGGCAGGGCGGTGCTTCTCTACCTTGGCCGCCTCAACCGCATCCTCGCCGTCGACGGTCAAAACAACACCATTTGCGTGCAGGCCGGCTGCACCCTGGCGGCGATTCAGGCCGCGGCCCGCGCCGCCGACCGGCTGTTTCCCCTGGCCCTGGCTTCGGAGGGAAGCTGTCAGATCGGCGGCAACCTGTCGACCAATGCCGGCGGCGTCCAGGTGCTGCGTTACGGCAATGCCCGCGAATTGACCCTCGGCCTCGAAGTCGTCCTGCCCGACGGCGAAATCTGGAATGGCCTGCGCGGCCTGCGCAAGGACAACACCGGCTACGACCTGAAGCAGTTGTTCATCGGCGCCGAAGGAACCCTCGGCATCATTACCGGCGCCGTGCTCAAGCTCTTCCCCTTGCCCGGCACCCGGGCCACCTGCTGGTTGAGCGTCGCTTCGCCTGCCGCCGCGGTCGATTTGCTCAATGCGGCGAAAGCGGGCTTCGATGCCCAATTGACCGCTTTCGAGCTGGTTTCTGAAAACGCCCTCGGCCTGGTCGTGAAAAACATTCCCGACAGCCAGCGCCCCTTGCCTATCAGCCCGTGGTACGTGCTGGCCGAGTTTTCGGGACTCGCCCCGTCGGCGGCCGAGGCCTGGTTGGCCGATCGGTTGGAGAAGGGCGAAATCGGCGACGGCGTGGTGGCGCAGTCGGAAGCGCAGGCGGCAAGGCTGTGGGCGCTGCGCGAAAACATCTCGGCGGCGCAGAAAATCGAAGGGGTGAGCGTCAAGCACGACATTTCGGTACCGGTGTCGCGCCTTCCGGAATTTCTCGCCCTGGCCGATGCGCGCCTGAGCGCGGCCTTTCCGGGCGTTCGCATCGTCGCCTTTGGCCATGTCGGCGACGGCAATCTGCATTACAACCTGTCGCAGGCCGATGGGCACGCAAATACAGCCCTGCTGGCCAGCCAGGCGGCAGTCAATCGCCTTGTCCACGACACGGTTCATGGCCTCGACGGTTCGATTTCGGCCGAGCACGGTATCGGCCAATTGAAGCGCGAGGAACTCCTGCGCTACAAGAGCCCGATCGAAATGACGCTGATGCGGACGATCAAGCAGGCAATCGACCCGCGCGGCCTGATGAATCCCGGCAAGCTGCTCTGAGGCGCCGGCGGCCTGATTAGCGGTCGGCCTCGGCTTGTTCTTCGTCCGGGTCGGGTAGTGAGAAGGGCAGCACGAAGCGGAAAGTGCTGCCTTTGCCCAATTCGCTGTCGATGTCCAGTTTGCCGCCCATCAGGTCGACCAGGCGGCGGGCAATGGGCAAGCCGATGCCCAGGCCGCCAAATCTGCGCACACTGGAGCCGTCGATCTGGCTGAGCATATTGTCGATCAACTGCCGTTGCTCCGGGGAGATGCCGGGGCCGGTGTCGACAATGCAGAATTCGATGCGGGCGCTGCCCTTGTCTCGTTCGAGCAAGCGCGCCCTGACGCCGACGCTGCCGCGATCGGTAAATTTGACCGCATTGCCGATCAGGTGCTGAAAAACCTGTTGCAGGTGGTACAGGTCGCCGATCAGCACATCCGGCAGTTCGGGGTCGGTCCATTGCAGCATCTCCAGCCGCTTGGCGTCCGCAATCTCGCGCTGCGTCGAAAGCAGGCTGTCCAGGAGTTCATTGAGCGCGAACGGCGCCGGCTGAAGTTTGACATGACCGGCTTCGAGCGCCGACAACTGGATCAGGTGTTCGATCTGCTGCATCAGTTGGTTGGCCGAGTCGCGCAGCGGGTCCAGCAAGGATTTCTGCTCGGCGCTGAGCGGTTCGAGGCTGAGCAGTTCGGAGAGGCCGAGAATTCCGTTCATCGGCGTTCGCAGTTCATGGCTGATATTGGCCAGGAATTCCGTCTTGGCGCGATCCGAACGTTCAGCCAGGGCCCGGGACTTTTCCAGATTGACCAGGAGACCGTCCTTTTCGTGCTCGAGGTGGAAGGTTTCGTGCAAGGTATCGTGAAAACGGTCCGCGCTGCGCGTGACGACCACGAGAAAAAGCAGCGACATGGCGGCGAAGGCGATATGCAGCGCGTCGTCGCCGAGCGAGGCGATGGCGACCGTAAGCACGATGGGCCAGGCGTAGGCTCGAAACGCGGTGCGGTCGGCCGCCAGGATTGGCACCGCGCCGGCCACCATGCCGGCCATGACGAATGCCGTGAACAACTGCAACTGGGTATTGTCGTGATACATCAGCAACAGGGCGCCGCTCGCCCACACCATGCCGGCGCTGGCGGCGCCGAGCAGGGCATAGCGTCGCCAGCGCAGCAGCCCGGCCTGTCTGGCCGCCTCGTTTTTCGCGTTGTGGCGGGCGGCGAGCAGGACCCGAAAGGCGGCGATGGCGACGGCGGCCAGCCACCATGCGTAGACCAGCGGGCTTTCCTTTTGCGTGATCGCCACCCAGGTCAGGGCGGAGGCGTTGATGATGGAGACCACCTGGCCGAGCAGGACATTCCGGTAAAGCAGCTCGACCTTGCGGCCCAGGGTGGAGGGATCGGCTGAAGGGGTCAATGGAGTGCCTTGCCTTCGCTTTCGGCAAACAGTGCGGCAACCTCTTCCGGTCCGAAACTGTAATCGCGGTTGCAGATGTCGTCGCGGATCAGGATCTCGCCATGTTCGGCCAGGATCGTATCGGCATCGGCACGCCCCAGGCCGCGGATCATGTCGGCCACCTTGGCCCGGTCTTCGGGGCAGTGGTAAACGACCGGACGCGGCTCGTATATCCGGATGCCATGTTGCGCCATGTCTTCGTGGAACAGGCGGCCAAGCAGGTTTTCGGGCGTCAGTTCAAACAGTTCTTCCGGCTTGACCGTGCTCGCCAGATGGGAAATGCGCGGCCAGGCATCCTCGTCCCGGCTGGCAGCGGCCGGCATTTTTTGCAGAAAGAGGCAGGCGGCGGCTTGCGGCCCGGCCGCGACAAAGAGGCGCGATGGCTGCTGCTCGGATTGTTCGAGATAATGCTCGAAGATGGCCGCAACGCTATCGCCGACCATCGGCACGTAGCTCTGATAGGGCCGGCGGGCATCCGGCGTATCCAGGCTCATCATCAACTGGCCGCCCTGGTCGGCGCCGAGCAGTTCGGGCACCGGCGCCGACAGAACCACCGGGTTGCTGCGGGCCATGCCGCGCATCCGCAATTGCTCGTCGCAGTCCATGACCAGTAGCTGGATCGGCCCATTGCCGCGCAATTGCAGCGTCAGGCGGCCGGCTTGTTTGAGCTGACCGCCGATCAGTGCCGTGATGGCGGCCGTTTCGCCTAGCAATTGGACCACCGTCGGCTGGTACTCTCGACCGGCCTGCATCTGCTGCCAGGATTCCCCGAGGCGAACGACCGCGCCGCGGATATCGAGTCCTTCGAAAATGAAGCGGCGGACGAAACTGTCGTTCATTTGAGTTTTTCCGCATAGCTTTCCGGCGTGAAGCCTACCAGCAACTGGCTGCCGGTATCGAGTACGGGGCGCTTGATCAGACTCGGGTATTGCGCCATCAAGGCCAGGGCCTTGTCACGGTCGACTGCTGAGCGTTCTTCGTCGCTGAGCTTGCGCCACATCAGGCCGCGCGTATTGAGCAATTTTTCCCAACCGGCCCGCTTTTCCCAGTCGGGGAGCGTCGCTTCGGCAATGCCGGCCTTCTTGTAATCGACAAATTCGTAGGCGATGCCCTGAGTTTCCAGCCAGGTGAAAGCCTTCTTCATCGTATCGCAGTTTTTGATGCCGAAAAGCCTGATCATCTGCATTTCCTTCGAAATCCGGGGATAGATGGTAGCAGCCTCAGGCTGCCGTCACGAATTTTTAGGGCGGCGCAAGGCTGCCTCGTCATTTTTGTATTGGCAGCGGATGAAAGAGCATTGCCGGGGAGCTTGTTGGTCACGTTCTGTGTTTATCCACCCGAAAATTACTTGCGCAGCTTCGAAAAAGCCGCGGCCATGGCGTTGCCGGTCGGGGCTGGGCCACTGCTTCGTTGCGGCGAACGGCTACCGCGTCCGGCCGGGGCGTTGTCGTGGCGCTTGCCCTGGGTCGGCTCGTCGCCCATGCGCATGCTCAGCGCAATGCGCTGGCGCTGCAGGTCGACTTCCAGCACCTTGACCTTGACGATCTGGCCGGCCCTGACCACGGCATGCGGGTCCTTGACGAAGCTGTTGGCGAGTGCCGAAACGTGTACCAGGCCGTCCTGGTGAACGCCGATATCGACGAAGGCGCCGAAGGCGGCGACGTTGGTGACGACGCCTTCGAGAACCATGCCGGGGCGCAGGTCGCCGAGTTTTTCGACCCCGTCGGCGAAGCTGGCCGTCTTGAACTCGGGGCGCGGATCGCGGCCGGGCTTTTCGAGCTCCTTGAAGATGTCCTGCACGGTCGGCAGGCCGAAGCGTTCGTCGGTGTATTTGGAGGGGTTGAGACCCTTGAGGGCGCGGCTGTCGCCGAGGATCTGACCGATCGGCATTTTCAGGTCTACGATGATTTTTTCGACCACCGGGTAGGCTTCCGGATGCACCGACGAGCTGTCGAGCGGGTTGTCGCCGCTCGGTACGCGCAGGAAGCCGGCGGCCTGTTCGAAGGTCTTGTCGCCGAGGCGGGGGACCTTTTTCAGTGCCTCGCGCGAGGCAAAGGCGCCGTTGGCGTCGCGGTAGCTGACGATATTGGCGGCCAGGCTGGCGGTGAGACCGGAAATACGGGTCAGCAGCGGCACCGAGGCGGTATTGACATCGACGCCGACGGCATTGACGCAGTCCTCGACGACGGCATCGAGATTGCGCGCCAGCTTGGTCTGCGACACGTCGTGCTGGTACTGGCCGACGCCGATCGACTTCGGCTCGATTTTGACCAGTTCGGCCAGCGGGTCCTGCAGGCGGCGGGCAATCGATACAGCACCGCGGATCGAGACGTCGAGATCGGGAAATTCGCGGGCGGCCAGTTCGGAGGCTGAATAGACCGAGGCACCGGCTTCCGAAACGACGATTTTCTGCAGTCGTGCCTCCGGGTGGCGCTTGATGACATCCTGCACCAGTTTGTCGGTTTCACGGCTGGCCGTACCGTTGCCGATGGCGACCAGGCTGACCTGGTGTTTCGAAGCGAGACGGGCGATGGTCGACAGCGAACCGTCCCAGTCGCAGCGCGGCTCGTGCGGGTAGATGGTGGCGGTGTCGAGCAGCTTGCCGGTGGCGTCGACGACGGCAATCTTGCAGCCGGTGCGGATGCCGGGGTCGATGCCCATGGTCACGTGCCGGCCGGCCGGGGCGGCGAGCAGCAGATCCTTGAGGTTTTTGCCGAAAATGCGGATGGCCTCTTCCTCCGCCCGTTCACGCAGTTCGTTGACCAGTTCCAGTTCGAGGTGGGTGTAGACCTTGACCTTCCAGGTCCAGCGCACGGTGTCGCCCAGCCATTTGTCAGCCGGACGGTTTTGCTGGCGGATGCCGAAACGGGCGGCGATTCTAATTTCACAGGGATTCGGGCCGGGCTTGGCAGCATCCTCGTTCAATTCCGAGTCGAGAACCAGAGCGACGCTGAGGAAACCTTCGTTGCGGCCGCGGAGCAGTGCGAGGGCGCGATGCGACGGCATGTCGGCGATGGCTTCGGCGAAGTCGAACCAGTCGCGGAATTTGGCGCCTTCGCTGTCCTTGCCTTCGACCACGGTCGAACGCAGCAGGCCATGTTCCTTGAGATATTCGCGCAACTGGCCGAGCAATTCGGCATCTTCGGCGAATTTTTCCATCAGGATCTGGCGGGCGCCGTCGAGCACCGCCTTGCTATCGGCAAAACCTGCTTCGGCATTGAGGAATTTCCCGGCCTCTTCTTCCGGCGCCAGTTCCGGGTTTGCGAGCAGGCCGAGGGCGAGTGGCTCGATGCCTGCTTCGCGGGCGATCTGGGCCTTGGTGCGGCGCTTCTGCTTGTAGGGAAGGTAAAGATCTTCGAGGCGCTGCTTGGTTTCGGCATCGCCGATCTCGGCCTGCAATTCCGGCGTCAGTTTGCCCTGTTCTTCAATGCTGGAGAGGATCGCAACACGCCGTTCTTCGAGTTCGCGCAGGTAAATCAGGCGCTCTTCCAGGGTGCGCAACTGGGTATCGTCGAGACCATCGGTGGCTTCCTTGCGGTAGCGCGAAATGAAGGGCACGGTGGCGCCTTCGTCGAGCAGGGCGACGGCGGCGTTGACCTGGGCCGGACGGACGCCAAGTTCGGAGGCGATGCGATGTTCAATCGGTGGCAGCATGGTGAAGACGGTCTGGCAAAATCGGGGTGTGGACTATGCGTAATCCGCCGGGAAAATACAACCATCGCCGCTTCGTGTAGGATAGCGCGGGCCTGTTCCGGAAGTATTCCCTTTGCGAGGAGAGATAAGAATGAAGGTGGAAACCTATCTGTTTGGCACGGTTGAAATCAGTCCCGAGAAAATCATCCATTTCCCGAACGGTCTGGTCGGTTTCGAACAGAACAAGCGCTTCATGCTGGCCCACGAGGAAAGTAATGACCATCCCGCCAGCTATACCCTGCAATCCTTGGACGATCCGAACCTGGCACTGCAGATCGTCGATCCGGCAACCCTCGGGTTTAGTTACGAACTGGCCTTGAGCGATGCCGAGAACGCATTGCTGCAGTCGCCGGCGCCGGAAGATGTGGCCGTGATGCAGGTACTGTTCCGGCAGGAAGAGGACGGCAAGGCGTCGATAGCGTCAAATCTGCGTGCGCCACTGGTGATCAATACGGCGGCCCGTCTCGGTTTGCAGAAAATAATGGAGAGCATGAATTCGAGCATCGTTCTCTCGAACCTGGTCAGCTCCGTCTAAAACACCGGTTCGTCGGACTGGAATGCGGGGCCGGCGCCCCGCATCGTCGTTTACAGCGGGGTGAGCCGCTCGCTGTAGCGCCTGGCGTTGGCTACGTAATGCTCGGCGGATCTTTGCAAACGGGCGATTTCGTCGCCGCCGAGTTGGCGAACGACCTTGCCGGGCGAGCCGATGATCAGGACGCAGTCCGGGAAAACCTTGCCTTCCGGAATCAGCGTATGGGCGCCGACGATGCAATTTTTGCCGATCACCGCCCGGTTGAGGATGACGGCGCCGATGCCGATCAGGCTGCCGTCGCCGACGATACAGCCGTGCAGCATGGCGAGATGACCGACAGTGACTTCGTTGCCGATGTGCATGGGCACACCTTCGTCGGTATGCAATACGGTGCCGTCCTGGATGTTGGTGTTGCAGCCGATGTGGATCGGATCGGTATCGCCGCGCACCGTGGTGTTCCACCAGATCGAGCTGTTGGCTCCCAGGCGGACATCGCCGATCACCGTGGCATTGGGAGCGATCCAGGCATTGTCGCCGATTTGGGGTTGTTTGTCGCCGAGACGATAGAGGGGCATGGTGGCTCCTTGAGTGATTTGAAAGCCGGCGGCTTTGCGAGGCCAAACCGGCAACCACCCATATTACTCCGCCGGGAGCCGGCGTTTAAGCGCAATACTCACGCCAGGCTCCACGTCCCGAGCGCTTGACCTGATAAAGCGCTTCGTCGGCCTGGCGGATCAGGGCCGGCACATTGTCGGCGTGCTCCGGGTAATAGCTCCAGCCCAGGCTGAGACCGACGCAAACGGGTTGTTCCAGGCCGAGATCGAAGGGATCGCTGATGCGTTCGACCAACTGTTGGGCGACATTGACGATTTCCTCGCGCCCGACGTCTTCGAGAACGATCAGGAATTCGTCGCCGCCGAGCCGGGCGATGGTGTCCGTTTCGCGCAGATGCTCCCGCAGTCGGCTGGCGACCACCTTGAGCAGTTCGTCGCCGACCAGGTGGCCCAGGCGGTCGTTGACCGCCTTGAAACCATCCAGGTCGAGGAACATCACGGCGAAGGGGCGTCCGTCGCGATGGGCCCGTTCCCAGGTTTTCTGGATGCGCGAATTGAAGAGCAGGCGGTTTGGCAGGCCGGTCAGCGCATCGTAGTGGGCCAGGCGTTCGACCGCCGTTTCGACGTGATTCATCCGTCCCATGTCGGTACTGATCCCGACGTACTGGATGGGTTGCCCGTGGCGATCGCGAACCGTGCTGATGGTCAGCCACTCGTGATAGATCTCGCCACTCTTCCGGCGATTCCAGATGGCGCCCTGCCATTCCCCGGTACTCAGGATGGTGTCCCACATCCGTCGGTAGAAATAGGCATCGTGCCGCCCGGAGCGAAGGATGCGCATGTGCTGCCCGATGACGTCGCGCTCCCGGTAGTCGGTAACCTTTTCGAAAGCCGGATTGACCGCAACGATACGACACTCGACATCGGTTACGACAATCGCCTCCTGGGTCGACTGGAAAACCGTGTTGGCGATATGCAGCTTGTCCTCCACGGCCTTGCGCTGACTCGCGTCGCGCACGACGCACAGGGTGACGTGATGATCCTGGATTTCCAGCGGCGAGAGCATGACATCGACCGGGAACAGGCTGCCGTCCTTGCGTCGGCCAAAGAGATTGCTGCTCGCGCCCATTGGACGTATTCGCGCCCTTGCCTGGTAATCGAGCCGATGGTGCGCGTGGACCGATGCGACATCGCATGGTGTCAGACTTTCGACCGCCCGACCGAGGAGTTCATCCGGTGCGTAGCCGAACAGGCGCTCCAGCGCCCCGTTCACGTATAGGATGCGGCCCGCTGAGTCGGCAACCAGCAGGCCATCGGGCACAGCTTCGAATATTCTCTCAAAGACTGACATCCGTTATCACTGTCAATTACCACGCATCAGCAGGGGGAGCGATCCGATGAATTCGGCATCCCGTGAGCCACACGGACGTTGGAACACGTTCAATCGCCAAGGTTCCCGCGTGACGGGCAATTCGGTCAAGTTGTCCCTTTTGCTCCCGGCTGGCATCATCGGCACAAACTGTTCGGAGAAACTTGAGATGAGCGATTTGTCCGCCTTGACCGCTGCCCTGCTGGAATTCCGCGATGCGCGCGACTGGCGGCAGTTTCATACCTTGCGCAACCTGATCACCTCGCTGAATCTGGAAGCCGCGGAGTTGCTCGAGTTGACCCAGTGGAAGAACGACGTCGAAATCGAAGCGCTGGCAAGCGACCCGCAGGGCGCCGAAGCGCTGCGCGACGAATGCGCCGATATCCTGCTCTATTTGCTGTTGATCGCCGATACGGCGGGGATCGACCTGGTCGAGGCGGCCCGGGCAAAACTGGAGAAAAATGCCGTCAAGTATCCGGTCGAAAAAGCCTACGGTTCGCGGGCCAAGTACACCGAGTTAGCTTGATTCGCTCTCCAGAGTGTATTTCGCTCCGTCGCCCTGGGCCAGCAAGGCAGCCAATACGGGAAGCGTCTCGTGCAGTTTTTTTTCCAGAGTCCACGGCGGATTGATGATGAACATGCCGCTACCGTGCATGCCGAAGCCATCCCTGGCCGGCGCCTTGACTTCCAGGGTCGCGTGCAGCCAGTTGTCGGTGCCCAGTCGCTTGAGTTTTTCCGGCAACTGGCGGGACTCCGGCTTGGTGAGCATCGGGTACCACAGCGCGTAGGTGCCGGTTGCAAACCGCTTCAGGGCGTCCTGCAGGGTCTTGACGGCGGCGGTGTAATCGTTCTTCGTTTCGTAGGATGGGTCGATGAGCACCAGCGCCCGGCGCGGCGGTGGCGGCAGAATGGCTTTCAGGCCGGCAAAACCGTCGCCTTCGGTGATCGCCACCTGGCGGCCGCTGCCCTTGAAACATTCGATCAACAGCTTGCTGTCGGTGCTGTGCATTTCATAAAGCCGCAGACGGTCGCCATCGCGCAGCAATTGCCTGGCCAGCCACGGTGAACCGGGATAGTGGCGCAACTGGCCGTCCGGATTGAGCATTTTGATGAAATCGAGATAGTCGAGTCCGGCCTTGGGTAAGCCCTTGGCCTCCCAGAGACGGCCTACGCCATCGCGGTACTCGCCGAGTTTCGCCGCCTGCACCGATTCCAGCAAATAACGTCCGGCCCCGGCATGGGTGTCGACTATCCAGAACGGTGCCGGTTTTTCGGCCATGTATTCCGCGATCTGGATGAGGATGAGATGTTTCAGTACGTCGGCGTGATTGCCGGCGTGAAAAGCGTGGCGATAGCTGAGCATTAAGGGGAATCAGTCCGGAAGCGGGTCTAGGGCGAAGAATTCTAGCCCTTCGTTGGCTTCCATGCATGCCCCGATTTGTCGATACAATACGCGCCCGGGAAACTTGACCGTGATTTTCTGGCCGGTTCGGTAGGTGGCGGGAGCCACGATCAACCCGGAAAGCTTACCGAAGGCCGGCAGGTTGTGCATGAATATTGCCCGCTGCTCCGGTATGCGATCGACCGCTATATCGACCACGCTGACCTGTGGCGACATCAGTTGCAGCCCGACTTCCAGTTGAACGTGCGAAGAAGCGATGCGCCGGACCAGGCAAACGTGAATCTTGCTCGATTCGCGTGGTTGCAAGGCGACGATTTCGCCTGCGCCCATGTTGCTTTTTTCACCCTTGATGTAGCGCAGGCGAAAACCATCCGGGCTTTCGTCGATCAGCGACCATTCGCTGGTCGAAAAACCGCGGCCGTTGTAGCGGTAGGACGAGTCGACCGAGCGGCGGGAAAAAGCGTTGCCGTCGAGAAAATCGATGACCGCTGCGAAGCCGCTGACCAAGTCGCCGCGCGGCCGGAAATGGGTCCGGCTGAAGCGTCGGGCGCTCTTGCCGCCGATGGCGAGTCGAAGTGCCTGGAGCATGGCCGGCGAGGCGTCGAGGTCGGGTTCGATCTTTTTACCGGGGCGGCGCGTGATATTGCGGTCCAGAGCGGCCAAGACCTGATTGCAGTCGATCAGCAGACTGCCGAAAGTCGACGCCCCCGATGGCAGACGGGTCAGCGCATAACCGGGTGTTCCTTCATCCGGGCGGACCAGGAAGCAGGGGTCGGTAGCCCTCCCGTTGCCGATATCCGGACCTGCTTCGCCGATCAAGGCATAGGCGGCCAATTGACGGGTGCAGATATTGATTGCCTCGAGGTCGGTTCGTGGCAAATTGGTGGGTTCGATGTAGGCGAAGAGCAGGGCACCCAGGTACTCGTGTTCGATGGGTGCTGTTTCGCCGTTGAGTGGTTTGGCGCCCTGACTGCTTATCATCTGGTAGAGTTCGTGCAGGCTCAGCCAGGAACCGACGGAGGGGGCCGCGTAGGCGCGGTAGGCGAGTAACTGGCGACGGGCGACCATGGACATGGCGCGCTGGATGCAGCGGTGCAGCAAATGATTCAAGCCGGCATTGGGATGGTGCTTGCAGATACTGCGGGCGATGTTGGCGTAGGCGACAGCCAATCCCTTGAGCAGATTGTCGGCGTGTAGCGCTTCGGTGGCCGCGCTGAGCGGTAGGGGCAGCACGGACTGGGTGATATTTCTTTCAAGGACGGGCAGGGCCTGTTCCGCGTCGAGGCGTACATCCTCGAGTAGCTTGAAGCGCATGTGCATGCTCGGTTGTCTGCCGATGCTGGGCAAGACGCTGCCGGCGAGTTTGACGATGGTTTCCTGAGGAGAAAGTCCGGTGATGGTATCGAGCAGACCGCGAACTGCGGCAGCACTTTTCTGTTCGGCGCCGTAAGGGCCGAACGGAAACAGTTCGCGTAACAGTTGTAGGGGAGAGTCCATGGTCAGCGAAATTTTTTTTGACAGTCCGATTATCCGGTAATTTGTCGTGACTTCTGTGTGGTATTTCCGGTTTACGTATACTTGAGCAATGGATTTTACCGAATTGTTATTTTTTGCCCTGATAGCCCTTGTTGTCTGGCTTTGGCTTGACAGCCTGAAGGCACGGGAAATCGGCGTGCAGACCGCACGCGATGCCTGCCATAACGAAGGCTTGCAGTTTCTCGACGACACCGTTGTCGGAAATTCCCTGCGCCTGGCCCGCGATAATGCCGGGCGCCTGAGACTGCGCCGCGTTTACAACTTCGAATATAGCGATACCGGTAACGATCGGCGCTCCGGCAGCGTCAGCATGCTCGGTCACGACATTGAGTTTCTCCAACTTCGTCCCCATCTCTACGTCATTCCCAATACTCATGAAACCTTCCATTGAAACCATCGAATTCAACGGCATCGAAGCACTGCGCCTGAATGGTCCGAATAAGGCCAGCGCGGTGATCAGCAAACAGGGTGCGCAGGTCCTTTCATGGCTGCCGCCGGATGGCAGGGAGCGCCTGTTCCTGTCCGACAAGGCTGTCTTCGATGGCAGCACGGCCATTCGCGGCGGCGTTCCCGTCTGCTTTCCGCAATTTGCTGAACTGGGCGAACTGCCGAGGCATGGCTTCGTACGCAATCGTACGTGGGAGCCGGCTAGCCAGCGGACAGGCGACGATTATGCGCTGGTCACCTTCGAACTGAGCAGCGACGAGTCGACCCTGGCGCTCTGGCCATACGCCTTTCATGCCGAATTGACGCTGATGCTGGAGGCTGATCGCATTGACATGGAGTTTTGCGTCACCAACACCGGCGGCGCGGCCTTTGAGTTCACCGGGGCATTGCACAGCTACCTGGGTGTCGAGCACGTCGAAAAGATCTCGCTGGAGGGCTTGTCCGGGCATGACTACCGCGATGCCGTCGACGGCGGCCTGGTCTCTCGCGAAGAGATTACAGAACTGGTGGTCGAAGGCGAAATCGACCGCGTCTATTTCAACGTCAAGGCGCCGCAGGTACTGCATAACGGCAAGCAGAGCCTGGCCATCCAGAGCCAGGGCTTCCCGGATGTCGTCGTCTGGAATCCATGGGTCGAGCGCTGCGCCGATCTCAAGGACATGCCGGCCGACGGCTGGCGTCACATGCTTTGCGTCGAGGCGGCGGCAACCCGGCCGATCGTGCTGCAGGCAGGCGAGGAATGGTACGGCCGACAGACGCTGGCCCTAGTGTAGTGTTGCACGCTCTCCGGCACTTAAAACCTTGTCTTTTCGGCCATGGCGGCGTTGCAAATCCTCGCGATACCACTGGGTATCGCTGTGGTTTGCGCCTTGCCCTGACCCAAAATCCTTCAGTTTTAACTGTGTCATCAAGAGTGCAACACGACACTAGTTTGACCGCCACGGATTCCCTTGATACGCAATTTTGATCTGCATTAGAGCGGGGCGGGGTCGGTTTTCAGTAGTCTCGGTCGATAATGCAGCCGTCGCGCCCGGACGATTGCCTGAAAACCGGACATGCCATGACTATTTCACCGCTTTCGCTACCCAGCCTGCAACGCGCCCTGCTCGAAGGCTGGCGCGTAGCCGGTGCGACGCGCGGCGTCAGCGTCGCCTACGCACTGGTCTTCACCCTGGCCGGGCTGGCTATCATGGGCGGATTGCTGCACCGGGGGTGGACACCGTTCATCCTCGCTGCGGCGGGCGCCTTCATGTTGGTCGGTCCGGCCATCCTGGCCGGTTTCTTCGGCATCGCCGAGGCGCTGGAGGCCGGCAAGGCGCCAGGGACTGGAGATATCGTCAGCGGATACCGGCGGGCGGCGCGGGCGCTTTGGGCGCTGGCCCTGATCTGCCTGCTGTTGTTCATGATATTCGTCACCGATGCGGCTATCCTTTACGCCTATATGATCGGGGTCGAACCTGTATGGCTCGACCGCCTGTTGCCGGCCAGCCTCGCAGTGGTCTCCTTCATGCGCTGGACCGCCGTCTCCGGCCTGGTTGTCGCCTGCCTGCTTTACTGCGTTGCCGCCTTTTCCGTTCCCTTGCTGTGCGAACGCCGGGCTGGCCTGGTCGAGGCCGTGGTGCTCAGCGTGCGTGTCGTTTTCGGCAATTTTTTGCCTGTCGTTTTTTGGGCCTTTATCCTGGCCGTCGTGATTATCGGCAGCGTCCTCTTGCTACCGCTGCTGCCGCTCACCTTGCCGTGGATGGCATACGCCAGCCGCGCACTGTATCGGGAAGCACTGCCTGACGAGTAGGCGCCGGCCCGGTCGGCAAAGGTATAATGCCCGACTTTCCGCATTCGCCAGCCCCAACGTGACACCTCTCGATAACGAAATCGCCCGCCGTCGCACCTTTGCGATCATTTCCCACCCCGACGCCGGCAAGACCACGCTGACCGAAAAACTGCTGTGGTTCGGCGGCGCCATCCAGGTGGCCGGCGAAGTCCGGGCGCGCAAGGCTTCGCGCCACGCGACCTCGGACTGGATGGAACTGGAGAAACAGCGCGGCATTTCGGTGACCTCGTCGGTGATGCAGTTTCCCTACCGCGAATGCATGGTCAACCTGCTCGACACACCGGGCCACGAAGATTTCTCGGAAGACACCTACCGTACGCTGACCGCCGTCGACTCGGCGGTCATGGTCATCGACTCGGTGAATGGCGTCGAAGCCCAGACCATCAAGCTGTTGAACGTCTGCCGCATGCGCGATACGCCGATCCTGACCTTCATCAACAAACTCGATCGGGAAGGCAAGGAACCGATCGACCTGCTCGACGAAATCGAGTCGGTGCTCGGCATCCAGTGCGCGCCGATGACCTGGCCGATCGGCATGGGCAAGCGTTTTCGCGGCGTCTACCACCTCTACGACGACAGTATCGCCTTCTTTGATCCGCAGGCCGAGAAGGGTACGGCCGAGATCATCCGGGGATTGGATAACCCGCGGCTGGACCAATTGATCGGCGCCCAGGCCGACGAGTTGCGCACCGACATCGAACTGGTGCGCGGCGCCTCCCATGCCTTCGATGCCGAGGCTTACCTGAACGGCAAGCAGTCGCCGGTTTTCTTCGGTTCGGCGGTCAATAACTTCGGTGTGCAGAGCCTGCTTGATGCCGTCGTCGACCTGTCGCCGCCGCCGATCGCCCGTCCGGCGGTGAGTCGTACCGTAGCGCCGAACGAACCGAAATTCTCCGGTTTCGTCTTCAAGATCCAGGCCAATATGGACCCCAAACATCGCGACCGCATCGCCTTCCTGCGCGTCTGCTCCGGCCGCTTCGAGCGCGGCATGAAGGTC
>JAJXVG010000009.1:0-20802 GCA_021782315.1 Pseudomonadota bacterium | reverse complement strand
CAAATCGCTGGCGGTCAATAACGCCATCACCTTCATGGCGCGCGACCGCAGCACCACCGACGAGGCCTATCCGGGCGACATCATCGGTATTCCCAATCACGGCACCATCCGTCTCGGTGAAACCTTCACCGAAGGCGAAGACCTGCGCTTCACCGGCATCCCGTCCTTCGCCCCGGAACATTTCCGCCTGGCCCGCATCGCCAACCCGCTGAAAATCAAACAGTTGCAGAAAGGCTTGCAGCAACTGGCCGAGGAGGGTGCCACCCAGTTGTTCCGCCCGCTCGCCGGCACCGACCTGATCCTCGGCGCGGTCGGCACCTTGCAGTTCGACGTGGTGGCCAGTCGCCTGGAAAACGAATATGGCGTACAGGTCATTTTCGAGAGCTACAATTGCGCGACGGCGCGCTGGATTCACGGCGACGCCGCCGAACTTCGCCAGATATCGGACCGCTACAGCGCCAACGTCGCGCTCGACGGCGCCGACGACCCGGTCTACCTGGCCCCGAACAATGTGTACCTGAACATGGTCAAGGAAAAATATCCCAATCTGCGTTTCATGGAAGCACGCGAGGTGATCTGAAAATGACGGTCAGGGTTCAGGAAGCCGATTTCGATCTGGCTGAGGAATTGGCCGCGCTGCGCGCCGGCGATGCGCGGGTCGGCGCCCTGGCCAGCTTTTTGGGACTGGTGCGCGATATCAGCGACGGCGCCGGTATTTCCGGGATGACCCTGGAGCATTACCCGGGCATGACCGAAAAGGCGCTGGAAGAGATCGTCGCCTCAGCCAGGGGCCGCTGGGAAATCTACGACGCCCTGGTCATCCATCGTATCGGACCGCTCAAGCCCTGCGACCAGATCGTACTGGTCGCCGTGACCAGCGCCCATCGCGGCACGGCCTTTGCCGCCTGTGAATTCATCATGGACTACCTGAAGACCCGTGCTCCGTTCTGGAAGAAAGAAGCGACCGCCGATGGCGGCCGCTGGGTCGATGCCCGCGACAGCGACGACAGTGCCGCCGCGCGCTGGCAGCCATGAGGTTTCTGCCCTAACGACTCGATCAGGTTTTCCGCCGGTTCAAGTCCTGAACTGGGCCACGGTCTGATGCAGATCGTTCGATAGCGCCTGCAAGCGGCGTGCCGCTTCGGCCGTCTGACGAACGGCCAGGGCGCTTTCCTCGGACATCTGGGCGATGGTCTCCAGTTGCTGGGCGATTTCGTTGCTGGCCATGCTCTGTTCGGAAATCGAATCCGAGATGCCGTTAACCACCGCCGAGACCCGCTGCGAACCGTCGCGTATCCGGTTGATCGATTCACCCGCCTGCCTGGCCAGTTCGACGCCGTTGCCGACTTGCTGGACGCCGGCCTGCATGCTGCTGACGGCGTTGTGGGTGCCATTTTGAATCTTGGCGACCATGTCGCTGATTTCCTTGGTCGACAAACCGGTGCGCTCGGCCAGCTTGCGCACCTCGTCGGCGACTACGGCGAAGCCGCGGCCCTGTTCGCCGGCGCGCGCAGCCTCGATGGCGGCGTTGAGAGCGAGCAGGTTGGTCTGGTCGGCGATTTCCTTGATGGTGTTGACGATGGAGGTGATGTGATCCGACTGCCGGCCGAGATCCTCGACGATCAGCGACGACGACTGCACGGCTTCGGATATCTTGTGCATTTCATCGGCGGCATTGTGAATCACGGCGGTGCCTTCTTCCGATATCAAGTCGGCAGCCTGCGAAATTTGATGGGCTTCGGCCGCGTGTTCCTTGACCTGATCGATGCTGACCGCCATTTCTTCGACCGAGGCGGCCATCGACGAAGCGGCATCGCTTTGCTGACGTGTGCGATCGGCCACATCTTCCGATGCCTTCAGCAATTGTCTTGCCGCCTCCGCAACCTGCTCGGCATTGGCGACGATGCTGGCGATCATCTGGCGCAAGGTGTTCTGCATGGCTCGGATATTGGCGAGCAGGCTGGTTTCGTCGCCGGGTTTGCAGTCGACCGGTGTGGTCAGGTCGCCCGCGGCGATACGTTGAGTGATGGCGGAAGCCGTGGCGGGGTCGCCCCCCAGCGTCTTGATGATGTTGTTCGACAGCAGCAGAAGCGAAACGGCGATAAAGCCGCCGATGCCCAGTCCCCAGAACAGCAGCTTGATGGCATCCGCCCGGAATTTGGCATCGATGTCATCGATATAGATGCCGGTACCTATGATCCAGCCCCACGGTTCATAGCCCTTGACGTAAGAGAGTTTCGGTTGCGGCTTTTCCAGGCCCGGTTTGCTCCATAGATAGTCGACAAAACCGGCCCCGCTGCTTTTGACCACTTTGACGAATTCGACAAAATGCCGCTTGCCGGCCGCATCTTTGTTATCGGTCAGATCCTGGCCTTCGAGTTCGGGCTTGATCGGGTGCATGATCATTTTGGGGTGGTAGTCGTTGATCCAGAAATATTCCTTGTCGTCGTAACGCGCGTTGCGCAACGCATCCATTGCCAGCTTTTGCGCTTCCGCCAGGGGAATCTTTCCTGCCTTGACCTGCTGATCGTAATAGGCGATCTGGGAGTGGGCGGCTTCGACCAGGTTTCTTATTTTTTCCTTGCGATCGCCGAGCAATTCGCTCCGGCTACTGAGCAGGAGTACGGCAAACAGGGCGACCAGGGCCAGAATGGTGGCAACCGTCATCAACGCGAGTTTGCTTCTTAAAGTCATGGCTCGATGGGTCATGCCGTCCTCCTTTAATAGTATTATTCTAAATAATAAATATGTCGAAAGTAATATAGCACTAAGCGTTCAATTGTTCCATTTTTGAGCGATATATTTTTATTGCGCAGGGTCTTGGCTTGAAATCCGGCGGCTTGGCCGCATCTGTCCGCTATCGAATTAATCACGGTGGAGTTCAGCAATGCGCCTCGACAAATTTACGACCAAGTTTCAACAGGCCCTGGCCGACGCGCAGAGCCTGGCCATTGGCGGCGACCAGCAGTTCATCGAACCGCAGCACCTTCTCTTGGCGCTGATCAATCAGGAAGATGGCGGCACCGCTTCGCTGCTCGGCCGGGCCGGGGTCAATGTGCCCGGTTTGCGCAAGGACCTGGAGCAGGCCCTGACCAGGCTGCCCGAGGTGGAAGGCCACGGCGGCGATGTTTCCGTCGGCCGCGATCTGAACAAGTTGCTCAACCTGACCGACAAGGAAGCCCAGAAACGTGGCGACCAGTTCATCGCCAGCGAAATGTTCGTGCTCGCCCTGTGCGAAGACAAGAACGAAGCGGGACGACTGGCCAAACAGCACGGCCTGAGCCGGCAGGCCATGGAGGCGGCGATCATGGCCGTGCGCGGCGGGCAGGGTGTCGACTCGCAGGAGGCCGAAGGCCAGCGCGAGTCCTTGAAGAAATACTGCATCGACCTGACCGAACGTGCCGCACAGGGCAAACTCGACCCGGTGATCGGTCGCGACGACGAAATTCGTCGCGCCATCCAGATACTGCAGCGGCGCACCAAGAACAATCCGGTGCTGATCGGTGAACCGGGCGTCGGCAAAACAGCCATAGTCGAAGGCCTGGCCCAGCGCATCGTCAACGAGGAGGTTCCGGAAACCCTGAAGGGCAAGAAGGTGCTGGTTCTCGACATGGCCGGGCTGCTCGCTGGCGCCAAGTATCGCGGCGAATTCGAAGAGCGTCTGAAGGCCGTGCTCAAGGAGGTGGCCCAGGACGAAGGCCGCATCATTCTCTTCATCGACGAGTTGCATACCATGGTCGGCGCCGGCAAGGCCGAGGGCGCCATCGATGCCGGCAACATGTTGAAACCGGCACTGGCCCGGGGCGAACTGCACTGCATCGGCGCCACCACCCTCGACGAATACCGCAAGTACATCGAGAAGGATGCCGCCCTCGAGCGTCGCTTCCAGAAGGTGCTGGTCGACGAACCGAGCGTCGAATCGACCATTGCCATCCTGCGCGGATTGCAGGAGAAATACGAACTGCACCATGGCGTGGACATCACAGACCCGGCCATCGTCGCCGCCGCCGAACTGAGCCATCGCTATATCACCGATCGCTTCCTGCCGGACAAGGCGATCGATCTGATCGACGAGGCGGCGGCGCGGATCAAGATGGAAATCGACTCCAAGCCCGAGGTGATGGACAAGCTGGACCGCCGCATCATCCAGCTCAAGATCGAGCGCGAGGCTGTCAAGAAGGAAAAGGACGAAGGGTCGCGCAAGCGTCTGAACCTGATCGAGGGTGAAATTGCCAGGCTGACCAAGGAGTATTCCGACCTCGAGGAAATCTGGAAGGCCGAAAAATCCGCCGTGCTCGGTTCGGCGCAGATCAAGGAGGAGATCGACCGGCTCAAGGCCGAGATCGTCAGGCTGCAGCGCGAAGGCAAGCTCGACAAGGTCGCTGAACTGCAATACGGCAAGCTGCCGCAACTGGAAGCGCAGTTGAAGACCGCCGAGGCGGCCGGGGAGGGAGGTGCGCAGAAGAACAGGCTGCTGCGCACCCAGGTCGGCGCCGAGGAAATCGCCGAGGTGGTCAGCCGGGCCACCGGCATTCCGGTCAGCAAGATGATGCAGGGCGAGCGCGACAAGCTGCTCAAGATGGAAGAAAAACTGCATCATCGCGTCATCGGGCAGGACGAGGCGGTACGCCTGGTGGCCGACGCCATCCGTCGTTCGCGGGCCGGCCTGTCCGACCCGAACCGCCCCTACGGCTCCTTCCTCTTCCTCGGCCCGACAGGGGTCGGCAAGACGGAGCTGTGCAAGGCCCTGGCCGAATTCATGTTCGACTCGGAAGACCACCTGATCCGCATCGACATGAGCGAGTTCATGGAGAAGCACTCGGTTGCCCGCCTGATCGGCGCGCCGCCGGGCTATGTCGGCTACGAGGAGGGCGGTTACCTGACCGAAGCCGTGCGCCGCAAGCCGTACAGCGTGATCCTGCTCGACGAGGTCGAAAAGGCGCACCCGGATGTCTTCAACGTGCTGCTGCAGGTCCTCGACGACGGTCGGATGACCGATGGCCAGGGGCGCACGGTCGATTTCAAGAACACGGTGATCGTCATGACCTCCAACCTCGGCAGCCAGATGATTCAGCAGATGTCGGGCGACGACTACGGTGTGATCAAGGTGGCGGTGATGGCCGAAGTGAAGAATTATTTCCGGCCGGAATTCATCAACCGGATCGACGAGGTGGTCGTCTTCCATGCGCTCGACGAAAAGCATATCGCCGGCATCGCCAGGATCCAGCTCGCCTATCTCGAGCAGCGCCTGGCCCAGCTCGACATGCATATCGCGGTCGACGACAGCGCCCTGGCCGAACTGGCCCAGGCCGGCTTCGACCCGGTATTCGGCGCCCGTCCGCTCAAGCGGGCGATCCAGCAGCAGATCGAAAATCCGCTGGCCAAGGCCATCCTGGAAGGAAAGTTCGCCGCCAGGGATACGATACAGGTCAGTTGCGATCCGGCAACGGGGGGCATCATGCGATTCGCCAAGGGCTGATCGCAAACACGGCCCGGGCGGAACCGCTCCGCCCGGGCCGTGCGGCTTCGCGTCTAGCGCCGGCGCCTTATCCCTGCAATTCTCAGGGTTCCTCCGCGAGCGGACGGATACCCAACTTACTTCCAGCGCAGACGCAGCGCATTGCCGACTACGCTGACCGACGAAAGGCTCATCGCTGCTGCCGCGATGACCGGAGACAGCACCAGCCCGAAGAAGGGATAGAGGACACCGGCGGCGATCGGTACGCCGAGTGCGTTGTAGAGGAACGCAAAGGCCAGGTTCTGCCGCATGTTGCCGACGGTTGCGGCGGATAGCAGGCGCGCTCGGGCAATGCCGCGCAGATCGCCCTTGACCAGCGTTAGCTGGGCGCTGTTCATCGCGACATCAGTGCCGGTGCCCATGGCGATGCCGACATCCGCTTTGGCTAATGCCGGGGCATCGTTAATGCCATCGCCGGCCATGGCGACGATGCGTCCCTCACGCTGTAGACGTTCCACCAGAGCCAGTTTGTCCGCCGGTTTGACTTCTCCGTGAACCTCGTCAACAGCCAACTTGGCGCCGACGGCTTGGGCCGTGGTCAGGCTATCGCCGGTTGCCATGACGATGCGTAACCCGGCTTGGCGGAGGATCGTCAGCGCTTCCGGGGTAGTCGCCTTGATCGGGTCGGAGACGACCAGCAAACCGAGAATGCGGCCATCGGCTGCCAAATACATGACGCTGGCGCCATTCTGGCGCAAGGCTTCGGCATCGTTGCCGAGAGCGCCGACATCGATGCCATCCAGGGCCATCAATGCCCCGTTGCCGAGCGCGAGGCATTTTCCGACGACCGTTCCGCGCACGCCGATGCCGCTTGCCGATTCAAAGTGATCTGCCTTCTCAAGGGCAAGCATGCGTTCCCGGGCGGCGCGCACGATGGCGTCGGCCAGCGGGTGCTCGCTGCCCTGGTCGAGACTGGCGGCAAGTCGCAAGACCTCCTCCTCGGAGACCCCCGGCACGGCCACGGCACGTTCGAAGGCCGGCCGGCCTTCGGTCAGCGTGCCGGTCTTGTCCACAATCAAGGTATCCACGTCTCGCAGCCGCTCGATGGCCGCCGCATCCCGGAACAGAATGCCCTGCGTCGCTGCTTTGCCGGTGGCGACCATGATCGACATCGGCGTGGCGAGCCCCAGGGCGCAGGGGCAAGCGATAATCAAGACCGAGACGCCGTTGATCAGGCCGAAGATCCAGCCTTGTTCGCCGCCGAAGAGTCCCCAGGCGAAAAAGCTGATGACGGCAATGGAGACAACCACGATAACGAAATAGCCGGCCACCACATCCGCCAGCCGCTGCATCGGCGCCTTGGAACGCTGGGCTTGGGCAACCATCTGGACGATCTGGGCGAGCACGGTTTGGGAACCGACCTTCTCCGAACGGATCACCAGACTACCGGAGGTGTTCATGGTGGCGCCGATCACCCTGTCGCCGGGGTGTTTGGTCACCGGCAGGGGTTCGCCAGTGAGCATCGCTTCATCAACAGCGCTGGAGCCATCCAACACCACACCGTCTACCGGCACTTTTTCGCCGGGGCGAACGCGTAGCGTGTCGCCGATATGGACATGGGTCAGCGGCACGTCCTCTTCCGTGCCGTCGTGATTGATCCGGCGGGCGGTTTTCGGCGCGAGGCCGAGCAGCGACTTGATGGCGGTTGAAGTTTGTGAACGGGCACGCAATTCGAGCATCTGGCCAAGCAGGGTCAGGGAAACGATGACCGCTGCCGCTTCGAAATAAACGCCAATGCGACCATGGGCCACGAATGACTGGGGAAATAGGCCCGGGGCCAGGGCCGCCACTATGCTGTAACCGAAAGCCGCACCGGTACCGAGACTGATCAGTGTCCACATATTGGGGCTACGCTGCACCAGCGACTGCCAGCCGCGTACGAAGAACGGCGCGCCCGCCCAAAGCACAATGGGCAGGCTGAGCAGCAGTTCGCCCGAGGTCCGCACGAATGGCGGCAAACCCTGGAAACGGTGCCCGGCCATCGCGAGAACGACCACGACGATGGTCAGTGGCAGGCTATACCAGAAGCGGCGACGGAAATCCCGGTACTCGGTGTTGTCCTCCTCCTTTTCGAAGTCGGGCAACACCGGTTCGAGGGCCATGCCGCACTTGGGGCAGGTGCCGGGGCCGATCTGCCGGATTTCCGGATGCATCGGGCAGATGTACTCTGCGCCGGGGACGACGCTTTCCTCCTGCTCCGGCGCGAAATAAGGCCCCGGTTCCGCATCGAACTTGGTTTTGCACTTGGCGCTGCAAAAACGGTAGTGGATACTATCGAGATCGCTGGCATGGGGCGACTCGGGCTTCACCGTCATGCCGCAAACGGGATCGATGGCACCGGAAACTCCTTGCGGGTGAGCCGAGTATTCTTGTTCCATGATCGTCTCCTATTTTTCGACGCCACGATTCAATCGCCACTGCTTGACCAGTGCGTAGATCGCCGGGATGACCGCCAGGGTCAGCATGGTCGACGAAATCATCCCGCCGACCATCGGTGCGGCAATTCGGCTCATCACTTCGGAGCCTGTACCGGTGCCCCACATGATCGGTAGCAAGCCGGCCATGATCGCCACCACGGTCATCATCTTCGGCCGTACTCGCTCGACGGCACCTTCCATCACCGCGGCGTAGAGGTCGGTCACGCCTGGCTCGCGGCCTTCGGCTCGACACTTCGCCTTGACCGCCTCCCAGGCATGATCGAGGTAGATCAGCATGATCACGCCGGTCTCGGCCGCCACCCCGGCCAGCGCGATAAAGCCCACGGCAACCGCCACCGACAGGTTGTAGCCGAGCCACCACATCAGCCAGATTCCGCCGACCAGGGCGAAGGGTACCGAGAGCATGACGATCAGCGTTTCCGTGATGCGCTTGAAGTTAAGGTAGAGGAGCAGGAAGATGGTCAGCAGGGTTACCGGGATGACGATTTTCATCTTCTCGATGGCCCGCTCCATGTACTCGAACTGTCCGCTCCAGGTGACGTAATAGCCGGGCGGGAAGTTGACCTGTGCGGCAACGGCTTTTTTCGCATCGGCGACGTAGCCGCCGAGATCGCGGTCGCGGATGTCGACGTAGATGTAGGCGGAGAGCAAGGCATTCTCAGTACGGATGCTCGGTGCCCCCTTGGCGACGACGACCCTGGCCACTTGCCCGAGCGGAATCATCGCGCCATCCATGGTCGGGATCAGTACTTCGCGGGCAATCTGTTGTGGATCGGCGCGCAGTTCACGAGGGTAGCGGATGGTGACGCCGAAGCGTTCGCGCCCCTCGACGGTGGTGGTCACCAACTCGCCTCCGAGAGCGGAACCGATGATGTCCTGCAGGTCGCCGACGGCCAGTCCGTAGCGGGCCAGCTGCTCGCGGTCAGGCTCGATGTTGATGTAGAAGCCGCCGGTAATGCGCTCGGCGAAGGCGCTGCTGGTGCCGGGTACGGCCTTTACCACGGCCTCGATTCCCTTGGCCAGTTTTTCCATCTCAAGCAAGTCCTTGCCGAAGACCTTGATGCCGATCGGCGTTCGGATGCCGGTGGATAGCATGTCGATACGCGCCTTGATCGGCATCGTCCAGGAATTGGCGACGCCTGGGAATTGCAGGGCCTTGTCCATTTCGGCGATCAGCTTGTCGGTAGTCAGGCCTGGCCGCCATTCGGCTTCCGGCTTGAGGTTGATCACCGTCTCAAACATTTCGGTCGGCGCCGGGTCGGTGGCCGTGTTGGCACGCCCGGCCTTGCCGTAGACCGATGCAACCTCGGGGAAACTCTTGATGATCTTGTTCTGCGTCTGCATCAATTCCGCGGCCTTGGTGATCGACATGCCGGGTAGTGAAGCCGGCATGTAGAGCAGCGTGCCCTCATTCAAGGTCGGCATGAACTCGGAGCCGAGTCGAGAGGCCGGGTAGATTGAAATACCCAATGCCAGCAGCGCGGCGACGATGGTCAATTTCTTCCAGCGCATTACCCAGGCGATGATCGGGCGATAGATCCAGATCAGGGCGCGATTCACCGGATTCCTGGCCTCCGACATGATCTTCCCGCGAATGAACAGCATCATCAGTATCGGTACCAGGGTCACCGATAACAGCGCTGCGCCGGCCATGGAGAAAGTCTTGGTGAAAGCGAGCGGCGAGAACAATCGCCCTTCCTGGCCTTCCAGGCTAAAGACCGGCAGGAAGGAGACGGTGATGATGAGCAAGGAAAAGAACAGTGCAGGCCCAACCTCTTTGCAGGCAGCGAGCATGGCCTCGGATCGGTCGGCGTTCGAATGATTTTCGGGCAGGCGTTCCAGATGCTTGTGGGCATTCTCGATCATGACGATGGCCGCATCGACCATGGCGCCGATGGCAATGGCAATGCCACCCAGGCTCATCAGATTGGAATTCATCCCCAGCAGTCGCATGGCGATGAAGGAGATCAGAATGCCTACCGGCAGCATCAGGATGGCAACCAGGGCGCTGCGCAGGTGGAGCAGGAAAACAATGCAGACCAGCGCGACGATGATGCTTTCTTCCGTCAGCGTCCGTTTCAAGGTGTCGATGGCCCGGTGGATCAGTTCCGACCGATCATAGACCGTCTCGATGGTCACGCCGTCCGGCAAGCCAGGACCAATTTCGGCGATCTTTGCTTTCAGGTTGCGAATCACCTCCAGTGCATTCTGGCCATAGCGGGCGATGGCGATCCCCGATACCACCTCGCCTTCACCATTGAGTTCGCTCAGGCCTCGCCGCTCGTCCGGCACGAGTTCGACCCGGGCGATGTCGCGTATCAACACGGGCGTGCCCTTGTCGCTTTTGACGACCAGGGTTTCGAGATCCTCCTTGCCGCGCAGGTAACCTTTGCCACGCACCATGTACTCGGTTTCGGCCATTTCAACGACCCGGCCGCCAACGTCGCGGTTCGAGTCGCGGATGACCTGCGCCACTTTCATCAAGGGGATGCTGTAAGCGCGTAGTTTCACCGGGTCGACCGTGACCTGATAGGTTTGCACGAAGCCGCCGATGGAGGCGACTTCGGCCACCCCGCGCGCCTTGGTCAGTTGATAGCGTAGATACCAGTCCTGGATGGTGCGCAGTTCGGCCAGCGTCTTGTCCTTGGCGAGCAGTGCGTACTGGTAGACCCAGCCCACGCCCGTGGCGTCCGGCCCGAGCGACGGCGTGATGCCCTTCGGCATGCGGCCGGAGGCGAAATTAAGGTATTCGAGCACGCGTGAACGCGCCCAGTAGATGTCGGTGCCGTCCTCGAAAATAATGTAGACAAAGGACGCACCGAAGAAGGAGAACCCGCGCACTACCTTCGATTTGGGCACCGACAGCATGGCCGTGGTCAGAGGGTAAGTCACCTGGTCTTCAACCACTTGTGGCGCTTGACCCGGATATTCCGTGTAGACGATGACCTGTACGTCCGAGAGATCGGGCAACGCGTCAATCGGCGTGCGCAAGACGGCAAAGACGCCGGCGATGGTGACGAATAGGGTGGCGAGCAGAACCAGGAAGCGGTTCCGGCCCGACCAGTCGATGATATTGGCCAGCATGGTTGGTCTTCCTTGGCCTGTCAGTGGCCAGCGTGCGGATTGGCGGCGGGTTTGACGGAGGTAATAACCCATTCGCCGGGTGTTCGTTCGACGAACTCGAAGGCGACCGTTACCCCGGGTTTCAGGTCTGTTAGCAGCGAATCGTTGGCAGTCTTGAATTCCATGGTCATGGCTGGCCACTTCAGACTGTCCACCGGGCCGTGGCTGATGCTCACAACCCCTGCCTTGGCGTCGACTTCCTCGACCTTGCCTTCAGCCCTGTGTCCCGAACCGATGGCCGGGGGCTTCGCGCTTCCTTCGGGCGTGCCATGCGCGGCGTGGTTGAAACCACCGATTGCCGCCTTCAGGTTGCTCTCGGCGTCGATCAGGAAATTTGCCGCGACGACGACGGTTTCACCATCCTTCAAGCCATCCAGTACTTCGATGTAATTTTCACTGCGTGCGCCAAGTTTGACGTCACGTGGTTCATAATGTCCCTCTCTGGCTTGGACAAGAACGATTTGACGGGTACCGCTGTCAATGATGGCCGAAGTCGGCACGGTGAGTACAGGATCTTTCGCACCGACGGGCAATTCCACCTGGGCGAACATGCCTGGTTTGAGCAATATCCCCGGATTGGCCAGTTCGATTCGAACCGGAACGGTGCGGGTAGAGGTGCTCAGTGTCGGATAAACGTAGGTAATTACGCCTTCAAACGTTTTGTCGGGATAGGCGCTGATTCTGACTTTGGCCTTGGCGCCGGACTTGACCAATCCAATGTCTTGCTCAAAAACATCGGCCACCACCCAGACGACGGAGAGGTCTGCGATTTGGTAGAGCCTTTCGCCCGGCATGAAACGCATGCCCTGGACCGCTTTTTTCTCGGTCACGATGCCATTTACCGGTGAGCGCAAAGTCAGCGTGTGTTTGGCTTCGCCCGACTTGGCCAGGGCTTTGACCTGCTCGTCGGAAATGTCCCAATTTTTCAGGCGGGTCAAGCTTGCGTCGGCCAGTTGCTTCATGCCGGACTGCGCCTCGCTTCCGGCACCGTCAAGCGACTGTACACCATCGGTCGCAATGGCGTATTCGCGCTGTGCGGAAACCAATTCCGGGCTGTAGACCTCGAATAATGCCTGCCCCTTGCCTACCGGTTGACCGGTGGCATTGACGTGCAGGCGTTCCACATAACCCTCGAACTTGGGGGCAATGATGTAGGTGCGGCGCTCATCAGGTTCGATACGGCCGGCGGCACGGACGATCTTGTCCAGTACCCGATTTTTGGCCGCCTCGGTCGCGACCCCGAGTTTCTGCACTTTTTCCGTGCTGATACGGACCTGGTTGGCGGCGCCGGGCTCCTCCTCCTGTTCACCTTCGTAGACCGGGATGTAGTCCATACCCATCGGGTCCTTCTTCGGAACCGGGGAGGTGTCGGGCAGGCCCATCGGGTTGCGATAGAAGCGTAGTTTGCGCTCGGTTTTGGCCGGCGCTCCGGCGGCGCCTGCGGGCTGCGCCATGGCGTCCGTGCGGCCGGTCGATCTGTGCCCGGCCCAGTAACCGCCAGCACCCGCCAAAATGGCGACAACTACAGCCGCCAACAGGCTCTGCTTCATCCCAATGGACTTCGCTCCGGTCATATATCTTCTCCGAGGATTCGTTCGATTTCTGCGAGGCGTACCTGACTTTCGGCTTGCGCCCTGATTAGATTTTGTTTGGCCAGGCGGATCTGCCGCTGAGCATCAAGCAAGGTGGCAAAATCCACTTTGCCGTTTTCATACCCCGCCAGCGCTGACTTAAAGGTCAATTCGGCTTGGGGCAACAGGCTGCCCGTGACCAGAGTTTCAGTTTTGCGGGCCGCATCCAGGGCTGCGAGGTTTTCCGATAGATCGGCCTGTACCTGGTTCGCCGTCGCTTCGCGGCGTGAACGAGCCGCCGCGAGCATTGATTCGGATTCGCGCTCTTGGGCACGGCGCGTACCCTGCTGCAATGGGATGTTCATCTCGAACATCAAATCCCACTGGCTGATCGAGTTCTGCATCTGGTTGGGCGCAATGCCGAAGGTGAAGTCCGGGTAACGGTTTTTATAGGTCAGTTCGCGATTCTTTTCAGCGCTTCTTAGTCGAGACTCCTCTGCGGAAAGCAGCGGGTTACCTGACCATGCGCGATCTTCCAGAGTGGCGTAATCCAGTTTTTCCGGTGCAGGAATTGGTCGCAACTTCTCTGGCTCCGACAAGGGGGCATTGGCGGGTCGGGCCAATAGCGCGTTCATGCGTGTATGCATGTGATGGCGCTCGGTCTCGAGAGCAATCAATTCATTGCGCATTGATGTCTGCTCGACCTGGGCTCGAATTACGTCCTGCTGGGCTGCCAGACCACCGGCGTAGCGAGCGTGGGCAACCTTTTCCAGCCGTGACATCAGGTCAAGAATTTCACGGGTCAGGCGCTCGTTCCGTGACAGGTAATACTGTTGGGCGTAGGTTGTCTTGATTTTGGTGGAGACGTCTGCCCAAGTGCCCAGCGCCAGGCCTCGGGCACTTTCAGCCCCCAGTTCGGCAATTTCGCGTTTGAGGTCGCGCTTACCGAACCAGGGGATGTCCTGCATCAGGGTGTAGCGTGTGCTTCCCACCCGGTTAGGGAAAAGGCTTGCGTTTTGCTGGCCGCCCCTGGTGATGTCCATCAATTCCGTGCGTAATTTGGGGTCGGGCAAAGCGCCGGCTGGCTCAATACGTTGTACAGCAGCCTCCGCCTCCAGACGCATGCCAGCGTACTCGGGATTGCCGTCCCGCGCGATGAGCAACAGGCCCTCCACGTCGGCACCGGGTAATGCTGTCTGCGCCAGTGCGGCAAAGCACCACGCGCCCGCGATGACGACGAACAGAAGTTTTTTGGAACTGGCCTTGGGCTTCATGGAGGGGGTCCTGGGGAATTTCTCGAAATGTTCGACGAGTTAGTGCATTGAGATTACTCTGCCGTCTCCAGACGGTTGATGATCATTTGCTCGTCAATGGCGAAACGGATTTTCTGGCCCTCCCTGATTTTGTTCAGCCAAGCGGCATTCTTGACGCGGAAGGCCATGGTCATGCCAGGCATGCCGTTGGGCAACGGACCATGGGTGATCGTGAGTTTGCCGCCATTCTTGTCAATTTTCTTGACCAGGCCATCGGTCAGCACCGTGTCGGCAGATGCGTGCATGGCACCATGGTCCATGTGCTCCATTGTATCGGCTGCCGGGGCCAGGGCCGGTGCGGTAACGCCAGCGATGAATGCGGTAACAACGATGAGAGTGAACGGGGTTTTCATGATGAATCTCCGGTGGGATCAGTGTTTGGCGAAAATCGTGGTGCTACCGTCTGCTTGGACGAGCAGCGTCGCATAGGGAACTGGCGTGGCGGTTTCCATACCAGGGGAACCTTGCGGCATTCCCGGGACCGCGAGGCCGACGGCTTTGGGCTTTTCTTTCAAGAGGCGCTGAACATCAGCGGCCGGAACATGTCCCTCGATCAGGTAGCCGCCGACCTTGGCGGTGTGACAGGAACCGACCCGGTCAGGCATGCCCAGGCTCTTGCGTGCGGCCGGGACGTCGTTCACGTCATGAGCATTCACCGTGAATCCGTTTTTCTGCATGTGTTCGATCCACTTTTCGCAGCAGCCGCAATAGGAACTTTTGAAGACCTCCACCTGCGTCGCGGATTGGGCCCAGGCTGAGCCGGCGCTGACCAGCAGGGCTAGCAGCAAGGGAAAGCGAGTCTGTAGTGGTTCCATGAATGCCTCCGGTTTGATTCGAATGCGGCCAGTTTGCAGGGGCTATCCCTACGGGAGGCTGACCCGCGGATTACATTTCGGTAATTTTGCGCCGTCGCTCAATGTGCCTGCTCGCTGTCTTCGTGGGCATGTGCTTTTTCGTCGTGATGCTGCTCATGGCGTTCTTCTGTTTTCTGGTTGCTTGCCTGCCCGTCCATACCGCGGTGAGAATGCCCCTCGCTCGTCTCGACGTGCTGCCGGTATTCATCAGGGGAAAGGCCGGGCAAAGCTTTGAGGAAGGCAGTCAGATCCCAGATTGCCCCATCCTCCATGCCCCCCTTCGACCAGGCCGGCATGCCCGAGGCCTTGACCCCGTGTTTGATAATCCAAAAACGGCGGGCGTCCGTCGAATTGGACTCGATGACGGGTTTGGCCAGGTTCGGCGGGGGCGGATAGAGGCCCTTGCGGATTTCGGAGTCCTCGGTGCCTGGCGCCAGATGACACTGTCTGCACATGGCCTCGTAATTGCCCGCACCGCGGCGAATCCGGCCGACATCGGCCAGATCGGTCGGCACAGCGATGGCAGCGGCCCGATGGGCGATGGACTGTTCGCGTGCCCATTCAATGATGCGATAGACGATCGGGCTATGCGGGGTATCGGCCGAAAAGTCGGGAACGCCGAGTTGAATCAAGAGGGCCGCCACAGAGGCGCCAAGGCCAAGTAGGCCCAGTACGCTGAACGCTATCTTTTTCATGAATGGTTTCCTCGACAGCAAATGAGAGCATTTTCTATAAACCGGGTAACGGGAAACTGACTCGCGAATTACATTTTCGTAATCTATAAGCCCACTTCTTCGTGCTAGCGCAAAATAGGCGTCGACATATGACAAGGGAGAATCAATATGAAAATCCTGGTCGTGGAAGATGAGCAGAAAACTGGTGATTACTTGAGGCAGGGCCTGATGGAAGCCTCCTTCATCGTCGATCTGGCACGTGACGGGCTCGACGGATTGCACTTGGCACTGACTGAGGCTTACGATCTGGCTGTCCTCGATGTGAAGCTGCCAGGCATCGATGGCTGGCAAGTGCTGCAAGGCATTCGGCGAGCTGGCAAAGACATGCCAGTGCTCTTTCTGACAGCTCGTGATGACGTCGAGGACCGGGTCAAGGGACTGGAACTTGGGGCCGACGACTACCTGGTGAAACCGTTCGCCTTCTCTGAACTGCTGGCCCGTGTCCGGACCTTGCTCAGGCGCGGCGGCAAAGCGAAGGAGTCCGATTTCCTGAATGCGGCTGACCTCGAACTCGACTTGCTGCGCCGCCGGGTGACACGTTCCGGCAGGAAGATCGACCTGACTTCGAAAGAGTTCTCTCTTCTGGAACTGCTGCTGCGGCGCCAGGGAGAGGTTCTGCCGCGCTCGCTGATCGCCTCACAGGTGTGGGACATGAATTTCGATAGCGATACGAACGTCATTGAGGTCGCCATCCGGCGCCTCCGGGTCAAGGTGGACGACGGCTTCGAACCGAAACTGATCCAGACGGTTCGTGGCATGGGCTATGTGCTGGAGGCCGCCGAGTGAATCTGGTCGGGAAAAAATCAATCACCCTCCGGCTGACGCTGCTCTTTGCGTCGGTTTCGACCACGGTCCTTCTGCTGCTTGGATTGCTGATCGCCTCGCTCGTTGAGAGACATTTCGAAGAGTTGGATGTGGAACTGCTCGACGGAAAAATGGAATTTCTCCACCACGCTTTGGAAAAGGTGCGGTCCCCTCGGGAACTGGAGGCGTTACCGGGACAACTGGAAGATTCGCTGGTCGGGTACCATGATTTGGCTGTGCGCGTATTAAAAGGGGACGGCCAGCTCCTATATACAACGGAAGGTTCGACCTTCCCGCCTGAACTGCTTGCTGGCGCAGGGAAACAAGTTCTTCGCCCGACCCTCTGGATCGGTTCGGAAAACCGTCCTTATCGTGGGATCGCAGCACTGGCCCGCACCGGTATTCAAGGTATGGCCCCAGTGGTGATAGCGGTGTCGACCGACATGACCCACCACGAGCATTTCATGTATTCGTTCAAGGTGGCGCTTTGGTCAGTCGTTGGATTTGCCGCACTCCTCTCGGGATTTCTCGGCTGGCTGGCGGTTCGTCGCGGTCTGGCGCCACTTCGAGATATCAGCCGCTCTGCCGCTGGTATTACCGCAAATCGACTCAACCGGCGCTTGGTTGTGGAGTCCATTCCCGCCGAATTGGCGGAAGTCGCCCAAACCCTGAATGAAATGCTGGCCCGGCTTGAGGCTTCCTTTCGCCGGCTGTCCGATTTTTCATCCGATCTTGCCCATGAACTTCGCACACCCGTAAGCAATCTGCTAACCCAGACCCAGGTGACGCTATCGAGGCTGCGGACGCGGGATGAATACCAAGACATACTTGCTTCCAACGCCGAAGAGTTAGAGCGCCTGTCGCGAACCATTTCCGATATGCTGTTTTTGGCTAAACCGGACAATGATCTCATTGTCCCACATAGAGAAAAGGTCGATCTGGCTGCTGAGATCGAAAGTCTATCGGAATTTTACGAGGCCGTAGTCGAGGAGAAGGGAATCAGCCTGATCCGTTCGGGCGAGGGCGCAGTGTTCGGGGATCGACTGATGCTGCGTAGGGCTATTGGCAATTTGCTTTCAAATGCAATTCGCCATACGTCGAAGAAGGGACAAATCACTGTCAGCGTAGGTCCTATGGATAATGCGTACCTCGTTGTTTCAGTCGAAAACACAGGGAAAACCATCGCTCCGGAACATCTGCCCAGGGTATTTGACCGCTTCTATCGAGTTGATCCGTCGCGGCAGCGTTTCGGTGAAGGCGCAGGACTGGGACTCGCCATCACGCGTTCCATTGCTCACGCTCATGGCGGCGATGTTGGTGTTCGCTCGGAAAATGGCGTTACAGTTTTTGATATCCGATTACCGCTCTGATCTTGCGACTGGCGGTGCAAAATACGAAAAATCAGCTTCCGGGATTGCATTTCAAACACATCAACCTTGTCGGACACGCCAATGTACTGGCTGATGGCAGCGAACTTTGACAATTGCTTGATATGCCCCCAGGAGGCGCGGCAAGCATTTCATCAGAAGCATGACGGCTCCCGAAGGAGCCGTCTGATCATCAATGGGCAAACAAATATTAGCGGCCGTCTTTATTCAAGATGTCATCGAGACGCATGACTTCATTGCCGTGCATCACGATCTTCTGACCATCCTTGGTTTCCATCACCGTGCCTGGCTTCATCGATACTGCGTTGCCGAGTTTGTCCTCCATGGCCATCTTGCCGTCATTTAAGACATGGACTGTCGAACCGTCCTTGAGCTCAATTGACTTTTCGACCAGTGTGATGTCGATGGCAAAAGCCGAACCGCCAACCATGGCCAGCGTGGCAATCGTCAAAATTTTCTTCAGCATTTGAATCTCCTTAGTAAGTGGGGTACGACGATTTCGATGTTACGGATCCAGTGCTGACAATTCGCCATCAGACCGATGACGTTTAAGTAAGCATCTTGTCAGTTCCTTGCTTACAGAGATTTTTTGCAAGCTGCGCACGACTCGGCCGTGATAACCCGCCTCGGAGAGGCGACTCAGTGGTGTTCTCAGCGGCACTTGTTCCCAAAAAGCAGCAGAAAAGCGTCAACACATAGAAAAACGGTATCGACGCTCAGGATTCGCTTTTTTCAAAAGAGTTGGCGGTTTTCGGCGGCATGGTTCCCGGCCGGCCCTCGTTAAATCAGGCTTGTCACTTCGGATGAAATGTTTGTCGGGGTTGATTTCTAATCGATACAAGCGATCGGTCACGCCAATTCGCCCCATCTTAGTGGCAGGTCGTTCGCATCAGGCGATATTCAGCCCCCGGTTTGCCGACATCGTTATTGTCTCGATGAATCCGATTGAGCCGGGTTGAGCGGCCATTTTCAGGAAAAAAAAAGCCCACCGAAGTGGGCCTGTAATTTGTCCAAGAATGAACAAGCAGCAGCCTCGACGAGAAAAATATCGTCTAGGAGCAAGGTCAGTTTATTGCACTTGGCATAATTTTGACGTTAAGAAAATGTCAGAAAACGGTCAATAAATGGCCTGGTTTTCTGGAAATGATCAATTTCTTCGACAAGCGAATGGATGAATGTCGAATGCGGCCCATGCCAGCGAAGAAAAATTTTCTGCCGGCGATATGAAACATCCAATAAAACAGTTAATTGTAAATACAAAGTAAATCAATTATCAATATTTGATCAATTTGATTGGTTTGTTCCGGAAACTCAAATAATTTGTCAGCTAGCTGTAAGCTTTCGAAAAAAAACTGAGGATAGGGTTCTTCTTCCCGGAGAACCCGAATTTTGATAATACGGAGGAGACATCCATGAATGACACAGGCAAGGCCTATTGGTCGGCTGTGCTCGGACTGCTCGCCAAGGTCCTATTGATCTGGTTCGCAGTCTCTTTCGGTGCCGGCATTCTGTTCGCCGATGTACTGAACGGCATCAGTCTTGGGGGTTACCCGTTGGGTTTCTGGTTTGCCCAGCAGGGATCGATCTATGTATTCATCGTCTTGATCTTCTATTACGCCAAGGCCATGAACAGGATCGATCGAAAATTCGACGTGCACGAATAACGGGGAGCCAATATGGATCTGCAAACATTGACTTACCTGGTGGTCGGCGCGACGTTTACGCTCTACATCGGGATCGCGATCTGGGCACGGGCCGGCAATACCAGCGAGTTCTATGTCGCCGGCAGTGGTGTGCACCCGATTGCCAACGGGATGGCCACGGCGGCCGACTGGATGTCGGCCGCTTCGTTCATCTCCATGGCCGGTTTGATCGCCAAGATGGGCTATGGCGGCGGCCTCTTCCTGATGGGCTGGACTGGCGGCTATGTGCTGTTGGCCTGCCTCATGGCGCCATATCTCCGCAAGTTCGGCAAGTTCACGGTGCCGCAATTCATCGGCGACCGTTACTACTCGAAGATGGCGTCGACCGTGGCCGTGCTCTGCCTGCTGGTGGCTTCGCTGACCTACATCATCGGTCAGATGACCGGTGTCGGCGTGGCCTTCTCGCGCTTCCTCGGGGTGACCAAGGAGATGGGGATCTACATCGGCATGGCGGTGGTCTTCGCCTACGCGGTGTTCGGCGGCATGAAGGGCATCACCTACACCCAGGTGGCCCAGTATGTCGTCCTCATCCTGGCCTACACGATTCCGGCGATCTTCATCTCCCTGCAACTGACGGGGAACCCGATACCGCAGTTCGGCCTCGGTTCCGACATGGCGGGCACCGACGTCTCCCTGCTGCATCGTCTGGATCTGGTCGTCGAGGAACTGGGCTTCGGCAAATACACGACATCGCTGCCGGGTAGCGAACTGAACATGTTCGTTTACACCCTGTCGCTGATGATCGGCACGGCCGGTCTGCCGCACGTGATCATGCGCTTCTTCACCGTCCCCAAGGTCGAGGATGCTCGTTATTCGGCCGGTTGGGCACTGATCTTCATCGCCGTTCTGTATACGACCGCGCCCGCGGTTGCGGCCATGGCGAAGATGAACCTGATCCGCACCGTGTCCCCCGGCGTCGTCACCCAGAGTGTCGATGTCTACGCCCCGGATGCCCAGATCAGGTACGACGAACGTCCGGACTGGATGAAGCGCTGGGAAAAGACCGGCTTGTTGAAGTTCAGCGACAAGAACGGCGACGGTCGCATCCAGTACTACAACGACGCATCGAAGAGCGACGACTTCAAGGGCAAGGCGGAAACCGCCGGCTGGAAGGGCAATGAACTGGACGTCAACGCCGACATCCTGGTGCTCGCCAACCCGGAAATCGCCTTGCTGCCGAACTGGGTCATCGCCCTGGTCGCCGCCGGTGGTCTCGCTGCCGCGCTGTCCACCGCCGCCGGTCTGCTGATGGCGATTTCATCGGCAGTCTCCCATGACCTGGTCAAGGGGGTCTTCAAACCGGACATCAGCGACAAGTCGGAACTGATGGCGGGCAAGGTCTCGATGGCTTTCGCC
>JAJXVG010000138.1 GCA_021782315.1 Pseudomonadota bacterium | reverse complement strand
GAGCGTCTTTGTCGCGTTTTGCAGATGCCCGGCGGGACGCGCTTCGTCACGGTGCGCTTTGGCAATGTCCTGGGCAGCAACGGCAGCGTCATTCCGAAATTCCGGGAACAGATCGCACGGGGTGGCCCGGTGACCGTGACCCATCCGGATATCGTCCGTTATTTCATGACCATTCCGGAGGCTTCGCAATTGGTGCTGCAGGCCGGCTGGATGGGGCAGGGGGGGGAGATTTTCGTGCTCGACATGGGCGAACCGGTGAAGATCGTCGATCTGGCCCGCGACATGATCCGCCTCTCGGGTTTTTCGCCAGAGGACATTCCGCTGGAGTTTTCCGGGTTGCGCCCCGGCGAAAAGCTTTACGAAGAGTTGCTGGCCGACGACGAGTCCACCGTGACAACCCCGCATCCCAAATTGCGGATCGCGAGATTCGCCGACGGCATGGATGACGATGAGTTGCAGGCCTTGCTGGCCTGGCTCGCCTCGCCAGTCAGGGCGGGCGATAGTGTCAAATCCGGGCTGAAACGCTTTGTCCCCGAATATTCCGGCCCGGCGCAAAACAATTCGCATGCCTGACGCTCGAATTCCTCAAACAAAACTATGTGGCGCCTGAGCCGCTCATCTTATCCAATGGGCTATTTATGGATTTTCTCGACCTTCCCCAACTGATTTCCGCCGCCGGCACGGTCCGCCTGCCCGGTTCGAAAAGCATCTCCAATCGCGTTCTCCTGCTTGCCGCGCTGGCAGATGGTGAAACCGAGGTGCGCGACCTGCTTGCTTCGGACGATACCGAGCGCATGCTCGATGCGCTGAAAACGCTGGGTGTCGGCGTCACCCACCTGGGTGGGGACGACTGGCGCATCGCGGGCTGCGGCGGGCGCTTCCCGACCAAGGCGGCCGAACTCTTCCTCGGCAATGCCGGCACGGCTTTTCGTCCGTTGACCGCGGCGTTGGCGCTGGCCGGCGGCGACTACGTGCTGAAGGGGGTGGCCCGCATGCATGAGCGGCCGATCGGCGATCTCGTCGACGGCCTGCGCCAGCTTGGGGCCGATGTAACCTATCTCGGCAACGACGGTTATCCGCCGCTACACCTGAAACCGGCCAGTATCAAGCCGGACGGCGCGGTTCGCGTGCGCGGCGATGTCTCCAGCCAGTTCCTGACCGGCTTGCTGATGGCCCTGCCGCTGACCGGCCAGGCGGCCGGCGTCGAGGTGGTCGGCGAGCTGATTTCCAAGCCCTATATCGAGATCACGCTGGCGACCATGGCCCGCTTCGGGGTGCAGGTGCAGCGCGACGGCTGGCAGCGGTTCACGGTGCCGGCCGGCAGCCGTTACCGGTCGCCGGGAACGATCTATGTCGAAGGCGACGCCTCGTCGGCTTCGTATTTCCTTGCCCTGGGCGCCATTGGCGGCGGGCCGGTGCGGGTCGAGGGGGTCGGCCGGGATTCCATCCAGGGCGATGTGCGTTTTGCCGAAGCCCTTGCCGAAATGGGTGCCGAGCTCGAGACCGGGCCGAACTGGATGCAGGCCAGGGCGCCAAAATCCGGGCTGGTCGCCGTCGACCTCGATTGCAACCATATTCCCGATGCGGCCATGACGCTGGCCACCGCCGCCCTGTTCGCCCGGGGCACGACGACGCTGCGCAATATCGCCAGCTGGCGGGTCAAGGAAACCGACCGCATCGCCGCCATGGCCATCGAGTTGCGCAAGCTGGGGGCGACGGTCGAGGAGGGCGAGGATTTCATCCGCGTCACGCCGGCCGCTCTCCGGCCGGCCGCCATCGATACCTATGACGATCACCGGATGGCCATGTGCTTTTCCCTGGCGGCCTTCGGCACGCCGTTGCGCATCAACGATCCGGGCTGCGTGGCCAAGACCTTTCCCGATTATTTCGAGCGTTTTGCTGCGGCGACCAGGGCCGCCCCGGTCATCGCCATCGACGGTCCCTCGGCCTCCGGCAAGGGGACGGTCGCGGCGCGGGTGGCGGCTGCGCTGGGCTATGCCTATCTCGATTCCGGCGCCCTTTATCGCCTGACCGCGCTGGCCGCCCGACAGGCCGGCGTCGATTGGGCCGACGAGGCCGCCGTTGCGGCGCTGGCCGCCGTGCTCGATGTCGAATTTGCCGGGGATGAAATTATCCTCAACGGCAAGCCGGTCGGCGATGCCATCCGGACCGAGGAGATGTCCGCCGGCGCTTCCAAGGTGGCGGCCCTGCCCGCGGTGCGCGAGGCGCTGTTGTTCCGCCAGCGGGTTTTCGGCAAGGCGCCCGGCCTGGTCGGCGATGGGCGCGATATGGGGTCGGTGGTTTTCCCGCGGGCCGTGCTCAAGATTTTCCTGACGGCAAGCGCCGAAGCGCGGGCGGAGCGCCGTTATAAGCAGTTGATCGGGAAAGGATTATCTGCTAATCTCCCCGACCTTCTGCTGGACATGAAGCAACGCGACGAGCGCGATTCGCAACGCAGCGTCGCTCCACTCAGGCAGGAAGCCGATGCCAGGCTGCTCGACACCACCGCTCTCGGTATCGAACAGGCGGTGGACCAGGTGCTGGTCTGGTCTCGGGAAGCATTGCAGTAAGGTGTTGCCGGCCGGGTGGCCGGTAATTTGTTTGAAACCCTAACCCGCTGTGAATTTCACGGTTCGCGGCATGAAAGTTCTCTCCGTAATGGAATCTTTTGCTCAACTATTTGAAGAATCCCTGGCTCGCCAGGAAATGCGTCAAGGCGAAGTCATCACTGCAGAAGTGGTGCTCATTGATCACAATTTCGTTGTCGTCAATGCCGGCCTGAAATCGGAATCCTATGTTCCGCTCGAAGAATTCCTGAACGATCAGGGCGAACTCGAAGTGGCAGTGGGCGATTTCGTCCAGGTTGCCATCGAGATGCTGGAAGACGGCTACGGCGCCACGCGCCTGTCCCGCGATCGCGCCAAGCGCATCGCCGCCTGGAACTTCCTGGAAGAAGCCCTGAACAACAACTCCCTGGTTACCGGCACCATCACCGGCAAGGTCAAGGGCGGCCTGACCGTCATGTCCAACGGCGTTCGCGCCTTCCTGCCGGGTTCCCTCGTCGACATGCGTCCGGTCAAGGACACCACGCCGTACGAAGGCAAGACCATGGAGTTCAAGGTCATCAAGCTTGACCGCAAGCGCAACAACGTCGTCATGTCGCGCCGTGCCGTGCTCGAAGCCACCGCTGACAAGGATCGCGAAAAGCTTCTCGAGAACCTCAAGGAAGGCACCACCGTCAAGGGTATCGTCAAGAACATCACCGATTACGGTGCATTCGTTGACCTCGGCGGTATCGACGGCCTGCTGCACATCACCGACCTGGCCTGGCGCCGTGTCCGTCACCCGAGCGAAGTGCTCAACGTCGGTGACGAAGTGACCGCCAAGATCCTCAAGTTCGACGCCGAGAAGAACCGCGTCTCCCTGGGCATGAAGCAGCTCGGCGACGACCCGTGGGTCGGCATCGCTCGCCGCTACCCGGCCGGCACCCGCCTCTTCGGCAAGGTCACCAACCTGACCGACTACGGTTCCTTCGTCGAAATCGAACAGGGCATCGAAGGTCTGGTGCACGTTTCCGAAATGGACTGGACCAACAAGAACGTCCATCCGTCCAAGGTTGTCCAGCTCGGCGACGAAGTCGAAGTCATGATTCTCGAAATCGACGAAGAGCGTCGTCGTATCTCCCTCGGCATGAAGCAGTGTCAAGCCAATCCGTGGGACGATTTCGCCATGAATCACAAGAAGGGTGACAAGGTCAAGGGCGCCATCAAGTCGATTACCGACTTCGGCATCTTCATCGGCCTGCCCGGCGGCATCGACGGCCTGGTTCACCTGTCCGACCTGTCCTGGTCCGCGACCGGCGAAGAAGCCATCCGCAACTTCAAGAAGGGCGACGAAGTCGAAGCCCTGGTGCTCGGCATCGACGTCGAGAAGGAACGCATCTCCCTCGGCATCAAGCAGATGGAAGGCGATCCGTACACCAACTTCATCGCGACCCACGAGAAGAACAGCATCGTCAACTGCACCGTCAAGTCGGTCGACGCTCGTGGCGCCGTGCTGGCCCTGGATGGCGAGAACGAAGGTTACCTGCGCGCTTCCGAGTTCTCGCGTGATCGTATCGACGACCTGTCGCAGCACCTCAAGGTGGGCGATACCGTCGAGGCCATGATCATCAACGTGGACCGCAAGACCCGTGGCATCAATCTTTCCATCAAGGCCAAGGACAATGCCGAGCAGCACGAAGCCATGCAGAAGCTTTCTGCCGAGTCTTCCGCCGCCGCCTCCGGCACGACCAACCTGGGTGCTCTACTGAAGGCCAAGCTTAACCAGCAAGGCTGATAAGGCAAAAGCATGACCAAATCCGAGCTCATCGCCCGTCTGGCGGAGAGGTTTCCGCAGCTCGTGGCGAAAGATGCTGATTTTGCGGTCAAGATGATTCTCGATGCGATGTCCGAAGCACTTGTGCGAGGGGATCGTATCGAGATCCGCGGATTCGGCAGCTTTGCGCTCAACTACCGGCCGCCGCGTACTGGCCGCAACCCCAAGTCCGGGGAAAAGGTTGGCGTCCCGGCCAAGTGGGTTCCCCACTTCAAGGCCGGAAAAGAATTGCGCGAACGGGTCGATCAGGCGATCTGAAGCCGGGTTCGGCCCAATGTGGTAGATTCGGGGCGGTGAATGATTTCACTGCCCTTTTTTATTGAATCTCATGACAGCTCTGAACTGGGCCATACGGCTAATCATCTTTGCTTTACTGGTCGTTTTCGCGGCCCGCAATACCGATCCGGTCATTCTCCGCCTCCTGCCCGGCTCCGACTGGCAGACCCCGATGGTGATCGCCCTGCTGACCTTCTTCGTCGGCGGCGTGCTGGTCGGCGCCCTTTCCCTGCTCGGCGTCATTTTCCGGCAGCGCCGCGAAATCGCGCGCCTGAAGCGCGGGGCCGATCATTCCCCGGTTTCCGTCCAGCCAGAAATGCCTCCCGTCGAATGAACGAGCTATTCGAATACTGGCAGCTGCTGCTCATCCCGGTTTTTTTCGCCCTGGGCTGGGTTGCCGCCCGCGTCGATATCCAGCAGGTGGTCCATGAGTCGCGCAGCCTGCCCCGCTCCTATTTCCAGGGGTTGAATTTTCTCCTGAACGAGCAGCCGGACAAGGCCATCGACTCCTTTCTCGAAGTCGCCAAGGTGGACTCGCAAACGGTCGAATTGCACTTTGCCCTCGGCAACCTGTTCCGGCGGCGCGGCGAGACCGAGCGCGCCATTCGCATGCACCAGAACCTGATCGACCTGCCCGATCTCGATGACCAGGTGCGTCTGCAGGCCCTGTCCGAACTGGGGCAGGATTATCTCAAGGCCGGCCTGCTCGACCGCGCCGAGGAAATATTCAACAAGTTGCTGGGAACTGCTTTCGAGGAAGAGGCCAAGCGCAACCTGCTGGAAATCTATCAGGTCGAGAAGGAGTGGCTGAAGGCCGTGGAGATTGCCCGCGAATTGCCCGATGTCGCTTCGCAACGCGAGGTTGCCGAGTATTACTGCGAATTGGCGGCGAATGAAATCATGCGCTCGCGGCCGGATGCGGCGCGTGAGTATCTGGAAATCGCCACCCAGGAAAACCGGAAGTGCGTTCGCGCCAGCCTGCTGCAAGGAGACCTGTTGCTGCAGGAGGGAGCGGTGACCGCCGCCATCGAGGCTTGGCAGCGCATCGAACAACAGGACCCGGGCTATCTCGCCCTGGTCGCCCAGCGTCTGCTCGATGCCTATCGCAGGCTGGAACGGCCGGCCGAAGGCATCGCGCTGCTCAGCGGCTATCTCGAACGCTATCCGTCGCTCGATTTGCTGGAAGTGGTCTATCAACTGGTTCTCGAAAGCGGCGGGGCCGACTCGGCCTATCGCCTGGTGCGCGCCGAACTGCAGCGCAATCCGACCCTGCTCGGCCTGGAGAAGCTGATGAGCGCGCGCTTGCCCATGGTCGCCCCGGAACTCAGGCCGGATGTCGAGTTGGCCAAGACCATCATCCAGGGGTATACCAAACGCTTGTCGCGCTATCGATGTGATAATTGCGGTTTCAAGGCCCGTCAGTTCTACTGGCGCTGCCCGGCCTGCGGCGGCTGGGAAACCTATCCGCCGCGCCGAAGTGAAGAATTCGATCAATCCTTGTAGGAAGCTTCATGAAAATTACCGTTGTCGGCACCGGCTATGTCGGTTTGGTCAGTGGCACCTGTCTGGCCGAGGTGGGGAATGACGTTCTCTGCCTCGATGTCGATCCCGAAAAAATCCGCATTCTCGAAGCCGGTGGCATTCCCATCTTCGAACCCGGTCTGCAGGAGATGGTTCACCGCAACGTGGCGGCCGGCCGCCTGCGCTTCACCACCGATATCGAGCAGGCCGTGCGGCACGGCACGGTCCAGTTCATCGCCGTCGGTACGCCGCCGGACGAGGACGGTTCGGCCGACCTGCAATATGTGCTCGGTGCCGCCCGCAATATCGGCCGCCTGATGACCGACTACAAGGTGGTGGTCGACAAGAGTACCGTGCCGGTCGGTACCGGCGCCAAGGTTCACGCCGCCATCGCCGAGGAGTTGGCCAAGCGCGGCGTCGGCACGCCCTACAGCGTCGTTTCCAATCCCGAGTTTCTCAAGGAGGGGGCGGCTGTCGAGGATTTCATGCGTCCGGATCGCATTGTCGTCGGTGCCGAGGACGACCAGGCCATCCACCTGATGCGCGCCCTCTACGCACCTTTCCAGCGCAACCACGAGCGCCTCATCGTCACCGACATCAAGAGCGCGGAACTGACCAAGTACGCGGCCAATGCCATGCTGGCGACGCGTATCAGCTTCATGAACGAACTGGCCAACCTGGCCGAAGTGCTCGGCGCCGATATCGAAATGGTGCGCCAGGGCATCGGCTCCGACCCGCGCATCGGCTATCACTTCCTCTATCCCGGATGCGGTTACGGCGGCTCCTGCTTTCCGAAGGATGTCAAGGCCCTCATTGCCACCGCCAAGGACGACGCCGGTATGACCCTGAAGGTGCTGACCGCGGTCGAGGAGGCCAACGATGCCCAGAAGCACGTCCTGACCCGCAAGCTCAAGGCCCGCCTGGGCGACCTCAAGGGCAGGCATTTCGCGTTGTGGGGGCTGGCTTTCAAACCGAATACCGACGACATGCGCGAAGCGGCCAGCCGTGAACTGATCGCCGATCTCTTCGCGGCGGGGGCGACGGTGACCGCCTACGATCCGGTCGCCATGCACGAGGCGCAGCGTATTTTTGCCGACGAGACGCGCCTGAAGTACGCCGAGAATCCGATGGCCGCGCTCGACCAGGCCGATGCCCTGCTCATCGTCACCGAATGGAAGGAATTCCGCAGCCCCGATTTCGATGCGATCAAAGCCAGCCTGAAGCATCCGATGATTTTCGACGGTCGCAACCTGTACGATCCCAAGTTCGTGCGCGGCCAGGGAATCGAGTACTTCGCCATCGGGCGCTGAACGATGAGCATGCTGGAAAAAATATCGCAGGTGCGTTTGCTGGTGGTCGGCGATGTCATGCTCGACCGCTACTGGTTCGGCGAAGTCAGCAGGATATCGCCGGAGGCGCCGGTACCGGTCGTCAAGGTTGAACGCATGGAGGAACGCCTGGGCGGCGCCGCCAACGTTGCCCGCAACGCCGCCTCGCTCGGCGCCTTTTCCGCCTTGTTGTCGGTCGTCGGCGACGACGAGGCGGGGCGCACCCTCGGTCGCCTGCTCGAAGAGGGGCAAATCGACGCCGCCTTGCACCTCGACCATGCCATCGACACCACCGTCAAGCTTCGCGTCATCGGGCGGCAGCAGCAACTGCTGCGCATCGACTTCGAGACGACGCCCTCGTACGAAATTCTTCGGGCCAAGCTGGCCGATTTTGAAAGCCGCGTCGCCCAGTCCGACGTGGTCATTCTTTCGGACTACGGCAAAGGCGGCCTGACCCACATCGCCGAGATGATCCGCATCGCCCGCGCCCACGACAAACCCGTTCTGGTCGATCCCAAGGGCGACGAATGGGGCAAGTATGCCGGGGCGACGGTGATCACCCCGAATCGCGCCGAGTTGAAAGAGGTCATCGGCCGCTGGTCGTCCGAGGAAGAACTGGCGGCAAAGGCCCGCAAGCTGTGCGGCGAACTGGGGCTCGAAGCGCTGCTGGTCACGCGCAGCGAGGAGGGAATGACCCTGTTCGCCGACCAGACCTATCACCAGGCCGCCCAGGCCCGCGAGGTCTTCGACGTCTCGGGGGCCGGCGATACCGTCATCGCCACCCTGGCGGTGATGATCGCCGCCGGGGCCGATTGGGCCGAAGCCATTCGGGTCGCCA
>JAJXVG010000137.1 GCA_021782315.1 Pseudomonadota bacterium | reverse complement strand
CTCGCTGTCATGGACGTTGCCGGTGAATACGTGATGCAGGCCGGCGTCGAGCGCGATGCCTCGGGCCCGGCTCAAGGCGGCCGGCGGTGTCGGTGGCAGGTCGCTCATTTTCCAGTCCGGATGGAAGGCGGAGAAATGCAGCGGTACGTCCGGCCCGAGTCGGTCGGCGATCCAGCCGGCGAGCTCGCCGATTTCCCGCGGGCTGTCGTTGTGGCCGGGAATGAGCAGGGTGGTGATCTCCAGCCAGCAGTCTGTTTCGTGGTGGATGTAGGCCAGGGTGTCGAGGACGGGCTGCAGCCGGCCGCCGCAAAGCCTGTGGTAAAAGCTGTCGGTGAAGGCCTTGAGATCGACGTTGGCGGCATCCATGACGGCGAAGAATTCGCGGGCCGGTTCGGGGTGGATATAGCCGGCGGTAACGGCGACGTTGCGTATGCCCGATTCGCGGCAGGCGAGCGCGGTGTCGATGGCATATTCGGCGAAAACCACCGGGTCGTTGTAGGTATAGGCCACCGCATCGGCGCCGTAATCGCGGGCGGCACGAGCGATATCGGCCGGGCCGGCGCTGTCCATCAAGCGATCCATGTCCTTCGATTTCGATATGTCCCAGTTCTGGCAGAACCTGCAGGCCAGGTTGCAACCGGCCGTACCGAAGGAAAGGACGCTGCTGCCGGGATAGAAGTGGTTGAGCGGCTTTTTTTCGATCGGATCGATGCAGAACCCGGAGGAGCGGCCGTAGGTCGTCAGCTGCATGGCGCCATCGACCATCCGGCGGACGAAGCAGGCGCCGCGCTGGCCCTCGTGCAGTTGGCAGTCGCGCGGACAGAGATCGCACTGGATGCGGCCGTCGGGCAGGCTATGCCACCAGCGGGCGGGATGGAGGGGGGTGGTCGGCATCAGTTTTCCTTCCATTTCCGAACCCGGTAGCGTTCGATGCGAAGATCCGGCCCCCAGTAATCGGCGGGCAGGCCGGCCTTCTGTTTCAGCCGCGCCATGAAATCGGCAGGGTCGGGCAATTGTTCCCAGACCTGGGGCAGGAAGGTGGCCCGGCGATGGCCGGCGGTCAAAACGATACCGTCGATTTCCGGCCTGAGCTGCGCGAGGGCGTCGGCCTGGTCGCTGAACATCACCGGCTCGGCCGGCGTCAGCAGCGAAACCTCGACCCGGGTGATCGCCAGTTCTTCGGCCTTCAGCGGTTCGAAGCGCGGATCGCTGAAGGCGGCGGCGAGGGCATTTTCCTGAACGTCCTGGCGCAATGGCCGCCAGGATTCGAGACTGCCGATACAGCCTCGCAGTTCGCCGTCCTGGGTCAGCGTGACGAAGCTGGCCCCGGGCCGATTGAGTTCCGGGCAGGCGGCGACCGGCGACGGCGGCCGGCCGAAGCGGGCGGCGATGGCGTTGCGCGCCAGGGCGAGCAGGGCGGGGCCGAGATCAGGCATGGCAGCTCTCCTGGAAGCTGAAAGCGGCGTAGCCGACGACGCGGCTTTTTTCGCCCGCCGTGTCGCCGGAGTTGCACCGGTCAAGCAGGGTCGGCTTCAGGCCGCGCCGACCGGCGGCGAGCAGCAGGCCGTTGATCGGCAAGGCGCCGCAGGCCTGTTCCGAATGGAGGCGACCGTCGAGTCGCTCGATCTGCCGGCAGGTATCGCGGTCGACCTGTCGTGCCGTGGCGTAAGGCAGGAAATGCGACAGGTCGGAACTGACCACTATCAACGTTTCCGGGCCGTCCCAAAGCTTGTCGAGCACCTCGGCCACGGCTTCCGGCGCGGCGTCGCCGACGGCCAGGGGGAGCAGGGTGAATTGCTCCAGTACGCGTTGCAGGAAGGGCAGGTGAACTTCCAACGAATGTTCGGCGGCATGTACCTTGTCGCTGAAAACGATCTGCGGCAGATCGGCGATGGCGGCGATGGCCTGCGCATCGAGGCGGACGGTACCGAGCGGGGTCGAGAATGCCTCGGCTTCGGGCAGGGCCAGGCCCTTGACGGCAACCCGGTGGGTCGGACCGAGCAGGACGACGCGGTGGATATTCCTTGCCCAGGGGGCCAGCGCGGCATAGGCGACGGCGGCCGTCGCTCCGGAGTAGATGTAGCCGGCGTGCGGCACGATCAATGCCTTGGGCTGCGCGGCGGCGGGCCGGGCGGCGGCCAGCAGGCGGTCGACACTGGCCGCCAGGGCGCCGGGATCGGCCGGGTAGAACATGCCGGCTACGGCGGGAGGACGGGTGGGGATCATGGTCGTTTCCTCAAATGAGCATTAAGCCGACGGCCATGCCGAGGCCGATGGCGAGCAGGCCGGGCAGGGCGTAGCGGGCCAGTCTGCTGCCGCCGATGACGAGCACCAGCCCGATTTTGAAGACCAGGTTGGCCATCAGGGCCAGGGCAACGGCAATGACGGCATCGGCCCCGGCCAGTTTATCGAGATTGAACAGGCGGAGGGTGGACAGCACGCTGGCATCGGCGTCGGTCAGGCCGGAAACAAGCGCCACGACGAAGAGGCCGCGATTGCCGGCCATTTCCTGCAGCCAGGCCGAGGCGAGCAGGACGAGGGCGTAGAGCAGGGCGAAGGAAATGGCGATGCGCAACTCGGTTGGATTCTTCACTTCCGGCATCGGCAGGGTGCCGGCGCTGGCCAGGGTCCGCCAGCCATACAGCGTCAGGGCGACGCCCGGTCCGATGCCGCAGGCGAAGACGGCGACGATAGGAAGGATCAGCGTCGGCGCCACGATGCCGGCGACGATAGCGATGCGGATCATGACCATGACGTTGGCGATCATGATGACGACGGCCGACATCCGGACGAAATCCACAGTTTCGCGAGCGTGCCGGGAAAACATCATGGTTGTTGCGGTAGACGAGGCGAGGCCGCCGAAAATGCCGAGCAGCGCCGCGCCGTGGCGGGCGCCGATAATGCGCAGGGCTAGGTAGCCGGCCAGCGCGAGGCCGGAGATCAGTACGACCATGTACCATATCTGCCGCGGATTGATCGCATCGTACGGGCCGAAATCCGCACTCGGCAGGATGGGCAGAATGACCAGCGAAAGCACCGCGAATTGCAGGATGGAATTGATGTCCTTCGGCGTCATGCGTTCGCTGAACTGGCGGAGTTCGGCCTTGAAATAGAGCAGCACGGTGGTCGTAATGGCCAGCATGACGGCCAGGGTCGAGTAACCGAACCAGACAGCGGCGCCCAGTCCGTAGGTGACGATAATGGCGGCTTCGGAAGTGAAGCCGCGGTACTGCTCCTCCTGCTCGGCCGAGAAATTGGCAGCAACCATGCTGCCGGCGATGGCCAGCAGGCCGATGGCCAACAGCCAGGGGCCGCCGGTCTTCTCGCCGAGCAGGGCGAAGAGGCAGCCGAGCATGGCGACCAGGGCGAAGGTGCGCAGGCCGGCCGAGGCCTCGGGGCGCCTTTCGCGCTCCATGCCGATGAGCAGACCGATACCCAGCGCCGTCGCAAATGCCTCGACCGGTGCCGCCAGTTCGGGAACGACAAAGCTCATGCAATTCCTCTTTCGTATGCGTTCTTCAGTAAAATTAAGCCATGCCACGCCATTACGCAATCGTTCCCGCTGCCGGCAGCGGTTCCCGCTTCGGCGCGGAGCGGCCGAAACAGTATCTCGACCTGCTCGGTCGTCCGCTGATATTCCATACCCTGACCGCCTTGACCGCCTGTCCGGACATCGAACGCGTCTGGGTCGTGCTGGCGCCGGGCGACCCGTGGTGGCCGCGCTATGACTGGAGCGAGCTCGGCCCCAAGCTGGAAACCGTGCGCTGCGGCGGCGCGACGCGGGCCGAGAGCGTCGGTAACGGCCTGCAGGCGGCCGCCATGGTGGCCGCTGAAGACGACTGGATCCTGGTGCACGATGCCGCCCGGCCCTGCCTGTCGGCCGCCATGCTCGCCGCCCTGATGACCGAACTGGCCGATGATCCGGTCGGCGGCATCCTGGCCGTACCGGTGGCCGATACCCTGAAGCGGGCCGACGGCGAGCAACGGGTCGCCGTCACCGAGCCGCGCGAGGGCTTGTGGCAGGCGCAGACGCCGCAGATGTTCCGCTACGGCCAATTGGAGAGGGCGCTCAAAAACGACAGCTCGGTCACTGACGAAGCGGGCGCCATCGAGGCCCTGGGCTTGAAACCGAGGCTGGTGCGCGCCGATTCGACCAATCTGAAAGTCACCTATCCGGCCGACCTCGCCTTGGCCGCCATGATTCTGAGGGCTCGCAAATGAATTTCCGCGTTGGGCAGGGCTACGATGTGCACCGGCTGGTCGAGGGCAGGAAACTGATTCTGGGCGGCATCGAGATTCCGCATCCGACCGGCCTGCTCGGTCATTCCGACGCCGACGCCTTGCTGCACGCGATCACCGACGCCTTGCTCGGCGCCGTTGCGCTGGGTGACATCGGCCGCCATTTTCCGGACAGCGATCCGCGTTACAAGGGGGCCGACAGCCGCCAATTGCTGCGCGGCGCGCTTGCCCTGGTGATTGCAAGGGGCTGGCGGCCAGTCAATGTGGACGCCACACTGATCGCCCAGCAACCCAGGTTGGCGCCCTACGCCGCGGCGATGGTCGCCAATGTCGCCGCCGACCTCGGTATTCCGCTCGATTGCGTTAATATCAAGGGCAAGACCAACGAACGTCTGGGCTATCTCGGGCGGGAAGAAGCGATCGAGGCGCAGGCAATCGTGCTGGTCGAACGTGTCGACTGAAGGCAACCGGATAAGCGCCACCAAGCCGGCAACGGCGAGAGTATTCTTCGCCCTTTGGCCGCCGGCCGGATTGGCGGACAGCCTGGGCCGGGTGGCGCGCGATGCGGCCGCCCGCTTCGGCGGTCGGGCGACCCGGCCGGACAGCATTCACCTGACCCTGGCCTTCCTCGGCAATGTGCCCGAAATGCGATTGCCCGCCTTGCTCGCCACTGCCGCGCAAGTGCATGGCGCCGCCTTCGCTCTGCGCCTCGATCGACTCGATTACTGGCAGCGTCAGCAGCTTTTGTGGGCCGGGTGCGCAAAACCGACTGTGTCATTGAGCACGCTTTTTTCCGGTCTCCGCCAGGCGCTGGACCGGGCCGGCTTTACGGCCGGGCGAGCCGGGGAGAGCTACGCGCCGCATGTTTCGCTGGTCCGCCGGGTCCCCGCAGCGGCGCTGCCCGCCTGCCCGCTGCGGCTCGATGAACTGGACTGGCCTTGCTCGCAGTTTGTCCTGGTCCGTTCGCACCCGGCGGCGGCAGGGTCGGACTACAGGATCATCGCCGAATTTCCATTGACTGGCGACCCGGGATCGACGAGCGACGCGCACGGCTGAGCCATCGCTTGCGGGCGAAATGTCCTGCATCGCAGTGACCGCTGTGCCGCGCGAAATCAGCTGGCCGCTGCCGCCGCGTGCATGTCGGCCAGCATGTTGCCACGGCAGGTCGAATGGCCCTTGATCCAGCAGATGGTGCCGTCCTTCAGCGTTTCGGCGGTATCCTGCTGGTCGAGCAGGCGCGACAGTTCGGGGTCCTGGGCACAACCCTCCTGCCGGGCGCGGAGCAGGCGCAGCACGGCATCCTGGTTGTCCGAAAACAGGCTGAACGGCCGACCGGGGAAGTGTTGTCGCACCTGCGCAAGGGCAAAGATGGCGGCTTGCAGTTCCAGTTCGTTGCTGCCGACGAGCGGCACGCTTTTGGTGCCCACCAGGGCTTCGCTTTCCGGCGTGGCGAAGAGCACGGCTGCCAGACCGCCTTGGCGCTTCCGGCTGGCATCGCTGAAGACCAGCAGGCGGTCGACGTGCTGCACGGCATGGCGCGGCGGCAGGGGCGCCAGCGACAGGTGGATGACGCGGACGGTTTTCTTTTTTCGGGGCATGGCTTGGCGACCGTTAGGGTGATCGAGGGCGAAGATTAATCGAAATCGGCCGAAAGGCCTGCCGTGACGCCCGAAACAGCGGCGCCAATGCTGCCCGCCCGAGGGGGGCACTTCAAGGTATAATCCGGCCCCATCTGTCAGCTTCGCGGGTTTCGCGCCGGGCTTGGTGTTTCGAGTCCGGGCATCGGTCGGCATGGGTACTGCCTGTGCGGACCGGCGGTAGTTTGTCGAAAGCCGTATGGATAGTGAGTTGGTGCGAAATTCGAGGATGAATTGAAGCGACCGGAAGCATTCCGCCCGCATTTCATCGAGTCGCTGCCGTCTGAATGTGATTGATTGCAAAAACAGTTATAAATCAGGTGCCTAGGTTGATTTATGATACCCGTTTGCGCCACCTGATATAAGTCTAGACCTCATGGATCATATAAGAAACTTCTCGATCATCGCCCACATCGACCATGGCAAGTCGACCCTGGCCGATCGCATCATTCATCTCTGCGGCGGTCTGTCTGATCGCGAAATGGAAGCGCAGGTGCTCGACTCGATGGATATCGAGCGCGAGCGCGGTATCACCATCAAGGCGCAAACGGCGGCGCTCAGCTACCGGGCGCGCGACGGCAAGATTTATAACCTGAACCTGATCGATACGCCGGGCCACGTCGACTTTTCCTACGAGGTGTCCCGCTCGTTGTCGGCCTGCGAAGGCGCCTTGCTGGTGGTCGACGCTTCGCAGGGGGTCGAAGCGCAGACGGTGGCCAATTGCTATACGGCCCTCGAACTGGATGTCGAAGTGGTGCCGGTTCTGAACAAGATCGACCTGCCCTCGGCCGACCCGGAGAATGCCCGCCAGGAGATCGAGGACGTCATCGGCATCGACGCTTCCGAAGCGGTGCTCGCCTCCGCCAAGACCGGCCTCGGCGTCGAAGATATCCTGGAGGCGGTGGTCGCCCGCATTCCGTCGCCCAAGGGCGACCCGAACGCGCCGCTCAAGGCCTTGATCATCGACTCATGGTTCGACAACTACGTCGGCGTCGTCATGCTGGTCCGGGTGGTCGACGGCGTCCTCAGGCCAAAAGACAAAATCCTGTTCATGGCCACCGGGGCGCAGCAATTGTGCGAACAGGTCGGCGTTTTCGCGCCCAAGTCGGAATCGCGCGAGTCCTTGCGGGCCGGCGAGGTCGGTTTCGTCATTTCCGGCATCAAGGAACTCAAGGCCGCCAAGGTCGGCGACACGATCACCACGATGGACCGTAAGGCGGCCGAAGCCTTGCCCGGTTTCAAGGAAATCAAGCCGCAGGTTTTCGCCGGGCTGTACCCAGTCGAATCGAATCAGTACGATTCCCTGCGCGAATCCCTGGAGAAGCTGAAACTGAACGATTCGTCGCTGCAGTACGAACCGGAGGTGTCGCAGGCTCTGGGTTTCGGTTTTCGCTGCGGCTTCCTCGGCCTGCTGCACATGGAGATCGTCCAGGAGCGATTGGAGCGCGAATTCGACCAGGACCTGATCACCACTGCGCCGACCGTGGTTTACCAGGTGGTCATGCGCGACGGCAGCATCCTCGACGTCGAGAATCCGGCCAAGTTGCCTGATGTCACGAAAATGGAAGAGGTGCGCGAGCCGATCATCACGGCGACCATTTTCGTTCCGCAGGATTATCTGGGCAATGTCATCACCCTGTGCAACCAGAAACGTGGCAATCAGGTCGACATGCACTATCACGGTCGCCAGGTGAAGCTGGTCTACGAAATGCCCATGGCCGAGGTGGTCATGGACTTCTTCGACAAGCTGAAATCCTGCTCGAAGGGTTATGCCTCGCTCGATTACGATTTCAAGGAGTACCGCCCGGCCGACGTGGTCAAGCTGGATATCCTGATCAATAGCGAAAAGGTCGACGCCCTGTCGTTGATCGTGCATCGCGCCAATGCCCAATACCGGGGCCGCGAACTGGCCAGCAAGATGCGCGAGCTGATTCCGCGCCAGATGTACGATGTGGCCATTCAGGCAGCGATCGGCTCGCATATCATTTCGCGCGAGAACGTCAAGGCAATGCGCAAGGACGTCCTGGCCAAATGTTACGGCGGGGATATCTCCCGCAAGAAGAAATTGCTGGAAAAGCAAAAGGCCGGCAAGAAACGGATGAAGCAGGTCGGTAGCGTGGAAATTCCGCAGGAGGCTTTCCTGGCCGTGCTGCGCGTTGATAACTGAGAGTAGCGATGAACTTTGCCCTGATTCTATTTGTGCTGCTGGTCGTGACCGGCGTGCTCTACGCCATCGATGTCCTGAAATTCAGGAAATTGCGTGACAGAACCGCCAAGGACCCGTTATGGGTGGAGTGGGGGGCTAGTTTCTTCCCCGTTATCCTGGTCGTTTTCGTGCTTCGCTCCTTCCTTTTCGAGCCATTCAAGATACCGTCGGGTTCGATGATTCCGACCCTGTTGGTGGGCGACTTCATCCTGGTCAACAAATTTACCTATGGCATTCGTCTGCCGGTAATCAACAAGAAGATCATCGACATCGGCTCGCCGCAG
>JAJXVG010000136.1 GCA_021782315.1 Pseudomonadota bacterium | reverse complement strand
GGTTAAGTTCTTTTTTCAAACCCAGTTAAGATATTGAAAACCAATCAAGGATAGGCAATGCGCTGTGTACCGTAGAGGATTATTGGAAGCTCCAAGGATTATTGGAGAATCCCAGCCCGAATTCGACCGCAAGGTCCTGGAAACCCTGCGCGAACCGCTCGAATCCGGCCGTGTCCATATTGCCCGCGCCGCGCGTCATGCCGAATTTCCCGCCGAATTCCAGCTGGTGGCGGCGATGAATCCCTGCCCTTGCGGCTACCACGGCAGCGGCCAGTGCCGTTGCACGGCGGACCAGATTGCCCGCTACCGGGGCAAGCTCTCGGGGCCCTTCATCGACCGCATCGACCTGATTATCGAAGTACCTGCCTTGCCCACCGAAAACCTCGCCGGCAAGGCCGATGGCGAGTCATCGGCCAGCATCCGCAGCCGGGTCGAACCGGCCCTGGAGCGCCAACTGGCCAGACAGGGAAAGACGAATGCCCGGCTCGGCACCCGGGAGATCGACACCTCCTGCCAGCCCGATGCGGCCGGCCATCAACTTCTGCAACAGGCGACGGCACAGCTTGACCTGTCGGCCCGCGCCTGGCATCGCATCCTGAAAGTGGCCCGAACCATAGCCGATCTGGCCGGCAGCGACGACATCCGCGCTGCCCATGTCGCCGAAGCCATCCAATACCGGCGCTTTACCCGTGGGTGAGCACAAGACCCGGCGCCAGACACGCAGCCTCCCCCTTCTGCTGGCCTCCCTTTCCGCCCTCGGGCCGTTTTCCATCGATACCTACCTGCCCTCCTTCCACGAAATCGCCGAAAAACTGAACGCGACGCCGCTGGAGGTTCAGCAGACCCTGTCCGTCTACCTGCTCGCCTTCGCCGCGATGACCCTCTGGCATGGCGCCATTTCCGACCGCTTCGGCCGGCGCAAGGTCATTCTCGTCGCCCTCGGCCTGTTTGCCTTCGCCTCGGCCGGCTGTACGCTGGCCACCCGTATCGAACACCTGTGGTTCTGGCGCGCCATGCAGGGCATCACCGCCGGGGCCGGCATGGTCATCAGCCGGGCCATCGTCCGCGACCTGTACGACGGTTCCGCCGCCCAGCGCCTGATGTCGCAAATCACCATGATGTTTGCGTTGGCCCCGGCCGTCGCCCCGGTCATCGGCGGCTGGTTGCAAACCCTGTTCGGCTGGCGAGCCATCTTTACCTTCCTGGCCGTGGCCACCGCCGGGCTGTGGCTGGCCTGCTGGAAACTCCTGCCCGAGACGCTGGCGCCGGAAAAACGCCAGTCGCTGCGCCCCGGTTATCTCGCCGCCACCTATCGCAAGGTCGTCAGTTCGCCGCCCTTCCTGCTTGCCAGCGCCGCCGTGTCGCTCAACTTCGCCGGATTCTTCCTCTACGTGCTGTCGGCACCGGTCTTCCTGATGACCCACCTCGGCCTGCCGGAAACCGGCTTTCTCTGGCTGTTCGGGCCGGCCATGGGCGGCATGATCATCGGCTCCGGCCTGTCCGGCCGCCTGGCCGGCAGGATTTCGCTGACCCGCACCATCTGGCTCGGCTATGCCGTCATGGCTAGCGCCGCAGCGGCCAACCTCGCGCTCAACCTGAGCCTGCCGCCCGGCCTGCCGTGGAGCGTCATGCCCCTGCTCGTCTACACCCTGGGCATGTCGATGGCCATGCCCTGCCTGACCATTTTCGCCCTCGATCCCTTTCCGGTGCAGCGCGGGCTGGCCGCCTCCTGCCAGACCTTTATCCAGTCCGGTTTCAACAGTCTCACCGCCGCCCTGATCGCCCCGGCCCTCTGGGGGTCGACCCTGACCATGTCGTACGGCATGGCCGGCCTGCTGCTCACCGGCGGCCTGGCAGCCCTGCTCCACAACAGGTTGAGACAAGGACGACCTTAAATCGGGAAAATGCCGCAGCCTGCCGAGAAGTTGACGATATCCAGGCGATCCCCGTGCCAGGCCTGCACCCTCCGGTCTGTTCAGTAAGTCAGCGTCCGCCACTCGGGATCGAGGGCGCGGGCAACGAAAGCCGTGGCACCGGCATGGCGGCACCCCGGCACCAGGGATTCCCCTGCGGCAACCCACTGCGCGCGGGCCATGCCGCAGACGTAGAGCATGACGCCTTCGCGCTGCAATTCGCGAAGAAAGTCGCCGATCGATTTCTCGCGCGCCGGCGTCGAATACTGCTGCTCGGCCACACCGGCTACCAGCCAGCGGACGGCCGGGCCGGCAAAATGGATTTCGACCTCGGCTTCGAGCGCCCTTGCCGCCAAAGCATGAACCAGGGGGGTTACCACCCGACCCGGAGACTCAGCCGGCATCGAACAGATCAGGAAGGCCAGTTTTTCAGTCAAAGCGGGCCTCCGGTTCGAGCTTGAGAATGTGCCGGCGATAGGCAGTCGCATCGATCAACAGCAATTTTTCATCGGCCCAGCGCAGCGGCCGGACGCGCGCCATCCAGCCGGCGCCGTAGGGGTCGGCATGGACCAGGCCGGGCCGCTCTTCGGCCGTTTCGTTGCCTTCGAGCAGGGTAAAGGAAATCGGTGCGTGGACCGCCTGCACGGTCTTTCGCGACTCCACGGTGGCCATGCCTCGCCCGATCTCGACCTCCGCCCCCTTCGGCTTGCAGGTGAAAGCGATGAGCTCACCGGCCAGAAAAATGCCGAAACTGCTCGCGCCGATCAGCGCCTCGCCATCGGCCAAGACCTTTACCCACATATCGTAGCGGGTGCAGTAAAGACGATCGTCGGGGATGGAGCCGGAAAAGAAAGTGTGGGCCATAAGCGGACAATCGAATGAATTTTCTTGCTTCTTCCCGCGCGCTGCCCAGCCGGGGCGAAATACAGTTGAAGCTTAACCGAAAACAGCAGCCAGGCACCGCTATCGACCATCGCAGCAAACTGGGCAAACACGGCGACAACTTTTCGAGATTCGGAGCGGCACATGCGATTGAAGCGCTATTTTGCCACGCCGAACAGAATCGGTCAGTGAGACAGACCTGCCAACCCCTCTTTCAAGTCCTCCCGAACCCCGGCCAGCCAGCGTGACAAACCCGCCTGAGCGGCGGGTCTCCTCTTGCACCGGCTGGCCCTTGTCAGGCCGATTATCGACAGTCAGCTGACTGTCGCCTGGCGCAACAAGCCATACAACTCGTCCTTCAGCGCCAGTTTCTCTTTTTTCAGCGTTTCGATTTGATGTTGGGTCGCATGTTCGATCTGCAATTCCAGATTCTTGATCTTCTGGTCCAGCTCATTGTGCTTTTCGAACAAATTGAGAAAGTGACGATCCGTCGTTTTGAGTTGGGTAATCAGTTCTCGATATTCGGGAAACATAGGCAAAACTCCATTGAAAGGAATAATAAAAATCCGTCACTTCCAACCTAGCATGCCGGTGACCGGGACTTGTTGCCCTAGATCAATGGATGGAGCGGTAAACCCGGGCATTTTCGCCAGCCCCGTCGAGTCGCGCCGCCCTGAAGCAGCATCCGCACCGGGAATGCCGGTCGGACCGGTTCGCTCGCTTCGTCTAACAGAAGGCCAAGCCCCAATGCCACACGAGCCAAAGGCGAACCACCCCGATGCCCCAGCTCCGGATCAGTCATCAGCTTTTCCCAGAAATTCATCACGCGGCGCTTCCGTGCAGAGGCATAACTTGCGCCCCTGGTTCTTGTTATCCAGATACTCAGGCCATTGCCGCATCATCTTCCGGCGCGCCGGCTGGTGGGGCTCTTGGCTTGCTGTTTTTTCAGATCATCCTGGAACACTGCGGAAGGTATTTTGGCGGAGGAAGCAGGAGCCAAATTAACGCCGTATTGCCTTGCCAATAGGCAATCCATCTTTTGTGAATTCAATTTACCCCCCTCCAAATGTGCCCCCCAGAAGAGATGGGCTGCACCTGTTTTCGCTGCCCTCTCCACACAAAACCCACCACGGGGGCGGGGCGTTGCTTGATGATCGTTTGCCAAACGGGGGAAATTTTGCGCGAGTGGGATAACGGTCGGGGTTCTGCCACCAGCAAAAGTGTCGAGTTTCTTTACAGGGTTTAAAAAAATGCTCAGCAATACCTTGTAACCAATTGATTTTTATGATTGGCTCAATTTGTGCTTTCAAAATTCCTTGGTGTGTGGGATTCGGGACTGAAATACAAATAGATCCGTTGTCCGACCAACAAAATTCTATTTTTAGGCGTAGAAAATGAAAAAAAGCTCTCTTCTCTCAGCGATTGTGATCTCTTTGGGTTTGGTTTCTGCTGGTTCTGCTAATGCATTTTCCATCTCGATGGTGGCTGACAACGACTTTGCGATTTTTGGCGGCACGGCCACTGGAATCAATGATCTTTTGTATCAAAATAACGTTGTCTGGAATTCGCAGATTTCAAATCTTTCAACGATGACATTTGCCTTGCCGAGCACTGATACGATGTTCTATGTGCTCGCCATGGGAGGGGGCGGACAGGAAAATATCAGCGGTGTTATCAACGGCGTGAATATCACCTCCCCCTCCGTCTCCGTTTTAATGAGTCAGAACATCAGAAGCTACCTAACTGGGTACGACGTCAATACTGTGACTACTGGCGCTTATAGCCCGACACTGACGAATGTTCAAACAGCATTTTCCAATTCGATTTGGGGCGCACCTGTTCTCAATACGACTGACATCGTCATTCAGGCAGGTGGATTCGGCAGCGGATTCCATTTCGATGACAGTACGGCCCATCTGTTTAGTTTTAATGCGGCGGATGTCGGAGTGCAAGCCGTGCCAGAACCCGCCAGCTTGGCCCTTCTCGGCCTCGGTCTTGCCGGTCTCGGCCTGAGCCGTCGCAAGAACAAGCAACAGTAATACTTCGTTGCTCAGATAAAGGGTCGGCTAGTTGACCCTTTTCTTTTGTGCATTGACTGATTTTGCGAAACAGATTCAGCCGCCACGGCTAGGCGCGGCTTGGTCGCGCTGTCCCATTTATAAAGTCACCCCGTCTGCCTTCTCATATTCAAAAAGTGTCAATGACATTTTCGGAAAATAGGAAGGACAAGGGCGGAAGGAAGCAGGAGTCGAACCTACCCAAGCCTGTTTGACAGGCCCTGCCGGTTTTGAAGACCGGCCGTCCCACCGGGGAACGATTCCTTCCGTTGTTCATGCCCCGAATTGTTCCGGGGTTCCGCGCAAAACGTGGGTGTCGCGCACGCGGCGAGTGTAGCCGATGCGGTCGAAGAATTCGAGAATGTGAATGGCCACCTTGCGGCCGCCGCCGATTTCGTCGCGTAGGGTCGCGGCGCGGGCAGCGCCGTCGCGTTGGTTGAGGAAGGCGACCCTGCGGGCCAGTTCGGCGACGGCCCCGGCGGTGAAGTAATGGTCGTGGGCGACCGGCCAGGCGTCACCATGGCGGGCGATGCGCTTGAACAGGGCGCGCACGGCTTCTTCGTCGCGGCCGGTGGTCCTGGCGATGTCGCGGACGCGGGGCGGCGCGTAGGCCTGGGCGGCGAGCATCGGCTTCAAGGTCTGCCACAGCGCAAGATCGCCGGCCGCCAGCAGGACGCGGTGTTCCGGCAGGTGCAGCCAGGCATTGCTCTGGGCGATGCGGCCGTCGGCCAGCGGCGTCGCCAGCAGCGCGTCAAAGGCCGGGCGGGAGAGTGTCGGCAGGGTCAGGCGGCGCAGGCGGTCGCGTTCGACGCCGGTGAGGTCCGGGGCGCGTTGATGTTCGGCGGCGAGCGCGGCGAACAGGCGGCTTTCCAGTTCCTGCCAGCGGTCGGCCGCGAAGGCGGTGGCACCGACGACCTTCAGGTTCAATTGGCCGCACAGCGCAGCGAGCGCGGCGGCATCCAGGTTGCAGTTCAGTGCATAAGCGGCCAGATCGACACCGGTCGCCTGTTGTCGGCTGGCCAGTTGCAGGGCAATGGCCGGATTGTCGTCGGCCAGCGCGGCGAGCATGGCAAGGCGCTCCGGGCTGCTCTTCCGGCGACTGGGCGGGAAGATGTCGAGAACGAAGCCGCCCCCGATCGTGCGCCGGGCGGCGGCATCGCGCAGGATGAAGCGGTCGCCGGCCCAGGCGCCGATTTCGCGGCTGACGGTGATCTGGGCCCAGCCCTCGCTTCCCGGCGCGATCTCCTCGGCACCGAGCAGGGCGATACGGGCGGGCACATCTTCGGCCCCGAGATGGAGATGTGCCGGCGTCCAGTGCCTGAGCGCCGGCTGACCGGCAAGGACGCGGATTCTGGCGTCGAAGCGGCGGACCGGGGCATGCAAGGAGGGCGCGACGATCCACTGGCCGCGCTCGATTTCGGATTTCTCGATGCCGGAGAGCGCCAGGGCGATGCGCTGCCCGGCCAGGCCGGCGGCGGCCGGAGCGTCCTGGACGCGCAGGCTGCGCACGCGCACGGGTTGCCCGGGCGGCGAAAGGCACAGTTGATCGCCGACTTTGACCTGCCCGGCGAAAGCGGTGCCGGTCACCACCGTGCCGATGCCGCCCAGGGTGAAGCAACGGTCTACGGCCAGGCGGAATGCGCCGGCCGGCCGGTCAGCGCCCTGTTCGGCAGCGGCGGCTTCGAGGTGGGCGCGCAGTTCGGAAATGCCGGCGCCGCTGACGGCGGCCACCGGGAAAACCGGCGCACCGGCCAGCGCCGTGCCGGCGAGCAGTTCGGCGATTTCAGCCGTCGCCGCCGCTTGCCGTTCGGCCGCGAGGCCATCGGTCTTGGTCAGGGCCACCACGCCGCGCCGGATGCCGAGCAACTCGATGATTTCGAGATGCTCGCGGGTCTGCGGCATCGGTCCGTCGTCGGCGGCGACGACGAGCAGTGCGAAATCGATGCCGGTGGCGCCGGCCAGCATGTTGTGAATCAGTTTTTCATGGCCGGGAACGTCGATGAAGCCGAGACTTTCGGTGTAGGCGTAGCCGAGGTCGACGGTGATGCCGCGCGCCTTCTCTTCCTTAAGGCGGTCGCAGTCGACGCCGGTCAGCGCCTTGACCAGCGTCGTCTTGCCGTGGTCGATGTGGCCGGCGGTGCCGATGATCATGCGGCGGCCTCCCCGGCTGCGACGAGGGTCAGCGCATCGCCGCAGGCGAGCAGGCCGGAAACGACGATATCGGCGCGCAGGCCGCCGCGACCGGCCCAGTATTCGACGATTTCGGGCGGCGACAGGGTTTCGTCCGCGAGGCGCCGCCCCAGGCTGCGGCAGGGTTCACAGCGTTCGACACCGAGCAGAAGGCAAGCGCCGAGGCGAAAGCGGTGGCCGACCAGTTCGTTCAGGCGTATGCCGCGGGTCACGACATTGCGCCTGGTCATCGACCAGTCGATCGGCCGCCTGCCATGGGCGCAGAAGCGCTCGATTTCCTCGGCTTCGACCAGGGTCAGTTGCTGGCCGGCCCAATCCGTGCGGCCAAAATGGCGGTCGCCGACGACGCCCTGCCCGGCCAGCAATTCGATCTGCCGGCATTCACGCTGCTGCACGGCGCCGCGCGCATGGCCGAGGAAAAGGTACTCGACGATCACCGGCTCAGGAAGCTGGCCGCCGCCGCCATCGCTTCCCCATCGGCAAGCACCGCATCCGGGGCGCCGCCCCTGCCCCACAGCGGCGCCTGCCATTGCATGCCGAGGAATTCGGCGCAGTAGCGGTAGCTGTCGAACATCGGCTGGGCCTTTTCGCGATTGCCGCTGGTGGCGATCACCCACAGGCGCTTGCCGGCCATTTTTTCCTTGAAATCGAGGCCGGGGATGCGCAACCAGGCGCTCCAGTGGTCGAGGTAGATTTTCAGGGGCGACGGGACGGAAAACCAGTAGACCGGCGAAACGAAGACGAGATCGGTGGCGTCCAGCGTCGCGTCGAGCAGGGGCTTGGCATCGCCGGTCGGCATCGGATAGGTGCCGGCCGTGTGGCGCAGGTCGACGAAGGGCGGGAGTTCGAGGTCGGCCAGCTTGCACCAGTTTTGCTCGGTATCTGCCGGCAAGCCGGCGGCGGCGCGGCGTGCCAGGGTCTCGCTGTTGCCGACATGACCCGGCTCGCGGGTACTGGCGTTGAGAAAGAGAAATTTGGCCATGGGGAATCCGGTTGTACTGTGACTCAACACTTTAAGCCAGCCAGCTGGGCGACGAAAGCGGCTTCGTCTTGCGCCTCCAGGCAGCGCAGGTCGAGATGGTAGGCATCGTCGCGGAGGTAGCCGATAACCGGCTTGGGCAGCTTGCGGAAGCCGGCTTCCACGCCGAGCAGGAATTTCCCGGCCTTCCTGAAATTGGGCCGGACGACCAGGGCCGTCGAGGGCAGCCGTTCGACCGGCAGGGCGCCGCTGCCGATCTGGCTGCTGCAGGCTTCGATGCCGACCGTGGCCCGCTCACCGACGGCGGCCTGCACCGCTGCTTGCAGGCGCTCCGCCAGGGCGGCGATTTCGGAGGCCGGCCGGGTCAGCAGGCGCAGTGTCGAGATCGGA
>JAJXVG010000008.1 GCA_021782315.1 Pseudomonadota bacterium | reverse complement strand
GCCACTCCGGAAATATCCCGCCATTCTTGCGACGATTCCAGATTGCGCCCTGCCAATGTCCCCCCTGATTCAGGGTTTGCCACATCATCTTGTAAAAATCGACATCCTGACGGCCTGATTTGAGCAGGCTGGGCGTTTGGCCAACAGCTTCGTCGGCGGAGTAACCGGTCAGCTTGGTGAAGGCCGGATTGACCTGCAGAATGCGCTGCGCTCGATCGGTCACCATGATTGCGGCTTGCGATTCGAAGGCAATGGCTGCGATCCGCATATCCTGTTCCAGTTTGCGTCGCGCGGAGATATCGGCGGCAATGCCGAGATAGCCGAGTACGCCGCCCTGCTCGTCATGCAGGATACTGACCACCAGGCTGATAGGAAGGCGCGAGCCATCCTTGCGTACGACCGTCCATTCGGCCTCATCCTGATTTCTGATGCCCAACTTGGCGATAAACGCCTCGAATCCCGGTGTCACCTGTCGCTGTAATTCCGCAGTCAAGAGCCTGGCCCGGTTTGCCACTTCCTCGGCGAGGTGAAAAACCAGAGGCGTGCATCTGTTGACGAGTTCTTGTGGTGTATAGCCAAGCATGCTCTGGGCGGCGGCATTGAAATAGACGATCATGCCTTCCGGATCAGTCAGGACAATCGACCGCCCGGCATTTTCAAAAATAGCCTGCTGCAACGCGCACAACATTGGCGGTTGCAGCTTACTGTCAAGATTGTATCGACAGGCGCTGGCGTCTTCGCAGCTTCGATCCGCAGCCATCAGCATGCTTCCCGGCGTTGCCCGCGGACTCGCCCCGAATCGGGTGATTCGGGGTAATGAAATCTACTTTCAACCATGGTCGCTCCCAAACCCGGTGATCCTCTAATAGGCGAGGTTGTTTTAGAGAATGATTATGATCCGGGTGCCCCCCATCTAGCAAGGCTAAGCGCCAGGGGTCAGAAAGGATTCGGCAGGATTTAAGGGAGGTTCAGTTTTCCGTGAGCTGGGCGAATTCCCGTTCGGCCATGGTTTCGTTGCCCAGGTTGAGGGCAACCAGGCGCCGCAGGTGGGTGACGCTGTCGAGATCGATTTCCCGACAGGCCAGGCCGTAGTAATTGGCCATGTGATGTACGACGGTGGCCTCCATACGGATCGTGGTGCCGACATCGTCGAGACGGATTTTCAAGGTACAGGGGGTGCCCATGGTCACGAACATCTTGGCGTTCGGATGGATCAATGCGCCTTGCAGCGAAAGGTCGAGCACCTCGACGACATGTTCGCCGTCGGGTAGAAAGAGACTGGCTTCGGCCTGGAAGGCGATACGGGAAAATTTGCGGCGATTACGTTCCATGTCGATCCCCTCTTCTATTTTCCCTGCATGTTACCCCAAAGCAGCTTGTGCAATTGAAGCTGGAAGCGGACATTGAGTCCGTCCTGCAGTATCCACTCGGCGAGCGATCGCGGTTCGATCAGTCCCTGGGCCGGCGAAAAGAGCACCGGGCACAATCGATCCAGTTGCCGTGTGCGCAGCACGTCCCTTGCCCATTCGTAATCGCGGCGCGAGGCGATGACGATCTTGATCTCGTCGCGGCGGTTGAGCAGTGCCAGGTTTTCCCAGCGATTCCTGGCCGATTCGCCTGAATCCGGCGACTTGAGATCCATGATCCGTGCCACGCGGGCATCGACCTCGGTCACATCGAGTGCCCCCGAGGTTTCCAGCGAGACCTCGTAACCGGCATCGCACAGTGCCGCCAGCAATGGCAGGCAATCCTTCTGCGACAGCGGCTCGCCGCCGGTGACGCAGACCTGGCGGGCCGGGTATTTGCCAAGTTCGGCGAGCACCGATTCGATGCTCGCCGGCTCGCCGCCGGTGAAGCTGTAGGTGGTGTCGCACCAGGTGCAACGCAATGGGCAGCCGGTAAGCCGGATGAAAATGGTCGGCAGGCCGACGCGCGAAGCCTCGCCCTGCAGGGAATAGAAAATTTCGGTCAGGCGCAGGGCCAATTATTTCTTCTTCAGTCGTTCGCGGGCCGTGTCGGCCGCCGGAGCATTCGGGTATTTGTTCAGCACAGATTCCAGTGAACGCCTGGCGCCGGTCGGGTTGCCCATTTCCTGCTGGCAGGCTGCGATCGCCAGCCAGGCGTCCGCAGCCTTCGGGCTGTCGGCATATTTTGTGGTGACCACGCTTTGAGCCTCGATGGCGCGCTTGCAATCACGCTGGGCATACCAGGAGTTACCCAACCAGTACTGCGCGTTGGGGGCCAACGAGCTGTCCGGATATTTCTGTACGAAGGCCGCAAAGCTGATGGCGGCATCCTTGTACTTGCCTGTCTTGAATTGATTCAGAGCCGCTTCGTAATCCTGGTTTTCCTTGGCCGGGTCGGCGGCCGGTTTTGCACTGGCCGAATTTTCCGGGGCGGCGGCAGATGCGCCGGCAGCCATTTCGAATTTGCGTAAGCGGGTGTCGAGATCGAGATAGAAGTCCTGCTGGCGCTTCTTAGCCATCTCCAGCTCGTAGTTGAGCGTTTCGATCTGGCCGCGAAGGCGGGCGATTTCTTCGGCCTGGCGCTGGATCTGTCCGGACAGATCCAGCTGCCCCTTGGCCTGTTGGTCGAATCGCGCTTCCGTCTTGACCATGAGGTCGGTGACCTGGCGACGCGCTTCATCGTCGTCAAAAACACCGGCGTGGGCCTGGACGGCGCCCAGCGCGGCGATCAGAAAGGCGATTCGAACCGGGCGCATGATGTTTAGAACTCGCCGCGGCCGTCAGCGGCCTTGTAGAGGATGTCGGCACGACGGTTTTCCGACCAGGCGGCTTCGTCATGACCCGGGTTCTTCGGCTTTTCTTCGCCGAGACTGACGGATTCGATCTGATCTTCCTTGACGCCGAGCAGGACGAGCGAACGCTTGACGGCTTCGGCACGTTTCTGGCCGAGCGACAGGTTGTATTCGCGGCTGCCGCGTTCGTCGGTATTGCCCTGGAGCAGCACCTTGAAGCCTCTGTTGGCAACCAGGTACTTGGCATGGGCGGCAACCAGATCCTTGTATTCGTCCTTGACTTCGTACTTGTCAAGGTCGAAGTAGATGCTGCGCTGCGACAGCTTGCTCTTCGGATCGGTCAATTCGCGCGGCAGGCCGCTGGCATCCAGGCCGTCAGCAGTGACGGGAGCAACGCCGGTGCCGGTGCTCCGGGATTCGACTGGCGCCCCCTTGTTGTCTTCGGGCAGCGGGGTGGTGGAGCAGGCGGCCAGGATGGCGGACAGCAGAGCGGGTATAAGTAGTTTTTTCACAAAATTCTCCGATGAATGGTAAATGGTTATTGGTAGAAGGGACCCCAGGCCGGTTCGCGAACATCTCCTGCGGCGACCGAGAGGCGTTGTTTGATCCTGCCATCGCTGGAAACAGCCGATAGTACGCCGCGCCCGCCGACTTCGGTGGCGATCAGGATCATGCGGCCATTGGGGGCGAAGCTTGGCGATTCGTCCTTGTTTGAATCGCTCAGTATTTGGACCTGGCGGCTGGCAAGGTCCATGACGGCGAGCTGAAAGCGGCCTTCGCGGCGGCTGATGAAAGCGAGATTCTTGCCGTCGGGTGATGGGCGCGGCGAGACGTTGTAGCTTCCCTCGAAGGTCACCCGTTTGACCTCACCGCCATTGGCGCCGATCTGGTAGATCTGTGGGCTGCCGCCGCGGTCCGAGGTGAAGTAGATGGTGCCGCCATCGGCCGAATAGCGCGGTTCGGTATCGATACCGGAGGATTGGGTAATGCGTTGCAGGCCGCTGCCATCGGCATTGACCGAATAAAGCTGGGAGAAGCCGTCCTTGGAGAGGACGACGGCCAGTTTTCGGCCATCAGGCGACCAGCCCGGTGCCGAGTTGGATCCCTTGAAATTGGCTACGATATGGCGTTGCCCGGAAGCCAGCGAATGGACATAGACGACCGGTTTTTTCTTCTCGAAGGAAACGTAGGCAAGGCGGCCGCCATCCGGCGACCATACCGGCGAAATGATCGGCTCGGTCGAGGTCAGCGCGGTCGCCGCATTCTGGCCGTCGGAGTCGGCGATCTGCAGCAGGAAGTGGCCGCGTGCCTTGACGACGTAGGCGATTCGCGTCGAAAAGACCCCTTTTTCGCCGGTCAGCTTTTCGTAGATGAAATCGGCGATGCGATGGCCGGCGGCACGCAATTGGGTGTTGCTGGTGACATAGGCTGCACCGCCCAGCGATACGGCCTTTTGTGTGTCGTACAGTCGAAAACGGGCTTCCATACGACCGTCGGCGCTGCGCCCGATGCTGCCGGCGGCCAGTGCGTCGGCTCCCCTGCCTTTCCAGTCGGCGTAGTTGATCGCGGCGTTTTCGTCGAAAGCGAGACCGTCGTTATCGACCAGCTTGAACAGGCCGCTCCGCTCCAGGTCGGCGCGCACGGTGCTGGTGATGACCCGGGAAGCGGTCGGGTCGCCGGGAAAGTCGGCGATGGTAACAGGAATCCGGTTGGCGCCGGCGCCGGTAATCTCTACGGACAACTGGGCGTAGGCGAATCCCGCGGTTAGCAGGGAAAGGAGCAGGAAAATTCGGCGGGAAATTCGGGACATTTCGTTCATTTTAAAATGGATTTGCGCAATATTACTCTTCTAAGGGTTTGTATTTGATGTCCAGCGATCGCTGGAATTGTGAAGGATCGTCAGGTTTCGGCAAAGGCGAGGATTTTCGGATGGCACGCTCGATAGCGGCGTCCAGAGCCTGATTGCCGCTAGTCCGCTTCAATTTGACATCCAGCACTTCGCCGGTGGGCAACTGGCTGACCTCGAAGATTGCTTCCGGGTTGCCCTGGATGGATGGCGGCAGGACGATATTGCCGCGTACCTTGCCGCGAATCTTGGCGGCATAGTCTGCCAGGCCGCGCCGGTTGGCCGACGCACGGTGCTCGGCTTCGGCCGCGGCCGCATTGATCATGTGCTGGGTGCTGGGATTGTTCTTCGGGTTCAGTTCGGCGGCGTCGCGCGACAATTCCTTGATGAAATCGGGCACCTTCGGCGTCGGTTTGGTTTCCTGCTTCGGTTCTGGTTTCCTAGGCTCGGGTTTCTTAGGCTCGGGCTTCTTAGGCTCGGGCTTCTTAGGCTCGGGCTTCGGCGGCTCGGGTTTCGGTTCTGGTTTTTTCGGTTCTGGCTTCTTTTTCTCTTCCTTGACCGCGATATCCGGCTTCTTCTGAATCGGTTCGGGTTTGGGCTCGACCTTGGGCGGTGGTTCGGGCTTCGGTTCGGGTTTGACTTCGGGCGGCGGAGGCGGCGGAGGCGGCACGTAGGTCGCCGGTGTCGGCTGCGCCGACCACAATTCGACCTCCATGATTTGCGGCGGGCTGCGCTTCCATTGCACCCCGAGGAAGAGCGCGACAAGCAGCCCGACGTGCACCAGAATGGTGAGCGCCAGTGCGTATTTCTTGCCGGGTTCTTCTGGTTTATCGAAAATCATCTGCTATTTGCTGGCGGTTTCCAGGCCGACCTTGTCGAAGCCCATGCGCTTCACTTCATCGAGTACCTCGATGACGTTCTTGTAGCTTGTTTCCTTGTCGCCGGCGATGAGTACAGCGATTTTTTCATCGTCCGTCCTGAGGGCGCCCAACTCGCCCTTGAGATCCTTGATCCCCTTGATCTTCTTCGCTTTGCCACTGACGTCGAAAACGGAAAGATTGCCGTCCGGCCCGACCTCGACCTTGAGATATTTCGGTGGCTTCTGCGGCGCGGTGCCAGTGCTCGGCAGATCGACCGAACCGGTCGTCATCATCGGCGTCGCCACCATGAAGATGACGAGCAGAACCAGCATGACGTCGATGTAGGGAACGACGTTGATTTCGTTTTTCAGGCGACGCTGGCGCATGGCCTTATCTCATCTGTCGTTGCAGGATGTTGGAAAATTCCTCCATGAACGACTCGTAGCGAGTGGCCAGGCGGTCGATGTCATGCGAGAAGCGGTTGTAGGCTAGGACGGCTGGAATTGCGGCAAAGAGACCGATGGCGGTGGCGACCAGTGCCTCGGCAATACCCGGGGCGACCGAGGCGAGTGTGGCCTGACCGACGTTCGACAGGCCCCGGAAGGCGTGCATGATGCCCCAGACGGTGCCGAAAAGGCCGATATAGGGGCTGACCGAGCCGACCGAGGCGAGAAAGGCCAGGTGCGACTCGAGGCCGTCCATCTCGCGCTGGTAGGTAGCGCGCATGGCGCGGCGGGAACCGTCGACGATGTCCTTGGGATCGAGGTTCTTCTGGACCTTGAGCTTGGTGAACTCACGGAAACCGGCCTCGAAGATGCGTTCCATGGAACCGGCATGGTGGCGGTCGTTGACCGCGCTGTTGAACAGGTTGTTAAGATCGCCACCGGACCAGAAGTCGCGCTCGAAGGTCTCGGTCTTCATGCGGGCCTGCTTGACCGAGAACAGCTTCATGAATATGTAGTACCAGGACATGAACGAGACGCCGGCGAGCAGTGCCATGACGGCCTGGACGACCGCGCTGGCCTGGAGGATGAGGTGGAGGATGGACAGATCCTGGGTGACGTTCATTTAAGCGCTTCCAGTTTTTGGTGCAGAAAATCGGGGATGGCTGACGGGGTCATGGTCGCCATGTCGACGCAGGCGATTTCGACGCTGCCGGTAACCAGTTGGTCGTCGCCGCGGCGAACGTGCTGGCGGAAAACGACGCGAACGCGGGTCAATTTTTCGACTTCCAGGCCGACGATCAATTCGTCGTCGAGTCGAGCCGGCTTCAGATACTCGCAACTCACCTTGCGCGCCACGAAGCCGATACCCGCTTCGCTCGCCAATGCCGACTGGTCATGGCCGGCCAGACGCATCCATTCGGTACGGCAACGTTCGAAGAATTTCAGGTAATTGGCGTAGTAAACGACCCCGCCGGCATCGGTATCCTCGTAATAGACTCGGACAGGGATGGAGAAGGCATTGGATCTGGCTAGGCATTTCATGCCCGGGATTTTATCGTGCGTTGCAGCATTTATTTGTAACGATCTGTTTCCGTTCTGCCTGTGAGGTCTTTCCGGTCATGCCGCATTCCATGGCACGGCCGTTCCTGCGGAAAACCCCGAGAGAATCGAAGAGCGGCGGGGGCGGGTATCGCCAACAATGCCGGCTGCTGCCGGATGCGACAGCAGTCTTGCTTGAGCAATCTGTAAATTGTGGTGAAGAAAAGTAATGCGCCGTCCCTGCAAGTGGTGACGGCCTGCACGTTTCACCAAACGGACGGATAGCGGCCTCGCCGACGCAAAACCAGCAAGAATTCCAGGTCAAGCGGGCGCCTGACGCGCAGCCAAGGAGCGCCGCCTTCGTGGATCCTCCCCGGGAAGCGCGTGGTTCGGGGTGCGATGGGCCCTATTTTTCTGCCAGCAGGTCGCGGACGACCGCACTGTTCGGTTCAGCCAGGCCGAGGTGGCGATATACGGCAGGTGTCGCGATGCGGCCGCGCAGGGTACGCTGCAGGTAGCCCTGCTGGATAAGATAGGGTTCGAGTACGTCCTCTATGGTGTCGCGCGCCTCGCCGATGGCGGCGGCGATGTTGTCGACGCCGACCGGGCCGCCGCCGAACTTGTCGATGATGGCCGAGAGCAGCTTGCGGTCCATGATGTCGAGGCCGGCCGGATCGACGTCGAGCATGCGCAGCGCGGCATCGGCCACCGGCCGGGTAATGGTGCCGTCGGCCTTGACCTCCGCATAGTCGCGCACGCGTCGCAGCAGGCGATTGGCGATGCGCGGCGTGCCGCGCGAACGTTTGGCGATCTCGAAGGCGCCTTCGGGGTCGATCGGTGCATTGAGCAGGGAGGCGGAGCGGCCGACGATGCTCTTCAGTTCATCGGCCGAATAAAACTCCAGCCGGGCGACGATGCCGAAACGGTCGCGCAGCGGATTGGTCAGCATGCCGGCCCGGGTCGTCGCCCCGACCAGCGTGAAGGGCGGCAGGTCGAGCTTGACGGAACGTGCGGCCGGCCCTTCGCCGATCATGATGTCGATCTGGAAGTCCTCCAGCGCCGGGTAGAGAATTTCCTCGACGACCGGGCTGAGACGGTGGATTTCGTCTATGAACAGCACGTCGTGCGGTTCGAGGTTGGTCAGGATGGCGGCCAGGTCGCCGGCCCGTTCCAATACCGGGCCGGAGGTCTGGCGCAGGTTGACGCCCATTTCGGCGGCGACGATGTGGGCCAGGGTTGTCTTGCCCAGACCCGGCGGGCCGAAGAGCAGTACGTGATCGAGCGATTCGCTGCGCTGGCGGGCGGCCTGGATGAAAATTTCCAGCTGCTCGCGGATTTTCGTCTGGCCGGTGTAGTCGGCCAGCCGTTTGGGGCGCAGGGCGCGTTCGAGTGCCTCTTCCTGCGCCGATTTCGACTGGGGGGCGATGATCCGGTCGAGTCCGGGGCCGGCCGGGAGCAGTTTGTCGGTTTCGATCATGGCGTTTGTTCCTCACGAATCCCGCGTCGGCAAGACCGGGAGATCAGGCCTTGGATAGCAGTTTCAGGGCCTGCCGGATACCGTCGGCGGTCGATAGGTCGGCGGGCAGGGCCTTCATCGCCGAGGCGGCCTCCTTTTCGTTGTAGCCGAGGGCGATCAGGGCATTGGCGATATCCTGCCTGGCGTCGTCCGCCGCCGCGTGCAGCGAAAGGCCGGTGGCGTCGGCCAGCTTGCCTTTCAATTCGAGCAGCAGGCGTTCGGCGGTCTTCTTGCCGATGCCGGGAATCTTGACCAGCCGCCCCAGTTCCTGTTGGGCCACGGCGGCCGACAGGTCGCCGACCGACAGGCCGGAAAGCACCGACAGGGCGGTTCGCGCGCCGATACCGGAAACCTTGAGCAACTGGCGAAAGGCGAAGCGTTCGGCCTCGCTCAGGAAACCGTACAGGTAGTGGCCGTCGTCGCGTACCGCGAAATGGGTGAGCAATCTGGTTTTCTCGCCGGCCGCCGGCAGATTGTAGAAGGTGCTCATCGGCACGTCGATCTCGTAGCCGACGCCGTTGACGTCGAGGACGATCTGCGGCGGGTTCTTTTCGGCCAGGATGCCGGTCAGTCTTCCGATCATTTCAGGGGCTCTCTTTTCGGGCGAAGTACTGTAATTCTACACAGCTTTTCATTCAATCAGTCGCCCGCCGCGCACCCGGTAGCCGGCCGTCGCCATCGTCCCCAGGCCCTGCCCGCCGTGGGCGTGGGCAATGGCGCAGGCCAGGGCGTCGGCGGCATCCGCCGTCGGTGCGCCGGGCAGGTTCAACAGGCGGACCACCATGTCCTGCACCTGCTCCTTGGCCGCCTTGCCGTGGCCGACCACCGCCTGCTTGGTCTGCAGCGCCGTGTATTCGGCCACCGGCAGTCCGGCCCGGACCAGGGCGCTGATCGCCGCGCCGCGCGCCTGGCCGAGGAGCAGCGTCGATTGCGGATTGACGTTGACGAATACCTTTTCCACCGCGGCCTGATTCGGTCGATAGGTGGCGATGACCTCGCTGATGCCCTCGAACAGGGTCTTGATGCGGTCTGGCAGCGACGCCTTGTCGTTCGACTTGATGCAGCCGCTGGCGACATAAACCAGCTGCCTGCCGTGCATTTCGATGAGGCCGAAGCCGGTCACCCGCAAACCGGGGTCTATCCCGAGAATACGCGGAATATCGGCGTTCATTTCGCTTTCGCCACCAGGTAAACGCCGCCGACGGCGATCACCATGCCGAGCGCCGCAGTCAGGGACAATTGCTCGCCGAACACAAAAAAGGCGATCAGTGCCGTGGTCGGCGGGGTCAGGTAGAACAGGGCGGCGACATTGACCGCGCTGCCGCTGCGGATCAACAAATTGAGCAGGCTGATCGCGCCGAGCGACAGCACCACGACCAGCCAGCCGAGGGCGAACAGGAACTGGCCGTTCCACTCGATGCGGTAATTCTCGAAGGCGGCGACGCCAATCGCCGTCGCCATGGCCGTCGGCACGAACTGGATGAGCGCACCGGTACGCAGGTCGAATGTCGGGCAGAAACGCTTCTGGTACAGCGTGCCGGCCGTGATGCCGAGCAGGGCGACGACGGCAGGGATCAGCATCGGCCCGAGGGCGCCGTCGCCGAATTTGCCGGAAACGACCATGCCGACGCCGACCAAACCCAGGCCCAGCCCGGACCATTGGCGGGCGCTCACTTTCTCGCCGAGCAGCCAGCCGGCGCCGAGGGCGGTGAGCAGGGGTTGCATGCCGACGACCAGCGCCGTGACGCCGGCCGGCAGGCCGTGCTTGATGGCGACGAAGACGCCGCCGAGATAAAGGCCGTGGATCATCAGGCCGGAAACCCCGATGTGCAGCCAGTCACGTCGCCGCGCCGGCCACGGGGCGCGGCTGGCCAGGACGATGGCGGTCATCAGGAGGATGACCAGGATATAGCGGCTGAGCAGAAAGGAAAGCGGTTCGGCATAGGGCAGGCCGAACTTGGCGCCGATGAAACCGGTGCTCCATAAAAAGACGAAAAGAAGGGGGTAAAAGCGTTGCATCGGTTCAGGCGGTCCAGTCGGGCGCGCAGCGCTTGCGCGCCTCGGTCAGGGTTTCGAACAGGGCGCGCGCATCGCCGCTGGCCCGGTGACGGCGCAGATGCAGGCGGGCCTCGACGGCGGCGCGGAGGGTATGCCAAAGGGCCTGCTCGCAATCCTCCAGCAAATCCCGCATATCCTTGAGTTCAAACGAGGGAACCAGGTCGACCGCATCGTACAGCAGGCTCAACCAGACGTAGTCGTAGGCCCAGGCGTCGCAGTAGATGCGGCGGCCGCGCAGTCGGCGGTTGAGTTCGAGGCAGACCTCGACGGCCGGCCGGCCCTTCGTCGCGAGCAGTTCGCGAGGGATGCCGTGTACCTTCTCGGCTGATGCGTCCCAGTGCGTCCAGGTGGCCTCGGGGCGAATCAGGGTGCAGAAGGATTCGCCTTCCGGCATGTAATAGCCGATCTCGATCGGATAGCTGCCCCGGCCGAACCCGGAGGCTTCAATATCGATGATGACCGGCGGTGCTTCCTGCCGCTCGTCTCCGGTCGGCGTATCAGGCCGCACGGTGACGCCGGGCCCCGAAGCTCGGTGGCAAGTGGCCCGGCAATTGGCCGCTTGGGCGGTACAGGCCTTGGCATTGTCGATGACCCACGTCGCTTTTGTCCGATAGGTTGAATTGATTCCGACAGGATAACCGCAAACCGGATTGGTCGGCTCATCCTGCCCCGTCGCGGCCGAGTTCAGCGCAGGCGAGGGGGCGCCATGGCCGGAAAACTCGGGGCGGCGGACAGTGTCGAGACAAACGGACGGCGATTCCCGCACTGGGAATCGCCGGGGTGCCGCTTCAGTCTTCGATGAGCGCCGTGGTATAGATTTCCTGGACGTCGTCGAGGTTTTCCAGGGCATCGAGCAGCTTCTGCATCCTGACGCCCTCTTCACCGGCAAAAACGTTTTCGCCTTCCGGCTTCATCGTCACCTCGCCGAATTCCGGCTTGAAGCCGGCGGCTTCAAGCGCATCCTTGACCGCCATGTAGTCGTTCGGCGGGGTCAGGACTTCGATCGAGCCGTCGTCATTGCTCGTCACGTCGTCGGCACCGGCCTCGATGGCGGCATCCATCAGCGCCGCCTCGTCGGTGCCCGGCGCGAAGATCATCTGGCCGACATGCTTGAACTGGAAAGCGACGCAACCGTCGGAACCCATGTTGCCGCCGAACTTGGAAAAGGCATGGCGAACTTCGGCCACCGTGCGTACCTTGTTGTCGGTCAGGCAATCGACCATGATCGCCGCGCCGCCGATGCCGTAGCCTTCGTAGCGAATCTCGATGTACTCGACGCCTTCCAACTCGCCCGTGCCTTTCTTGATCGCGGTATCGATCTTGTCCTTGGGCATGTTGACCCCCTTGGCCTTGTCCACCGCGACGCGCAGGCGCGGGTTGAAACCGGGGTCGCCGCCACCCATCTTGGCGGCAACGGTGATTTCCTTGGCGATCTTGGAGAAGGCGGCGCCGCGCTTCTCGTCCTGGCGACCTTTACGGTGCTGGATATTGGCCCATTTGGAATGACCCGCCATGCTTTTTCCCTGAATGCAAATAACGAAGAAGGCGAGATTTTACCTGTCCGCCGCCTTCTCGTCAGTCCGATATGGACCCGTCGCTACGCTATTTAACAAAGTGCCGGCCGGTCGTTGCTAGAATGCCTGGATATTTTCCCCGCTGGAGCCAGCCGCCATGTCCGATCCCCTCTATCTCGCCAAATCCGACAGCGGCTATCCCGCATTGTTGCCGCAGATGGCCAATCGCCACGGCCTGATCACCGGCGCCACCGGCACCGGCAAGACGGTGACCTTGCAGTCGATGGCCGAACGCCTGTCCTTCGCGGGCGTCCCGGTTTTCATGGCCGATGTCAAGGGCGACCTGTCCGGGGTTGGCGCCGCCGGCGTCGTCACGCCGAAACTGGAAGCCAGGCTGAAGGACCTCGGGCTCGAAGGTTTCGTCCCCTATGCCAACACGGTCGCCTTCTGGGACGTTTTCGGCCAGGGCGGTGTCCCGGTTCGCGCCACGGTTTCCGACATGGGGCCGCTGCTTTTCTCCCGCCTGCTCAATCTCAACGATACCCAGGGCGGCGTCCTGCAACTGGTCTTCAAGATCGCCGACGACAAGGGGATGCTCCTGCTCGATCTCAAGGACCTGCGCGCCATGGTCCAGTACGTCGGCGACAACGCCAAGGAGTTCACCACCGAATACGGCAATGTCGCCGCCGCATCCATCGGCGCCATCCAGCGCGGCCTGTTGACCCTGGAAGAAGAGGGCGGCGACCAGTTCTTCGGCGAGCCGATGCTCAGCATCAATGACCTGATGAAGCTCGACGCGAACGGCCGCGGCGTGGTCAACGTCCTGTCCGCCGAAAAGCTGGTGCAGGCGCCGACCCTCTATTCCACCTTCCTGCTCTGGCTGCTCTCGGAACTCTTCGAGCACCTGCCCGAAGCCGGCGACCTCGACAAGCCCAAGCTGGTCTTTTTCTTCGACGAAGCCCACCTCTTGTTCAACGATGCCCCGCAGGCGCTCACCGACAAGGTCGAGCAGGTGGTGCGCCTGATCCGCTCGAAGGGGGTCGGCGTCTATTTCGTCACCCAGAACCCGCTCGACATCCCGGAAAAAATCCTCGGCCAACTCGGCAACCGTGTCCAGCATGCCCTGCGCGCCTTCACGCCACGCGACCAGAAGGCCGTCCAGGCAGCGGCCCAGACCATGCGCGCAAATCCGAAATTCGATGCGGCGACGGTGATTACCGAGCTCGGCGTCGGCGAAGCGCTGGTTTCCTTTCTCGACGAAAAGGGCGTGCCCGGCGTCGTCGAGCGCAGCATGATCTTCCCGCCTGCCTCCCGTCTCGGCCCGCTGACCGCCGACGAACGCCAGGCCATCATCGAGACCTCGCCCATGCTTGCCGCCTACGGGACGACGGTCGACCGCGCCTCGGCCTACGAGACCCTGCGTGGCAAGCCGGCCGTCGCCCAGGCCGCCCCGGGCGCCATTCCGGCGCCGTCCGCCGGCGGACTCAACGCCAACGACTGGGGCAATCACGGCGGCCAGCCGCAGCCGCGTTACGAACCGGCGCCGGAGGCGCCCCCGCCCGAAGCCGCCCCGCAGGAATCGGGCGGCGGCCTGCTCGGCGCCCTCGGCGATCTGCTCGGCGGCAGCACCGGCCCGCGCGGCGGCCGCCGTGATGGCGTGGTCGAAATGGCGGCAAAAAGCGCGGCGCGGGCGCTCGGCGCGCAGGTCGGCCGCGAAATCATCCGCGGCGTGCTCGGCTCCATTCTCGGCGGCCGGCGCTGAGGCTGACATAAAAGCGAGACCCTTTCTTGACATAATGAAGTACTGAACACCTACAGGGGAAAGCTATGCTACGTGCCGTATTCATATTTCTTGGGCTGCTCGTCCTGACCTTGCTGGCCTGGGTCTGGATCACCCTGAACTGGAGCTATTCGGAAGGGGAACGCGCCGGTTACGTGCAGAAATTGTCGCGCAAGGGCTGGTTGTGCAAGACCTGGGAGGGCGAGATCGCCATGGTCACCATGCCCGGCGCCATCCCGGACCGTTTCGAGTTTTCGGTGCGCGACGACGCCATTGCCGCCAAGATCAACGCCATGGCCGGGCAACGGGTCGTCCTCGTCTATGCCCAGCACAAATTCGTACCGAGCAAGTGTTTCGGCGAAACGGAATATTTTGTCACCGACGTCCATGCCATGACCGAACATCCGGTCTCGCCCGCCCCGGCCGTCGCTCCGCCCCTGGCCAGTCCGGCCGCAGAGGCGGTTCCGCCGACCAGGTAAAGCAACGAGGGAAACATCGCCATTCGATGATTCCCCAGACAAAAAATGGCGCAGAATGAAACTGCGCCATTTTTTGTCGACCTAGTTGTGACCTCCTTTTGCCATGCGCAACAGGCCGTTCAGCATCTCCGACTGGTGCACGCCGAGTCCGAGCAGGATCAGCCCGGTGCCGGCCGACAGGCGCAGGCCGATGCTTTCGCCATTGAGCCAGTGACCGAGCAGGAGGGCGATGACCGGGGTGATCAAGGTAATCAGCGCCACCTTCGAGGTTTCGAGATGCTTGATCACGTAGTAGTACAGCGCGAAACCGATGACCGAACCGAAGATGCCGAGGTAGGCGATGGCCGCCCCGGATCGTGGCGGCATCATGGCCGGCAGGTGACCGTCAGTCAGATACCAGACCAAACCGAAGCAGGGTAACGATACGCTCAGGGTGCCGAGCGTCGTGGCCAGCGGCGGACTGTCGTCGCCGATGCGCTTGAGCCAGACCAGGCAGCCGGAATAGATGAAGACGGCAAGGAGCAGTGCGGCCAGCCCGGTGAGCGCGTTTTCATGGCCCAGGCTGTCGCCGTGAATGAAAATGACGGCCAGTCCACCGGCCCCGAGCAGCATGCCGGTCAGTTTCGGGCGCGTCAGCGAGCGCTCGCCGAGAAACAGGGTGGCGAGGATGCCTGCCGCCAGCGGCGACAGGCCGAAAAGCACTGAAATCAGGCCGGAATGAACGTAGCGGGCCGCCCAGTAGGTGAGCGCCATGGCGAGGAACAGGCCGAATCCGCCGACCAGGTAGGCGCGGCGCGCCCGGTCGTGCAGCGGGAAAGGGATGCGCCAGGCGACGACGAGCAAGGCGGCGGCGACGGCGCCGATCAGCATGCGAGCGAACACGGCGAGGGCAAAACCGGTGCCCTGGGTGCTCCATTGGATGGCCAGCGGCGTGGTGGACCAGATCAGGATGAGGCCGAGATAGGCGACGGGGACGGACACTGCGTTCTCCAGTTCAGTTCGGTTGTTGCGGCGATGGTGGGTGGACGACGGCCTGGGCCGAACGCTCGGTGTCGATAAAGGCGGCGATCATGGCTCGCCAGGTGGCGTCGACCACGGCGGTATCGGCCCCGGCTGCGAGCGCCAGCGCATTGACCCTGGACAGGATCTGTTCGACGCGTTGCGGCGCCGGAACTTCCGCCGCCGTTTTCTTGAAGGCGGCAGCCTGTCGGAGGTAGGCGCCGCGTTCGGCGATCAGGGCGACCAGTTCGCTGTCGAGTCGATCGATATGGCGACGGACTTCGGTTAACGAAGTGCATTGGGCGATAGGGTTCATGGGGATTCCTTTTCATGGGATGGATAAAACAAAGGCAAACAAAAAGGCCGCGGGTTTCAAGTCCGCGGCCTTAGCTGAAATCTGGGATGAAATGACTACCTCACCCCGGCCCCGGACGAGCGACAGCACGCCATGCACGCAGCATGCGGCGGCAGGGTGTGTTCTCGGCAAACAGGGGGGGCTGGAAATTCATCGGTCCATTTTGACGGCACGGCGGGCACCGCGTCAAGGCGCCAAAACAACGAGTCGGCCGGAATCGTGCAGAATGACGGAATAAGCCACAGCATATCCCTGCTTGCCGCCATGAACGATCTGCCGCCGCTCCATACCCTGCCCGCCTTCGAAGCGGCCGCTCGTCTCGGCAGCTTCCTGGCGGCGGCCGAGGCCATGCACCTGACGCCTTCGGCAATCAGTCACCGCATACGCCATTTGGAAGAGCATCTCGGACAGGCGCTGTTCGAGCGCCGACATCGGGCTGTGCTGCTGACTGCAGCCGGTCGGCGCTATCTGGCCGTTGTCCGCGAGGCGCTGTTGCGGCTCGACGAAGCCAGTGCCGCGTTGCGGGCTCCGCAACGCGAGCGGCTGAGGATTTCGGCCGCCCCGGCGCTGGGCAGCACTTGGCTGGTGACCCGGGTGGCGGAATATCAGCTGGCCCACCCCGACCTTGAATTCAGCCTTGGCACCGCTACCGGCTTGGCCCCGCTGCTCAATGGCGAGGCCGACGTTGGGCTGCGCTACGGCGAAGAAGAATGGCCCGGCCTGCTCGCCTGGAAAATGTTCGAAGAGCGGGTTTTCCCGGTGTGTAGCCCGGGGCTAGCCGCCCACCTCAAAACACCGGATGATCTCGACCGGGTCCGCCTGTTGCGCCATCCTCTGTTATCTTGGCAACGCTGGTTTTCGGCCATCGGCATCAAGCACCACGAGCCGTCGGTCGGGCCGATTTACGACGATGCCCTGCTCATGCTCGAAGCCGCCGTCGTCGGCCATGGCGTGGCATTGATGGCCGGAACGCTGGCCGCGCCCTATCTGGCCGATGCCCGCCTGATTCGCCCATTTGCGCAGGATTGCCCGGATCGTAGCTTCTATGTCGTCGCCCCGCCGCTCGTACGGGAAAAACCGGCAGTCATGGCCTTCATCCGCTGGATGCTGCGTTCAAGCAGGGAAAAAGGCGAGAAATAGCCTTGCTCGCCAGCCTGCGATGTCGGTAGCTATTTCACTTGAAATAAATTCACTTCATGGCCGATGGAATCATTTGATCGCGCTCGAAAAACGCCTCATCCTCGCTTCACCCCCTCCGCCGCCAATCGCTCCGCCCAACCGGCCTCAGTCATGACGGCAACGACCGCGCCACCCTCACGCGGCTGCCCGGCCCATGCCGATTCTCACCATCGTTTTGAGGAATTCCATCATGCAAGACCGCAACGGCTTTATCTGGCTGGATGGCCAGTGGCTTCCCTGGCGCGATGCCAAAGTACACCTACTGACCCATACCTTGCACTATGGCTATGGCTGCTTCGAAGGTATTCGCGCATATGAAACATCCTGTGGTCCGGCCGTCTTCCGGCTTGCCGACCACCTGCGCCGGCTTGAGGATTCGGCACGAATCCTGGCTATCGATCTTCCTTTCGACCGCGCCACGCTGGTCACGGCCTGCTGTCAGGTACTTGAACGCAATGGGTTGAGCTGCGCCTATATTCGGCCGCTGCTTTTTCTCGGCGCCGAGAAAATGGGCGTTGATCCGGCCGGTGCGGCAAGTCACCTGATGGTCGCCGCCTGGCCGTGGGACGCCTATCTCGGCGGCGCGGGACTGGAAAATGGCATCCGTGTGCGTGTTTCGTCCTATGCCAGGCACCATCCGAATGTGCAGATGTGCCGCGCCAAGGCGATTTCAAGCTACGCCAATTCCATCCTCGCCGTCCGCGAGGCGCGCCGTGATGGTTACGACGAAGCGCTTCTGCTCGATACCGAAGGTTATGTCGCCGAGGGTTCCAGCGAAAACCTGTTTGTCGTCCGCGATGGTGAATTGCTGCAACCGGACAGTGCTTCGGCTCTCGACGGCATTACCCGTCGCACGGTGTGCACGCTGGCCGTCGAGGCCGGCCTCACGGTTCGCGACAAGCGCATTACCCGCGACGAATTATATTGTGCCGACGAAATTTTCCTGACCGGTACGGCCGCAGAAATCACGCCAGTGATCGCAGTCGATGCCCGGCCTGTCGGTCAGGGTCGGCCGGGTGAAGTCACCCGCCTGCTGCAGGCAGCCTATTTTGCCTGCGTGCACGGCGAATCGGCCGACCACGGCGACTGGCTGACGAGGGTTTGATTGCTCGGGGCGGCGGTGTACCGTTTTGCATCACGATGGCTGCTTCGATAGGGAGCGTTCAGCATGACGCTCCCCTGGCCGGCGGCTGACCACGGGGTCGGAGATGACGGCCTGGCGCGGCAGTCGCGCCGCGTCGCTGGAATTCTTGCAGCTGGCATGCTACTGGCTTCAAAACCGGACGACGACCGTCGGCGTTCGACGACAGCCAGACACGCGCATTTTCCCAAACCATTTCGAGGAGGCTCCATGAAACGCTACGAAGTCTTTCCCGGCCGCGCCGGTTCCCCGCTGCAAATGGCCGATTTCGAGCCGGCGCCGCTCGGCGACCGCCAGGTCGCGGTGGCCATCAAGGCCGTGTCGTTGAATTATCGCGATATCCTGGTCAGCCAGAATACCTATTTCTGCCCCATTGTCGACGGCCTGGTGCCCTGTTCCGACGGGGCCGGCGAGGTCGTCGCCGTCGGCGGCGAAGTGCGCGGGTTGAAGGTCGGCGATCGTGTCGCCAGCCTGTTCTTTCCCAACTGGCAGGGCGGCCGGGCCAGCGCCGGGAGCATTGCCGGGGCCCTCGGCGCCGAGGGCGGCGGCGTGCTCAGCGAGCGCTTCGTCGCCGAGGAAAGCGGCCTGATCAAGCTGCCCGATTCGCTCAGTTACAGCGAGGCGGCGACCCTGCCCTGCGCGGCGCTGACGGCCTGGAATTCACTGTTTGAAGCGGGCGACCTGAAGCCGGGCCAGAGCGTGCTGCTGCTCGGCACCGGCGGCGTCTCCATCCACGCCCTGCAGTTCGCCAAGGCGGCCGGGGCGACGGTGATCATCACCTCCAGCGACGACGGCAAGCTGGCCCGCGCCAAACAGCTCGGCGCCGATCACGGCATCAATTACCGCACGCATCCCGAGTGGCAGAACGAAGTCCGCCGTCTGACCGCCGGTCGCGGCGTCGACCTGGTCATCGAAGTTGGCGGCCCGGGCACCCTCGAGCGTTCGCTGGCCAGCGTGTGCACCGGCGGCCGCATCGCCTATATCGGCGTGCTCACCGGTCTGGCCGGGCAAGCCAACCCGGTGGCGCTGATCCCGACGATGGCCAGCATCAACGGTATTTTCGTCGGCAGCCGGACGATGTTCGCCAACATGCTGCAAGCCATCGAGACGCACGGCATCCGGCCGGTCGTTGATCGCGAGTTTCCCTTTGCCGAAGCCCCGGCGGCGCTCGAATACATGCGCAGCGGCGGCCATTTCGGCAAGATCGTGATCAAGGTCGGCGCTTAGTAGCCGCCATCGACCCCTTGGCGGCGAGGTGCTCGCACAGCGCCGCGGCGGCAGGGCTGAGGGCGCTCGTCGAGCGGACGCACAGTTGCAGGTCGCGCGGCGCCCAGTCGTCGGCAATCTCGACGGTTCGCACACTGTCGACGGCGGCCAGCGATGAGCGGGGCACCATGCCGATGCCGACGCCGGCCGCCACCATGCGGCAGACGGCGGTGAAGCTGCGGACCTGGATGCGCGCGTCGAGACGGCCGCCGAGCCGGGCGGCATGATTCATCATGAAGGTGTGGATGGCGCTGCCGGCATGCAGGCAGACGAAGGGCTCGGCCAGCACTTCGCCGAAGGCGACGGCGTCGCGTCCGGCCAAGGGGTGCGCCAAGGGTACGACGAGGACCAGCCGGTCGCGGCGATAGGCTTGGGTTTCCAGGCCGGCCAGTCCGCCTTCGGCGGCGACGACGCCGATATCGACCTGGCCGGCGGCAACCGCCTGGATGATGGCCGGACTCGGCTGTTCTTCGAGGCAGATGCGGATGCGCGGGTGTTCGCGCAGGAAGTCGCCGAGATCTTCCGGCAAAAAGCAGTTGATGGCGTTGGTGTTGGCAAAAACCGTGACCTGGCTATTGAGTCCGCTGGCGTAGGGCGCCAGGTCGGCATGCATCTGTTCGAGCTGGGCGAAGACCTGCCGGGCGTGACGGAGCAGGGATTCGCCGGCCGCCGTCGGCGTCAGGCCGCGGGCATGGCGAACGAAGAGCGGCACGCCGAGAGCCGCTTCGAGCTGGGTCAGGCGGTGGCTGGCCGAGGATGGCGCCAGATGAACCTGTTCGGCCGCCCGGGTCAGGCTGCCGGTATCGGCAATGGCGGCGACCAGCCGCAGGTCGGGAAGATCGTAACGCATGGTTTCGTCCAGAACGAATGCTCGTTTTGAATAATAGCAATTGCTTCGACCGTTCTGCACGGATTTAATGGTGTCTTTCAAACATCATCCTGGGAACGGCTTTGGAAAAATCGAATGCTGTCGGTGCGGGGCTGGCGCTGGTCGCGGCGCTCGGTTTTTCGCTCAAGGCGATTTTCGTCAAATTGGCCTATCCCTATGGTGTCGACGCCATTACCCTGCTCGCCTTGCGGATGTGTTTCGCGCTGCCGGTTTTCCTGTGGGTCGGGCTGGCCGGCCAGCGGGCGGCTGCCCCCCTGTCCCGCGACGACTGGCTGAAACTGTTCGCCCTCGGCTGCCTCGGTTACTACGGCGCCAGCATTCTCGATTTCTGGGGGCTGGAATACATTTCGGCCGGCCTCGAACGGCTGATCCTGTTCACCTACCCGACCCTGACCATCCTGATCGGCGTGCTCTTTCAGGGCAAGCCATTCTCCCGCCGCGAAGGCGTCGCCATCGCCCTCTGCTACCTCGGCATCGGGCTGGCTTTCGTCCATGATCTCGGCCTCGGCGAGACGCGCGATGTGCTGATCGGCGGGGCGCTGGTCTTCGCCTCCAGTATTTCCTACGCCCTGTATTTGTCGGGCAGCGCGCCGATGATCGCCCGCCTTGGTGCCATGCGCTTTTCGGCATTGGCGACGCTGGTTTCCTCGGCGGTCACGCTCGTCCATTTTTCGGCCACCCATCCGCTGGCCGCCTTCGTTCAACCCCTGCCGGTCTACGGCTGGGGACTGGCCATGGCCTTGATCGCCACCGTTATCCCGGTTTTCGCCCAGTCGGCGGCGATTCGCCGGGTCGGGGCCGGCCAGGCTTCGCTATTCACCATGGTCGGACCGATCCTGACCATCGGTTTCGGCTGGTGGCTGCTCGGCGAATCGATTTCGTCGGTCCAGGTGGCCGGCGCCGCCCTGGTCGTTCTTGGAATCCTGTTCGTCAGCCACCGCTAAAAGCGCTTCGGGGTAGAATCCCGGGCATGATCGGAATACTTCTCGTCACCCACGGCAGCTATGGCGAGGCGCTCGTTCAGAACGCCTGCCACGTGCTGAACCGGCGTCCGCCGCAGTTGATCCAGTTGGGCGTCAGCGCCCAGGACGATCCACTCGACCTGTTGCCGCTGGCGCGCGATCTGGTCGCCCTGGTGGACGGCGGTGAGGGTGTCCTGGTACTGACCGATATTTTTGGTGCCTCTCCGGCCAACCTTGCGCTAAAGTTGCTCGAATCCGGCCGCGTCGAAGGTCTGGCCGGGGTCAATATGCCCATGCTGCTGCGCGCGCTGACCTATCGCGACAAAGGCATGGAAACCCTGCTCGTCCGCGCCCGCGATGGCGGCCGCGACGGCATCCTCAACATGCTGGACCATTGAAAACATGATCACCACCGAAGCCGAAATCATCAACAAGCTGGGTCTCCATGCCCGTGCCTCCGCCAAGCTGACCCAACTGGCCGGCAAGCATAAGTGCGAGGTCTGGATGAGCAAGGGCTCGCGCCGCATCAACGCCAAGAGCATCATGGGCGTCATGATGCTGGCCGCCGGCAAGGGGGCGAAAGTGACGCTGGAAACCAACGGCATCGACGAGGCCGAGGCGATGGCTGCCTTGCTGGCCCTGATTGCGGATTATTTCGGCGAGGGAGAATAGGCGGCCATGAGCTTTACCCTGCACGGCCTTGGCGTATCCGGCGGCATCGCCATCGGGCGAGCCATGCTCATGTCGCATGCAACGCTGGAGGTTGCCCACCTCACCCTGCCGCCGCGCATGGTCGACCGGGAGATCGAACGCTTCGACGCGGCCGTCAAGGTGGTCAAGGACGAATTGATCCTGATGAAGGGCAACACCGAGCATGCTCCGGCCGAACTCGGCGCCTTCATCGACATCCACACCATGTTCCTGGAAGACCCGGAACTGGCCGTCAAACCGCGCGACATCATTCGCGAGCGCCGCTGCAATGCCGAATGGGCGCTGGTCCAGCAGATGGAGTACCTGGTCGAACAGTTCGAGCAGTTCGACGACCTTTACCTGCGCGAACGCAAATTCGACGTCGTGCAGGTCGTCGAGCGCGTCGTCAAGGAACTGCTCGGTCATCCCGGGCGCGCCTCGCTGAAAAACGCCAAGCGCTCGAAGGAAGAGATACTCATCGTCGTCGCCCACGACCTGTCGCCGGCCGACACGATTTCGTTCAAGGAGCATCGCTTCGCGGCCTTCATCACCGATGTCGGCGGCGCCACCTCGCACACCTCTATTCTCGCCCGCAGCATGGCCATCCCGGCCGTTCTCGGCCTGGAGAACGCCCGCGGCCTGATCCGCGATGGCGAACAACTGATCGTCGACGGCCTGCGCGGCGTCATCATCGTCAATCCCGACCAGCGCGTGTTGGACGAGTACCAACTGCGCAAGGAACAGATCGAGCTCGAGAAGAGCAAGCTCAAGCGCCTGAAAACGGCCAAGTCGGAAACCATCGACGGCGTGCCGGTGCAGTTGTTCGCCAATATCGAGCTGCCGAACGACGTGCCCTTCGCGCTCGATGCCGGCGCCGAGGGCATCGGCCTGTTCCGTACCGAATTTCTCTTCCTCGACCGCGGCGACATGCCGGACGAGCGCGAGCAGTACGAAGCCTACAAAAAAGTGGTCAAGGGCATGGCCGGCCGGCCGGTTACCATCCGCACCTTCGATCTCGGCAACGACAAGGATCTACACCCGGAAAACACGGCCGGCGATCGCGTCAAGACCAATCCGGCGCTCGGCCGTCGTGCCATCCGTCTGTCCCTGGCCGAACCGCGCATGTTTCAGACGCAGTTGCGCGCCATCCTGCGTGCTTCCAAGCATGGACCGATCAAGCTCCTGATCCCCATGCTGGCCCACGCCCACGAGATCGATCAGACGCTGGCTGCGCTCGAACAGGCAAAATCAAGCCTGCGCGGTGAGAAGGTGACTTTCGACGAGAACATCCAGGTCGGCGGCATGATCGAAATTCCGGCTGCGGCCCTGGCCATCGGTCTCTTCCTGCGCCGTCTCGATTTTCTCTCGATCGGTACCAACGACCTGATCCAGTACACGCTGGCCATCGACCGTTCCGATGAACAGGTCGCCGCCCTCTACGACCCGCTGCACCCGGCGGTGCTCATGCTGCTCGCGCATACGCTGTCAATGGCCGAGAAGGTGGGCGTTCCGGTCTCCGTCTGCGGTGAAATGGCCGGCGACCCCGACCTTACCCGTCTGTTGCTCGGCATGGGGCTGCGCATCTTCTCGATGCACCCGTCGCAGATACTCAAGGTCAAGAACCGCGTGCTGAAGGCCGAGGTCAACGAACTGGCACCCAATGTGCGCAAGATGCTGCGCCTGGACGAACCGGCCAAGCTGCGCGAGGCGCTGGACAGGCTGAACGGCTGAGCCTCGGCGGCCGGCGCCGCTGAGCGTTTTTTGCGACCGGAGCAAGCGCCGACGGGCGGAATAGCCCTGCCCTTGGCCTTTTTCGGCCGTCTCTGCGACGATTTGTCGCATTCCATTGTCCTTAAATTTCCCGGAAAATTAGCTCCCGAAAACATTCACAATAAAAGGGGAGCGTTTCATGAGGTACCGTATCCATCTTCCGATGGCCGCAACGGCCTTCGTTTTTTCGTCGGCCGCTATCTGCTCTGACGCCCATGCCCAGGCCAATCAGGTTCTGGACGATGTCGTGGTCAAAGCAAAAAAAATCGAGGCAATGCCCGCCTCGTCAGACACCGATCCGACACTTCTGGCGCCGATGCGTGCCGCAGTCAGCGATACCGCCAGCCTGCTGCGCGAAGTACCCGGCGTCTATATCCAAAGCGCCGGCGGTGTTTCCGGCCTGCCCAGCATCCACGGCCTGGGAGACGACCGCCTGCGCATCCAGGTCGACGGCATGGATCTCATTTCCGCCTGTGCCAACCACATGAACCCGCCGCTATCCTATATCGACCCGAGCCATGTCGACAGCGCCCGGGTCTATGCCGGCATCACGCCGGTCAGCGTCGGCGGCGACAGTATCGGCGGGGCAATTATCGTCAATTCGAAGCCCCCCAGTTTTGCGGGCTCCGGAGACGGCCTGCTGACCAGCGGAGAACTGGGCAGCTTCTATCGCTCGAATGGTAAGGCGTGGGGCGCCAATGTCTCGGCCGGCATCGCCACGGAAAATCTGAGCGTCCGTTACAGCGGAGCGACAGCCGAATCGGGCAATTATGAGTCTGCCCGGGATTTCAAGCCGGGCACCATGGCGACCTATACGACGACCGGTTCGCACTGGATTCCGGGCAACGAAGTCGCCTCCTCGGCCTACAAATCCGAAAACCATTACCTCGGCATCGCCTATCGATTCGACAATCATCTGCTCGACCTCAAACTGGGCTACCAGAACATCCCCTACCAGGGCTTTCCCAACCAGCACATGGACATGACCGAGAACGAGAGCGGGCAGATCAATCTCGGCTACACCGGCAAATTTGGCTGGGGCAGGCTCGACGCCCGCCTCTATCATGAGGAAACCCGGCACAAGATGGATTTCGCCGAGGACAAGCTGTACTGGTACGGTTCTGCCCGCAATATCGCCGGGATGCCGATGGAAACGGAAGGAAAAAACACCGGCTTCACGCTCAAGGCAGAAGTGCTCGTTTCCGAGCGCGATCTGCTCCGCGTCGGCGGCGAATACCAGCGTTACCGCCTGAGCGACTGGTGGGCGCCGGTCGCCAATTCGGGCATGATGGGACCGAACACGTTCTGGAACATCAACGGCGGCCAGCGCGACCGCTACGATGTTTTCGGCGAATGGGAGGCCGCCTGGACACCACAGTGGATGACCCTGCTCGGCGTCCGCAGCAGTACCGTGTCGATGAATACCGGCGAGGTCCAGGGCTACAACCCGATGTATGCCCCAAGCGCCTTCAACAACGCCGAGCGCGGCCGTACCGACCACAACATCGACCTCAGCGCCCTTGCTCGTTTTACCCCCGATGCCACCCAGACCTACGAGGGCGGCTACTCGCGGAAAACCCGTTCGCCCAGCCTGTACGAGCGCTATACCTGGTCCACCAACGGTATGGCGATGACCATGAACAACTGGGTCAACGATGGCAACGGCTACGTTGGCAATCTCGACCTGAAACCGGAAGTGGCGCACACCTTCAGTCTCGGCGCCGACTGGCACGATGCCGGCGAGGGACTGTGGGGCGTCAAGCTGACGCCGTACTACAGCATCGTCGACAACTACATCGATGCCAAATGCCTGGCCGCCACCTGTGCCGCCGGTCAGTACAACTACCTGACGCTGGTCAACCAGGACGCCCATCTCTATGGTGTCGATCTTTCCGGGTTTGCCGAGCTCGGCCAGTTCGCCGGTATCGGCAACTTCAGGGTCAAGGGCCTGCTCGGCTATGTGCGCGGCAAAAACCAGGATAGCGGCGACAACCTCTACAACATCATGCCGCTCAATCTCCGCCTGACGCTGGAGCATCGTCTCGGTAACTGGACGAACAGCGTCGAGGAACTGTGGGTCGGTGCCAAGGATGACGTTTCCCGGACGCGCAACGAAATCAGCACCGGCGGCTACAGTCTGCTCAACCTGCGCAGCAGCTACGTGTGGAAGAATCTGCGCTTCGATGTCGGCCTCGAAAACGCCCTCAACGAGCAATATGCGCTGCCCCTTGGCGGCGCCTACATCGGCCAGGGTTCGACCATGTCGCTCGGCACCTCCAACACCTGGTCGGGGACTGCTCGCCCGCCCTATGGCTATGCCGTTCCCGGCATGGGACGTTCGCTGTTCGCCGGAATCAATCTGACCTTCTAACCGGGGCACAGCCCGATCTCACGCCGAGATCGGGCTCTTGCTGCGGCCGTTTGATTTCGCAGCTTCCTCCGGCGTTGTCCAGTTTCCAATCGCCGCTGGCCTGGTTGATGAGAACCGATTTCAAATGACGCCGTTACAGCTTGCTTTTTCCCTGTTGCTCCTGGCCAAAGTCGCCCACGCCTCCTGCGGTTCTTCCTTTTGCATGGTCGATACCAACTGGGACGCTCAGGGGTTGTCCACCGGCAGGGCATGATCAGCAATCCGGCCGAACCCGATTCCAGCCAACTGGCCGCCTGCTGGTCCGCCACCCCGGGCGTCACGCAGCGTTTCTAATAATGAAACCCGGTCGCCGACGGGCGACTGCCATGGATTCAAGGTGGGTCAACACTTGACGGCCAATACCTTGGCTCATCGAATTTGGCAGAACGAAGGCACTGTCAATTTTTCCAGAACCCAAATCTATCGCGCCGCTGCCCAGCACACTATCGCCGTCAGTCGCCACATAGAAGGACGATTCCACCCAGAGAGCGAACTGCCCAGTAGGGCTGCCATTTGTCCAGGCATCGAGAATCTCGCGGCTGTAAAACTCATGACACTGTGCGCGGACCGCGGCAGCACGTAAGGCCCAAATTGCCGGGCTATCCTGTTTGGTCGCCTTTCGGATCACCAGCGGAAATTCCCTCTTGATGCCCAATAGTGACTCTGGCGCCGGAATGTCAGTGCTATTACTAAAAATACGGAAACTATTGAATAGCCTGCAGGTTTATTCATGACGTGGAGATTACCTGATGCCTGTCTCCATATCAAATGACAACGATACGGACAGAGCCAAGGCCAGCGCCTGCCAAACGTGACGACGGGGACCGAAGTCCCCGCCGGCTATCTTTGGTAACAAGGCTCTAGCAGCCCCGGCTAGCCGTTTTTAGGCGGCAATAGCGAAATGCTCATCATTGGCATTTATGGATTTGCTTCATTAACGTCGATCGCCTGACGAGTTGCCTGCTCACCTTTGCCCGCCCTGTCGAAACCAGTACACCCCCAGCCAAACGCACCGTTGCCGATGCGCTTGGGTGGAGGTGAGGGGAATCGAACCCCTGTCCAGAACGCCTCCAGATTGCCGGAATTACAACCATGTTTTGAATTATGGGGGCGGGGTGGGTGTTTTACAAGGGCCGGGCGGTCATGTGTCGAGCGGCGGCGATGCTCATCCATCGTTATTTCCCAGCTCAATTTCCGGCAAGACGTTCGCATTGCCGGGTAAAGTCGCTCTCGCCATGGTAGGAAACGAACAGCGAATCGGTCGAACGGGTCAAAGCCACGTATAGCAGCTTCGCTTCTTCGTCAGGGCCGGCCTTTGGGCAGGGCATGCAGCCAAGCTCCGGTATGGCGACGCTGTTGAATTCCAAGCCCTTGCTGGCATGCATGGTCATCAGGCGAACCCCTGCTTTACCCTGTAGTTCGTCTGTTGCAGGAATGCCTTTGGCGCCCAGCAACTTGCCAAGCTGCTCAATCTGATTATTGAAGCGACAGAGCACTGCCATCTCGTTGTAAGCAATACCGGATGCGGCGCGCTGTTTCAACCATTCGACCAGGCCCTCCATTTCGGCGGCCTTGCTCGGAAAGCGGCGCACCAGGGGCTTGCATCCATTTCTGCCGCCGGCATCGGGATGAATCAGTGGCGCTTCTTCGCTGCCGGATGCCTCGTCGATGTAGGCAGACAGGAATTGATAGGAGAAATCGAGCGCCTCAACGGTATTCCGGTAATTGACCTTGAGGATGGTGCTGCGGCCGGTCGCTTTTATCCCCAGACTGGCCCAGGACACCGAGCGTTTCTTTTTCTCGCCATAGATGCCTTGTGCATCGTCGTAGAGCAGCAAAAGGGAATTGGTTTCGGGGTCTATCATCTGCACCAGCAGCTTGAACCATTCGGGTTCGAAATCATGGCCCTCGTCGATCAGGATGGCCGAATACTGTGCTCGCGGCACCCTGCCGGACTCCGCCCCGGCGATGACGGCTTCGACCTGTCTCTCCCAGATCGGCCGATCCGATTTTTCCAGCTCAAGCTGATACAGATCGCACATGGCCTTGCTCCAGCCATGGAAGTGACGCACCTGAACGTTGTCGCCGGTGCCGCGTTCCTTGAGCATTTCCGTAAGTCTTGCCGCCAGGGTTTTGTTGTAGCAAAGCACCAGGATCGGCTTGGCCATGTTAAGTTTGTCGAGATGCAGGCAGCGAAAGGCCAGCAGAAGGGTTTTGCCCGAGCCGGCAACGCCGTGAATGATGCGGTGTCCTTCACCGAGATTACGGGCAATCTTTTCCTGATGGGTATCCATCACCTTAATCAGCTCGGGCAGAAACTGATTGATTTTCCCTTTCTTGTCCGGGCCTTCGTCTTCCGGTCCGAACAGGCCCGTTTGATTGATGCGGATTTCGGGAAAGAGATGCCAGCGCACGCGGTCGATACGGGCCAGTGAGAGCAATCCGCCAAAACTGTACTGGAACATGTCCCAGAGCCTTTGCTGAAGCGATTCGGCGTCCACCGCCTCGGCGATCTCGTCCTGGCAAATGACCCTGTCGCCTGGTATCGCCTGCTCCAGGCAATTTTCCAGAAACTGTCGCCGGGTAATGTTGGTCAGGACGACGCCGAACCCCCAGGGAAGCAAGAGATGGCCATGGTAGCGACCGGGTTCCTGCTGAACCAGAAGCGGGTCACGCTCCAGAATTTCCTTGATCGCTATCGCATACCCACGTGCCTGTTCGAGTGGATTCACCTCGGTTTTCGGGCCACGATCGGTCGTGATTTCTGCCCGAAAACGATCCATGCCGCGTATGGTCGGAAGTTTCCAGTCCTTGACTTCAAGGGTCAGAATGCCGCGTCCCGGATGCAGCACGATGAAATCGGGCCGTAACTGCCGGCTGCCGACAGGAACATTTATCCAGCAGCAATAATCGTCTTCAAGGGTGCGCAGGAGGCAGGTTGCAAAACGGCGCTCGCCTGGGGTCAGTTTGAGGTTTTTGGAGTGGATGTCCGGGAAGAAAATGGCCATGACCTCGTTCGAGCCAGCGGCGGTACGATCAAGCGCACTCGCGGCTAGGCTCAGTCCTTTGGGTTAGTTAATGGGCATTTTCCGCTTCTTTTGCTTCGCCGTGGAATATCTTGTTAAACAGGTTCTTCAGATATCGAAGCCGCCCTTCAGTCGGCATGTTTTCTTGCCGGGCAGAGAATTTCAAAAACCAGATAGTCCTTTACCCGGAATTTTCTGCGGAAGATCGAGCTTCAATCAGGCATTGGATCGTGAGCGCTATGAGGCCGCTGAATTTTCGCTGAGCAGCCGTTCGCAATAGCGGGCGATGAGGTCGACCTCCAGGTTGACCCTGGTGCCCGGCTTGAGCAGGTTCAGCGTGGTGTTTTCCAGGGTGTGCGGGATCAGGTTGATGGTGAAATCCATGCCGTTGACCTCGTTGGTGGTCAGGCTGGCACCGTTGACCGTTACCGATCCCTTGCGGGCAATGTAGCGGGCGATGTCGCGGGGGGCACGGATTTCAAGCAGGCGGTTGTCGCCGACCGGGTCGAAACGCAACACTTCGCCGACGCCGTCGACGTGGCCGGAGACCAGGTGGCCACCGAGGCGATCGGCCAGGCGCAAGGCCTTTTCCAGATTGACCGGGCCGGGTGCATCCAGTCCGACCGTGCAGGACAGGGTTTCCGGCGAGACATCGACCATGAATTCCTTGTCTTGCCGGGCGACGACCGTCAGGCAAACGCCGTTGTGGGCGATCGAATCGCCGAGTGCGACATCGTCCAGGTCGAGCGAACCCGCTTCGACATGGAGGCGAAAGCCGACTTCGCGGGGTGTCAGTCGGGTGATGCGGCCAACTGCCGCGATGATTCCTGAAAACATGGCAAACCCTGCTCTGCGCAAAGGTTCGACTTTAACATGCCGGCAATGATCGGGGTGCGGCCGGGTCCGGCCGCACCGCTTGGCGGCTAGTGCTCGCTGCCGTGATCGTCCTCGGGGCGGTGGCGTTGTTCATTCTGTCCGTTTGCCTGGGGCGCAGGCCGTGGCGGTTCGGCCCTTTGCTGGGGGGGCGGAGCCGGTGACCTGATCTCAGGCGCCGGCCTCGGTATTTCGCGGTGCGCTTCACGTTCCTGCGGTGGAATGCTTGTTCGCTGCTGTTGTTCGTCGTGTCGTATCTCGGGCACCGGCATCTCCCGGCGCATTGGTGCGGGGGCTGCCGGGGGCGCGGTCTGCGCCTCGCCCATGTTGCGGGAATAGCTTCGGCGTATATCGTTTGTTCGGTCCTCGGGCGGCGGCTGATGAATATCCTGCGCCGATTCCCGGCGCGGCGGTGCCACGACGGGGGCAAGAGGACGCGGATCGAGCGGACGGCCATTGCTTTCGGTTCCCTGGCGCAATTCCGGCGAACCGCGCAAGACCTCGTGACGAGACTCCGATTGGCGGACGACCGGGCGATCCGCAGGTGCCGGCGCGCCGTGCTCGGCCGGATTCTGCCGCTGTGCCTCGAAATTGTGCCGTGGCGGACGATTGTCACCGGGCGGATGTGCCGCTCCGGGGGCCGGTGCCAGCCAGTCGGCCGTCGGGGCGTGGCGGGCCAGCGGCGCCTGGCCGAGTGAGGAGCGGTCGTAACGGCTATTCTCGTCGGTCGTGATCAGGCGTCCCTCGCGCATCAGCCTGGCGGGGACGACGGTGACGGCGCGCGGTAATGCGTTGTAGGCAAACGGCTCGCGCTGGTCGCCGCGTTCGAAGCGATCGATTGCCGCGATATCGCGAATATGGCCGATGTTGATCTGGCGGACGTAATTCTGACTGTAGTGGTAGCTCGGCACGTAGACTTCGTGCGGTGCCAGAGGAAACCAGCCCACGGCGGGGGCGGCGCCGGCACTGAAACCGACGTTCCAGCCCGGATTGCCGATCCAGCCGACGAGTGCCGGAGCGTAGACCGGGCGAGATACGGGATTGCCCGGAATCCAGCCCCAGCGGCCGCGAATCATCGCCCAGCGCCCGTAGTGGAAAGGCGCGAAGCCCCAGGGCGCCTGGTCGATCCAGGTCCAGCCCCAGGGCGCGACCCAGGCCCAGCGGCCGTCGCGGTAGGGGGCCCAGTCCTCGGTGACGAGGCGCGGGTACCAGACCGAGCCGTAATCGGACATCGTTTGCCAGTCGCCATAGGCGTCCAGATCCTGGTAGCCGGTCATCCGCGGCGACAGGTAGTGGCGCGAAACGGCGGCCAGCGTAGCGTTTTCGCGGTTGGACACCCAGCGATCGAAGCTGTCCTCGTCCCAGTCACCATCGACGCGCTCGCGACCGTTGTCCCAGCGGCTGGCCTTCTGGCCCGCGGCAACGGGTATGACCCGCTGCCGCTCAGCGAATGTCGCCTGCCCTGCCTGAACGCTCAGTTCGCTATGATCGGCATAGACATCGATGCGGTAGCGTCCCGGCGTCAGAAAACGGACATCGCCGTCCGGTGTGGCAACGACGGTATCCTCCACCTGGTCTCGGTCGAGAATGCTGACCGCCAGGCTGCCGCCGTTTGCATGCAGATCGACCCTCGTGTCGTCGACGGCGGAAAATTCGATCTGGCTGTCGTCGCCCAGTCGGTAGGCGGTCGAGCCGATCCAGACCTCAGCCCGGCCGTGGGGTCCGGTTTCCAGTATCGAAGCGCTGCTCACCGGCCAGTTCACGGTGGCCGGACTCCCTTGGTCGTTGCGGTCGACCCGAAAGAAAACCTGGTTTTCGATCAAGGACAGGCGGCCAACGCGGGCCGGTGGATCGCTTTGCGCCATGGCCGGCACGGCAAGCGCCACGGCGAGGGCGAAAAGCATGCGGCGGAGAAAAAGCGACATCATCAACTCCTTCGGGGGCCAGGCCCGGCCTGGCAGGGAAAACGGGATGTAAGGGATTAACGCGGCAGCCCGCAATAGGATGAAGCAACGACTGCGACAAATGGTTTCAAGATGTTGCTGTCGGCCAGGATTCAGGTGTTGTCGATGGCGATGCCGTATTTCCTGGCGACGCTGACGTACTGTTCCCGGGCCGAGGCAAGCTTGGCGCTTTTGCGGTCCTTGCGCTGGGCGCGAAGCAGATAGTCCCGGGCCCGCGCCGCCAGCTCGTCGTCCCAGCCTTTCTTGTCCATTAAGGCAAATATCGCCTTGGCGGCATTGACCAGGAACTGCAGGTTGGGTACCTGTTCGGCGGCCTGGATCAACAATTGTACTGCGCCTTCGAGGTCGCCGCTGCGGGCTGCCATGACGCCCTTGTTGTTGAGTGCCACGATTTCCTGTCCGACCTGATCGAGCAATGTCTTGCCGGCATCGGGTTGGCCGGTTTTCGCGAAAACGTTCGAGATGTGGTCGATGAGGTGGGTGTCCTCGTTATTTTCGGCAGCCACCTGGCGCATGATCCGGCCGGCATCGTCCTTCTTGCCGGTCGTGTAGCAGGCGTGAGCCAAATCGACGGCCAATCGCTGCGAAACATGCCGACCATCGGCCTGGGCTTCGGTCTCGATCGATTTCTGCAAGGCCAGTGCCTGATCGACCAGGTGCTGTGCCTTGTCGGCCGCTCCCTCGTTGCTCAGACACAGGCTTTCCGTGACCAGCGCCGCCATTTCGGCCTGCTTGTCGCCTCGCCACTCACGCTTCATGTCGGCGGCTATCCTGCGCGAAGCGGCGACATCGCCGCGCTCGACCAGGACGCGCGACAGGTTGGCAAAATCGTCCACCGTGCGCAGGCTGGACCCCTTGCTGCGCTCGATCACCTTGCCGTAAGCCTTTTCGGCCGACAGAAAATCCTTGTTGCGAGCTGCGACGTCACCCACCAGGCGTTGGCGCACCGTGTTGTGCGGCGAGGCATCGGCGGCTCGCTGTAGCGCCTGCTGCGCCTCCGGCAAACGCCCCTGCGCTTCGTGGACCGAGGCGAGGAAATCGTAGGCCGACAGGTAGTCCGGCGCTTCCTGCGTCACCTGTTCGGCCAGGTGTTCGGCTTCGTCCAGTGAGCCGCGGTCGCGCAGGGCCATGGCCAGCCCCATCTTGGCCCAGGGCACGACGCGTCCTTCAAGGACGCGCCGGAACACTTCCTCGGCTTCGCGAGTCTTGCCCAGAGCGTGCAGCAGTTCGCCCTTGAAGCGCAGCGCATCGTACATGTAGGACGGCTGCTGCTGGATCACCCGGTCGCAGGCAAGGATTGCTTCCTGCAGTGCGCCGCGTTCGAGCTGTTCGTAAATGTGGCGCAGGACGTGTTTTTTGTAGATGGCGCGAACCAGCCTTAGCTGCAACTGATCGGCGGTGAAGGGCTTGATCAGGTAATCGTCGGGTGCCAGTTCGGCCAGCGCAACGACGTTGGTGTGCCCGCGCTCGCTGGTGATGATCATGTACACCGTGGACAGCGGAATGAGATGCGTGTGGCGTAATTCTTCGAGCAATTGCTGGCCGTCCCGGTCGTCGTCGAGGACGAAATCGGAGAGGATAATGTCGAAACGATTGGCCTTGACCTGGCGCAGCACCTCGGCCGAACTGCCCGCGCCATGGACCTGGGTGACATCCAGTGCGCCGAGCATCAGGCGCAGCGAATCGCGGGCCGGTGCATGGCGGTCGACGATCAGCACTCTTTTCTTGCGCAAGGACTGCTGCAAAATCAGCAGCATTTCTTCATTGTCGAGGGGGTTGGGGGCTTTGGCCGGACTGGTGCTCATCGCATCAAATTACTTGAGTTCGCGGGAGAGGGCAAGGAAGCGGCAAAAACCTGTGATATTTCAGCGCTCTGAAGTAAAATTCGCGGTCCGTCCTCGCACTGCAGCACACCCTGTCCCATGCTCTATCCCACCCGTTTCGATGTCATCGTCGTCGGCGGCGGTCACGCCGGCACCGAGGCTGCACTGGCTGCGGCCCGGGCGGGGGCGAGCACGTTGTTGCTGACCCACAACCTCGACACCCTGGGGGCGATGAGCTGCAATCCGTCGATCGGCGGCATCGGCAAGGGGCACCTGGTGCGCGAGGTTGACGCACTGGGCGGGGCGATGGCGGCGGCGACCGACGAGGCCGGTATCCAGTTCCGCATTCTGAATGGATCGAAAGGCCCGGCCGTGCGCGCCACACGGGCCCAGGCCGATCGTCTGCTGTACCGGCAGGCCATTCGCGGTCGGCTGGAAAACCAGCCCAATCTGACCATATTCGCCGAGGCCTGCGACGACCTGATCGTTGATGGCGAGCGGGTGAGCGGCGCCGTGACGCAACTCGGCATCCGCTTCATGGCCGATGCCGTCGTGCTGACGGCCGGTACCTTCCTCAACGGCAAGATCCACGTCGGGCTGGAGAACTACACCGGCGGCCGCATGGGCGACCCGCCCGCCATTTCGCTGGCGGCCCGACTGAAGGAACTGCAGCTGCCGCAAGGTCGCCTGAAGACCGGCACGCCGCCACGCCTGGACGGCAAGACCATTGATTTCTCGGCGATGGAAGCGCAGCACTCGGACGACCCGCTGCCGGTGTTTTCCTTCCTTGGCGACGCCGCCCGCCACCCCAGGCAGTTGCCGTGCTGGATCACCGAAACCAACGAACGGACGCACGACATCATCCGCAGCGGCTTGGACCGCTCGCCGATGTACACCGGCGTCATCGAAGGCGTCGGCCCGCGCTACTGCCCGTCGATCGAGGACAAGATCCACCGCTTCGCCGACAAGAACCGGCACAACGTCTTTCTCGAGCCGGAAGGCCTGACGACACACGAGATCTATCCGAACGGCGTGTCCACCAGCCTGCCTTTCGACATCCAGCTGGCGCTGGTCCGCTCGATCCGCGGCCTGGAAAACTGCCACATCCTGCGTCCCGGCTACGCCATCGAATACGATTTCTACGATCCGCGCGGCCTCAAGAATACGCTGGAGAGCAAGGCCATAAGCGGCCTGTTCTTCGCCGGCCAGATCAACGGCACCACCGGTTACGAAGAGGCCGCAGCCCAGGGGCTGCTCGCCGGTATCAATGCCGTGCGCCACGTGCGCGACGAAGCCGGCTGGTGCCCGAAGCGCAACGAGGCCTACCTTGGCGTCCTGGTCGACGACCTGATTACCCGCGGGGTCTCCGATCCCTACCGGATGTTCACCAGCCGCGCCGAGTACCGGCTCAGCCTGCGCGAGGACAATGCCGACCTGCGCCTGACAGAGCAGGGCCGTGCCCTGGGCCTGGTCGACGACGCCCGCTGGAACGCCTTCTGCCGCAAGCGCGATGCCATCGCCGCCGAGCAGGAACGCCTGAAATCGACCTGGGTCAATCCCAAGCTGACGCCGCTCGAAGACTGCGTCCGGGTGCTGGGCAAGGCGATCGAACATGAATACAACCTCTTCGAACTGCTGCGTCGCCCGGAGGTTTCCTATGGCGCGCTGCTCACCCTGCCCGGCGCCGGACCGGGGCAGATCGACCCGCTGGTCGTCGAACAACTCGAAATCTCGGCCAAGTACCAGGGCTACATCGACCGTCAGACGGAAGAGGTCGCCCGCTCGGCCTCGTACGAAAGCACCTGTTTGCCGGAGGGTCTCGATTACGGCAGCGTCGCCGGACTGTCCAACGAAGTCCGCCAGAAACTGGCTCAGCACAAGCCGCAAACCATCGGTCAGGCCTCGCGTGTCCAGGGTATTACGCCGGCCGCCATCTCGTTGCTGCTGATCCACCTGAAACGCCACAGGCTGCCGTCCGCCGCATGAGCCGCGACGCACTCGCCAACGGCCTGGCCGGCCTCGGACTGAACCTGCCGGAAGCCGCGCAGCAGAAGCTCCTCGCCTTCCGCGACCTGCTCCTCAAGTGGAACAAGACCTACAACCTGACCGCCCTGCGCGATCCGGCCCAGGCCATCTCGCACCATCTGCTCGATTCGCTGGCCATCCTGCCGCATGTCGGCGGCGGTACGCTGCTCGATGTCGGCAGCGGCGGCGGCTTGCCCGCCATTCCGCTGGCCATCGCCAGGCCGGACCTGGCGGTGAGCATGGTCGACACCGTGCAGAAAAAAGCCAGCTTCCTGCAACAGGCTGTCATCGAACTGGCGCTTGGCAATGTTACGGTGCACCACGCCCGGGTTGAGACGATGCAGGGGCAATACGACCAGATCAGTTCGCGCGCCTTCGCCGAAATCGCCCTCTTCGTCAGCCTGACCCGCCATCTGCTGGGGCCGGGCGGGCGCTGGCTGGCGATGAAGGGGCTGCGGCCGGACGACGAACTCCAGGCCTTGCCGGCCGACGTCACGGTCGAGGCGGTCATGCCGATCGCCGTGCCGGGTCTGGCCGCCGAACGACATTTGATTATCTTGAAAGCCGGGTCATGAAAGTACTCGCCATTACCAACCAGAAGGGCGGCGTCGGCAAAACGACGACGGCGGTCAATCTGGCCGCTTCGCTGGCCGTCGAGGGCAAGCGTGTCCTGCTCATCGACATGGACCCGCAGGGCAACGCCACGACCGGGTCGGGAATCACCAAGAAAGAGGCACTGCCCACGGTCTACCAGTTGCTGATCGGCGCCGCGACGCTGCTCGAAGTCTGCATCAAGACGCCCTTCGACTTCGACATCCTGCCCGCCAATCGCGAACTGGCCGGCGCCGAGGTCGAACTGATCGAACTCGATCAGCGCGAATACCGCCTGAAGAAAGCCCTGCAGCAGAATCACGACGAGTACGACTTCGTGCTCATCGACTGTCCGCCGGCGCTCAACATGCTGACCGTCAATGCGCTGGTCGCCGCCGACTCCGTTCTCATCCCCATGCAGTGCGAGTATTACGCGCTGGAAGGCTTGTCCGATCTCGTCGAAACCTTGCGCAAGATACGTCACCACCTGAATTCCCGTCTCGAAATCGAAGGCCTGCTGAGGACCATGTACAACAGCCAGAGCACGCTGACCCAGCAGGTCTCCAGCGAACTCGAAAGCCACTTCGGCGACAAGGTCTACAAAACCATCGTTCCGCGCAACGTCCGCCTGGCCGAAGCGCCGTCCTACGGCAAACCGGTCATTGCCTTTGACAAAAACTCGAAGGGTGCGCAAGCCTATTCCGCACTCGCCCAGGAAATTCTCGAAAGGGTCGCCCAATGATCAAGATGAAAGGACTCGGCCGCGGCCTCGACGCCCTGCTTGCCGGCAGCGACAAGCCGCAGGGGGACGAACAGCGCAACCTGCCGGTCGAACGCCTGCGCCCCGGCAAGTACCAGCCGCGCACCCGCATGGACCAGGAGTCCTTGGCCGAACTGGCCGCCTCGATCAAGGCGCAGGGCATCATGCAACCGATCCTGGTGCGTGCCGTCGACAGCACGCCCGGCGCCGAGCGCTATGAAATCGTGGCCGGCGAACGTCGCTGGCGGGCCGCGCAACTGGCCGGCCTGAGCGAAGTCCCGGTCCTCGTCCGCAGCATTCCGGACGAACAGGCCCTGGCCATGGCGCTGATCGAGAACATCCAGCGCGAAAATCTCAATCCGCTCGAGGAGGCCCAGGGCCTGCAGCGCCTGGTCGACGAATTCGGCCTGACTCACCAGCAGGCTGCGGACGCGGTCGGTCGTTCGCGTCCGGCCGCATCCAACCTGCTCCGTTTGCTGCAACTGACCGCCGTCGTCCAGGAGATGCTGATGACCGGTCAGCTCGACATGGGGCACGCCCGCGCCCTGCTGCCGGTCGCCAGCGGCCAACAGGTCGGCCTGGCAAGGCGCGTCGTCGAGAAGGGGCTTTCGGTCCGGGAAACGGAGCGTCTGGTGCAGCAGATTCTCAATCCGCCGAAGCCAGCACCGGAAAAAGTCGTAGACCGCGACCTTCTTAGTTTGCAGGAGCGTCTTTCCGACGGTTTGGGGACCAATGTCGCCATCCGTTCGAACAAGCAGGGGGCCGGCAAGATGACCATCGAGTTTTCCAGCCTGGACCAACTCGACGGCTTGATTTCCCGTTTCGGCGCGTAATTAATGTCACTAATCGAAATGGCCCGTCACTACGGGAAAACCCTCATTTTTCACGCCGTTCAAATTGACTCATCTATAAGACTCCGTTACACTCACGCAGTTATTGAACGAGGCGCGTTTTGCACCCGCAGGTAAGCTGGATACTCAGTCGCCAGGCGGCATTGACAGTGGTATTGGCGGCTTTGTCCGGCGTATTTGTCGATGTGCATGCAGCTGTCTCCGTTCTGATCGGGGGATCAATCGGAATCATCGCCAATCTCGGCTACGCGCTGAGAGCGTTGCGGATGAGTTCGAGTACCGACCCGGTCAAGGCATATCGGGCGCAGTCCGCCGGGGAGCGATTCAAATTCATGCTCACCCTCGGCGGTTTTGCGCTGGTGTTTTTGGGGTACAAGGAGGTGGCGGTCCTGCCACTCTTTCTTGGATACGCATCAACCTTCGTCATCTACTGGATGGCACTGCTGAAGCAACGCTAGGCTGACTGGAGAAAACATGAGCGCAGAAGGCGGCACCGCTGGTTATATTCAACACCACCTGACCAATCTCGCTGTCTGTGCAGACGGCGCCAAGGTGGATGGGGTTTGTACCGGATTCTGGACTTTCCACTTCGATACCCTGCTGGTTTCCGGCATTCTGGGTCTGGTGGTTTTCGGCCTGATGGCCAAATTGGCCGCCAAGGCCACTTCTGGCGTCCCGTCGGGCGCCCAGAACTTCGTCGAAATGGTGGTCGGCCTGGTCGATCAACAGGTTCGCGATACCTTCCACGGCAAGAGCGCACTGGTCACGCCGCTGGCCATTACCATTTTCGTCTGGGTGTTCGTCATGAACGCCATGGACCTGATTCCGGTCGATTTCCTGCCGAGCGCCGTTCAGGCAGCGACGGGCAATCATCACCTGCCCTTCAAGTTCGTGCCGACCACTGATCCCAATCTGACCTTCGGCATGTCGATCACCGTCTTCTTCATTTCGCTGTTCATGGGTCTGAAGACCAAGGGGTTCGGTCATTTCATGCACGAGGTGTTCGCGGTACCGTTCGGCGTCAAGCTGGCCCCGATCAACTTCCTGTTCCGCGTCGTCGAAGAAATTGCCCGGCCGATCTCGCTGTCCCTGCGGCTTTTCGGCAACATGTACGCCGGCGAAATGGTC
>JAJXVG010000135.1 GCA_021782315.1 Pseudomonadota bacterium | reverse complement strand
TGCGAAAGATTCCCCGGAGCATCCCCCAGCGTCGGCGCAGGGTGAGCAGCAGGGTCATCAGCACGAAGGCCCAGGCGGTACGGTTGGACAGGATGTCCATCGGTGAAATTGCGGCCAGTTGCCTGAAATAAAGGGGGAAGCATCCCCAGATGACGTAGGCGGTCAGGCCATAGCCGATGCCGGCCAGTTTGGGCTTGGCATGCATCGAGGTCAGTTTTCGTCGCGCAAGGCGTGCAGTGCCGGAGAGCGGTAGTCGCGGCGGAAGAGGACGATCAGCACGAGAATGGCCAGGCCGCCAAGGGCAAGTGGATTGAGGAGCCAGCCGGAAGCAGCCAGGCCGAAATAGTAGGCGCGGATGCCGCGATTGAAATCGTCGCCGGCCAGGTTGTTGGTGACGGCGACGCGCTGCGCGAAGCGGTCGATGCCGGGATCGCCCGCCTTGCCTACCGGCGCGGCGCCGACGAGGATGGAAAGGAGGTTGAACTGGCGCAGCGACCAGGTGAATTTGAAATAGGCGAAGACGAAGGAGGCGAGCAGCAGCATCAGTTTGATTTCGAGCAGTTCGCGATTGCCGGCGCCGCCGAAAGGCAGTTCGGCGGTGAGGCTGAGCAGTTTATCCGAGGCGCCGAGGGCGGCAACCAGTCCGGCGATGATGTAGATGGTGGTGTTGGCGTAGAAGGAGACGCTGGTCATCAGGTTGCCGATCAGGGTCGAATCCATGACGCGGACGTCGCGTTCCAGCATGCTATAGGCCCATTGCAGGCGGTAGTGCCGGCTGGTGCCGATCAGGCTGTCGGTGCTGCTTCGGCTGTGTTCGGAAAACCAGGCGTAACCGGCCCAACTGGCGAAGAAGGTGACCAGCGAAATCCAATCGATTGCGGACAGGTGGGGCAGGGCATGCATCTGCGAATATTGCCATGGCCCGGGGAGTTGCGATATTGGGGAAAACCGCCTGCGGCTACGCGCCGCCCCCGCTTGTCGGGATGCAGGCCCGGTCGTGTCGCCCAAACTCCTGTATCCTGCCAGCCTTTGAAATTTTTCGGGAGTTGGCATGGGACAAGCCAAAAAACGCGGCACCATCGAACAACGCATAGCGCAGGCGCAGGCCAGGATCGAGTCGACGCGTCCGGAGAAGCTGGTTTGCAATGCTTGCGGCGGCGACGTGACGACCATCAACCCGGTCAGCACGCGCGGCCTGCGCGGCATCGACGCCATCTGGGTCGGTCAGTGCGACTGCGGGCAAACGACCTTTGCCGCCTCCGGCGAACCGAAAGCCGTCGATGCCTTCTTTTTCGCGCTCAGCGAAAATTCGGAGCTGACCCTGGGCCGCCAGAATAAGGACGGCGCCGAACACGAGACGGCCTGACCTTCTGCCAGCCGTTTTCCTAACGAACCGGCCCCGACGCCAGGGCCGCTAGTGCAGCACTACACTTAGCTCAGCCAGAGTTTTTTCCAGCCATCGTGGCCGAGGCCTTCCATTGTTTCGATATTGCGTTCGAAAATCGACCCGGCATCGGGAAAAGCCGCCACGGCCCGGTCGATGCTGCTTTCGCGGAGGAGATGCAGGGTCGGATAGGGCGAACGGTTGGTGAAATTGGCGATCTCGTCCGCTTCGCTGCCGGCGAATTCGTATTGCGGATGCAGGCTGGCGATCTGAAAAACACCGGTGAAATCCAGGTTGCGGATCAAGGCATCGGCTTCTGCCAGGAAGAAGTGGAAATCGAGAAAATCCGTCATCGCCAGCGGATGAATCAACAGGGTGGTATCCAGTTCGGTCGGGTCGGTTTCGGCCAGGCAGGTCAGTTCGCGTTCCAGTTCGGCCAGCAATTCGTCTGCCGTGCCGGCGGCGGTCAAGGCGTAACCTACCTGTTTCTTGACGAAGACACTCTTGGCGAAGGGGCAGAGATTCAGTCCGATGACGGCGCGTTCCAGCCAGAGTCTGGTTCGGGCAAGGATTTCGTCGGCGGCGGCGCGATCGGGGTAGGGTATGAGGGGGTGGATCATGGCGGAACTTTCGTCTATGACTTCGGCATTATTGCACGCAAACCGCCATTCCTGCTCGTTCCGGGCGGAGCGGGCCGCAGCCGCGTTCGCCTGGCGGCAGTTTTATTTCGCTATCTGCGTGCTCGAAATCTTGGGCGCGGGTGGTGCCGGCGTTTTCGTCGGGGCTTGCGTTTCGCCGCGAACGGGTCTGACGGCGGGAATCGGCATGTAAAGCGGCAAGTAGACCGTTTGCGGACCGTTGATGCTCTGGCACTCGGTTTCCAGGCCTATGCGCTGGCTGGCATCCAGCGCCATCTGGTCGATGTCGTGCCGGCACTCCTCGGCGCTGGTGTAGTTGCGCGCTACCTGGCGACTGTCGACGGACTGCTTCGCCTCATTCCGTTCCCGGCGCTCGGCCGTCTCCGTTTTGCGCTGCGCCGCCTCCTGCTTTTCGGCGTAAGCGCGCATGCGGTCGACCTCCTCTTCGGCCTGCCGGCGCGCTGCTTCCGACACATGCTCGTCCGGTCGCACGCTCACCGTGCCGCTGCCGATCGGGCATGGGAGGTTGGATATTTCGATCTGGCCATTCGTCAGCCGGCATTTATAGGCGTCCGCCGAGGCGGCCTGGACGACGAAGGCGGCAAATAGCGGCAGCCAGAATCTCAGCTTTGCCTTGAAGTCGCCAGAACGTCCGGTGCTCATGATCAGCATGCTCCTTGGGGCGCCAACCGGGAGTTCCCAAAACGGCGGTGGGCGCTCATTCCCGCTTTATCCATGCTCGGCGCGCCAAGTATTGCGATGAATCCCTGGCACATCCGAGCCGAACAAAATCTACCCCATTGTCCGGGTTTAGTCCACGTGGATGGCCGATGCCGCGTGGGATTGCGACTTTCCCGCGCTGGCGCCGGGCCGGTTTTAGAGAATCATCCCGGCGCCGACCGTGTTATTGCTGCTCTCGTCGATGATGATGAAGGCGCCGGTACCGCGATTTTCCAGGTAAGGGTCGGCGAACAGCGGTTGGGCCAGCTTGAAGGTGACCTGTGCGATGTCGTTCATGGCCAGCTTTTCGGCCGGCACCTTTTCCAGGGTGTTGACGTCCAGGCGATGGTCGATGGCGGCCAGTTTGGCCTTGCTGTCGCGCGTCGTGTGGCGGATCAGGTAGGTGCGGGCGCGGTCCATCGGCGCCTCGGCCATCCAGCAGACGGTGGCTTCGATCTGCTTGACGGCGGCCGGTACTTCGCTCGATTTGACGATCATGTCGCCGCGCGAGGTGTCGATTTCGTCGGCGAGCAGGATGGTGACCGATTGCTCGGTGACGGCTTCCGGCATGTCGATGCCGCCGATCTGGATGGCCTTGACTGTCGAACTCAGGCCGCTCGGCAGCACGGTGACGGCATCGCCGACCTTGAGCGAACCGGCTTCGACGCGTCCCATGAAGCCGCGGTAGTCGTGCAGGTCGGGATTGGCGGAATCCTGCGGGCGGCAGACGTACTGGACCGGGAAGCGGAATTTCTCGGTGTGCTCGGTATGGGCGCCCGGGGCGGCTTCCAGCATGTCGAGCAGGGTCGGCCCCTGGTACCAGTTCAGGCTGTCGCCGCGCTCGACGATCATGTCGCCGTTGAGCGCCGACATCGGAATGAAGCGGATGTCCTCGACCGGATGGCCCTGGGCGATGCCGATCTTGGCGGCGAATTCGAGGTATTCGGCCTTGATCCTCTCGTAGGTTTCCTGCGAGTAATCGACGAGGTCCATCTTGTTGATGGCGACGATCAGGTGCGGGATGCCGACCAGCGAGGCCAGCTTGGAATGGCGGCGGGTCTGGGTGAGAACGCCCTTGCGCGCATCGATGAGGATGATGGCGAGGTTGGCGGTCGAGGCGGCGGTGACCATGTTGCGGGTGTACTGCTCGTGGCCCGGCGCGTCGGCGATGATGTATTTGCGGGTGCCGGTCGAGAAGTAGCGGTAGGCGACGTCGATGGTGATGCCCTGTTCCCGCTCGGCCTGCAGGCCGTCGGTGAGCAGGGAGAGGTCGACGGCACCGAGGCCGCGCTTTTCCGAGGTGCGGGCGATGGCGCTCAGCGTGTCGGCGAGGATGGTCTTGGTATCGAACAGCAGGCGGCCGATCAGCGTGCTCTTGCCGTCGTCGACGCTGCCGCAGGTCAGGAAGCGCAGCAGGCCGTGATCTTCAACTTGATGGGCGCTCATCAGAAATAACCTTCTTTCTTGCGTTGTTCCATTGAGGCGTCGCTGGTCTGGTCGTCCAGGCGGGTGGCGCCGCGCTCGGTGATGGTGGTGGTGGCGGTTTCGAGAACGATTTTCTCGACGCTGTCGGCATCCGACTCGACCGGCGCCGTGCAGGAAATGTCGCCGACGGTGCGGAAACGGACCTGGAGGTCGATGATTTCTTCGCCGGCCCGCGACGGGTTGGCGACTTCGCCGGAGACCAGCGGCACGTTGACCGGCACGATGGCGCCCTGGCGCATGACGACCGGGCGGGTATGGGCGAAGTAGATCGAGGGCAGTTCGAGGCCTTCGCGCTCGATGTATTGCCAGACGTCCATTTCCGTCCAGTTCGAGATGGGGAAGGCGCGGATGTTCTCGCCCTTGTGGCTGCGCGCGTTGTACAGGCTCCACAGTTCCGGGCGCTGGTTCTTAGGGTCCCACTGGCCGAATTCGTCGCGGAAGCTGAAGATGCGTTCCTTGGCACGGGCCTTTTCCTCGTCGCGGCGGGCGCCGCCGATGCAGGCGTCGAAGCCGAACTCCTCGATGGCTTCGAGCAGCGTCACCGACTGGTGCTTGTTGCGCGATTCGCCTTCGTGCTTGAGGACGACGGTACCACGCTTCATCGAATCTTCCACCGAGCGGACGATCAGACGCTCGCCGAGTTCGGCCGCGCGCTTGTCGCGGAAGGCGACCACTTCCTTGTAATTGTGACCGGTGTCGATGTGCATCAGCGGGAACGGGAACTTGCCCGGGCGGAAGGCCTTTTCGGCCAGGCGCAGCATGCAGATCGAGTCCTTGCCGCCGGAGAAGAGCAGTACCGGGTTGGAACACTGGCCGGCCACTTCGCGCATGATGTGGATGGCTTCGGCTTCGAGCCAGTCGAGGTGACTGAGCGTGGTGCCTTGAGTTGTCTGGGTCATTGCAGGTAAATCCGCGGGAATGATCGAATGGGCGGCATTGTAGCAAGTCCTTAATATTCTTTTAAGAACATGTGCGCATCTTGTTATTTCAATTCGTTATAAAACAATGTTTCAGCCGCTTGAACGTTTCGGCCAGGCGCCGGTCTGCTCATCCATTCAATCGTCTTTCCCTGTCCTCGTCCTTTTGTTGGAGAACGCCATGCTGCCTCGTTTCGCTATTGTCTCAAGTGTCATTTCCGCCCTTTTGCTGAGCGCCTGCGCCACGCCGATGGGGCGGCCGGCAGCCGGCGCCGACCTGCTCGCCCGCTCGGGGAGCACGGTATCGGGCAAGGTGAGTTTCAGCGAAGCGAATGGCCGCTTGCGAGTGACGGCCAGGGTCGCCGGGCTGACCCCGGGCGAACATGGCTTCCACCTGCATGAGTCGGGGGATTGCAGCGCAGCCGATGCCAGCAGCGCCAAGGGCCATTTCAATCCGACCGGCCAGGCGCACGGCGATCACGCAGCTGCCGTGCATCACGGCGGCGACATGCCCAACCTGGTCGCCGGTGCCGACGGTGTCGCCATATACGATGTCGAACTCAGCGGCCTGACCCTGGACGGCCCGACTGGCGTGCTGGGCCGCAGCGTGGTCGTCCATGCCGATGCGGACGACTACAGGTCGCAACCGGCCGGCAATTCGGGCAAGCGCATCGCCTGCGGCACGATAGTCGCCAACTGAAGGCTTTGGGCTGATGCACTCCCGGCCGGCCGCTGGCGGCTGGCGGGAGAAGCGCGCCGTCCGGCTCAACCGGCGGGACCGATCATCTCGGCCGGAACCACCCAGCGCTCGTAGTCTTCGGCCGAGACATGGCCGAGCGCCACGGCGGCCTGCTTCAAGGTCGTTCCTTCCCGGTCTGCCTGCTTGGCGATCTCGGCGGCCTTGTCGTAACCGATATGCGGGCTGAGGGCGGTGACCAGCATCAGGGAACGTTCCATCAGCTCGTCGATGCGCTCGCGTCGGGCGGCGATGCCACGTACGCAATGGCGTTCGAAACTCGCCATGCCGTCGGTCAGCAGGCGCACGCTTTGCAGAAAAGCGTGGACGATGACCGGTTTGTATACATTGAGCTCGAAATGGCCGGCGGCGCCGGCCATGCCGATGGTCACGTCGTTGCCGATGACCTGGCAGCAGAGCATGGTCAGCGCCTCGCACTGGGTCGGATTGACCTTGCCGGGCATGATCGAACTGCCCGGCTCGTTTTCCGGAATGCCGATTTCGCCCAGCCCCGAGCGCGGGCCGGAAGCCAGCCAGCGGATATCGTTGGCGATTTTCGTCAGCGCCACGGCCAGCGTTTTCAGCATGCCGTGGACGGCGACCAGGCCGTCGTGAGCGGCCAGCGCGGCGAATTTGTTGGCGGCGCTGGTGAAGGGAAGCTCGGTGCGCTCGGCCAGTTCCGTCGCCACCATTTGGCCGAATTCGGGATGGGTGTTCAGTCCGGTGCCGACTGCGGTGCCGCCGACCGCCAATGGGTAGAGCGCCGACAGGCTGGCGACGATCAGTCTCTCGGCCTGCTGCAACTGGGCGACGTAACCGGAAAACTCCTGGCCGAGTGACAGCGGTGTGGCGTCCTGCAAATGGGTTCGGCCGATCTTGATTATCTCGGCGAAGGCCTTCGATTTTCCTTCCAGGGTGGCGGTCAACAGCCGAAGCGACGGCAGCAGCCGGCGCTCGATACCGATTGCCGCCGCGACGTGCATGGCGGTCGGAAAGATGTCGTTGGAGGACTGGCCGAGGTTGACCTCGTCGTTGGGGTGAACGAGGCGGGCGTCGCCACGCTGGCCGCCGAGCAGCTCTGAGGCGCGGTTGGCCAGCACCTCGTTCAAGTTCATGTTGGTCTGCGTTCCCGAACCGGTCTGCCAGACCGATAGCGGAAACTCGTCGGCGAGTCGGCCGTCGCCGACCTCATCGGCGGCGAGAACGATGGCGGCTGCGGTACTCGGATGCAACAGGCCGAGCTCGCGATTCACCCCGGCACAGGCCGCCTTGACCTTGGCCAGCGCCCGGATCAGTTCGCTCGGCATGCGCTCGCCGGAGATGGCAAAGTGCTCCAGCGAACGCTGGGTTTGCGCTCCCCACAGGCGTTCGGCAGCGACAGCGATGCTCCCGAAGCTATCCTTTTCAAGCCGGATGAGTGGGCTGGTTTCCATGCTCGATTCCTCGTCTGCGGGGCACGCCCGCCATGACCATTGGATTCGATGCTGCCGTTTAAGTTTCAGCCTGTTCCTTGCCGGTTCGCCTACCTTGAGCGATCCTCGCCCTTTTGCCGTTCGAGCCTGCGCTGCCCGGCAACTGGTAGTCGAGCGCTTCCCGGCGCGCTTACCGCTTCAAGTGTGCGTTTTCATTTTCCGTTGCAGGGGAGTGTTGCCAGCATCAGGCCTCAACTGTCGGTACGGTTTTGCAACTGCATCGCGACACGCGGCGCTCGTTTCATTTGGCCATTACATAACGGCTGACCACGGCGTTTCCGCCTTTCATTTCGGCGGAAAACCTGATCCTGTCGCCCGCCTTGAGCTTGCCGAGCCAGGTCTTGTCGGCGACGCCGAAGGCCATGGTCATCGGCGGCATGCCGATGCTGTCGAGTTGGCCGTGCTGGATGACGATTTCGCCTGCCGCCAGGTTTATTTTCTTGACCAGGCCTTCGGTGAGCGGAGCCTCCTTCATCTCGGCCGCCGTGTGTCCGGCATGATGATCGTGCTGGGCGAAAGCGGGAAGGCTGAGGGATAACAAGAGGGCAAGCAGCAGGCGCATGATGGTTCCTTGAAGTGTCGATGTGGTGATTCTGCGCTATGGCAGCCGACAGCGCCCTGACGGCAAGATTACAAGTTTGTAATCCTTTCTTCCTGGGTTAGGTGACGACGTAGTTGATCACTTCGGGCGGCGAACTCAGCGGGGTTTCCCCGACCATTTCGCAGATGGACGCCTCGATGCCATGGCACATCGAGGCCAGGGCGAGGTCGTTCGGTTCCTTGCCGAAGGGTTCTTCGATCTGTTCGCCGATGACATCCAGCGCCAGGAAGGTGTAGGCGATGAAGGGGGCGACCAGCGCGGTGACCCAGCCGATCGATGAACTCAGCCCGATGGGCAGCAGCAGACAGTAGACCATCACTGTCCGGTTCATGAGCACCCGGTAGGTATAGGGGATGGGGGTGTTGGCGATGCGTTCGCAGGCGCCCGAGGCTTCGGTCAGGAGATTGAGGTTGCGGTCCAGTGACTGCAACTGCAGATCGCTGAGAACACCCTCACGCTGGGCTGTGCTCAGATCCCGGGCCAGGTCGAGGAGGATCATCGACGGCGCGACCCGGGCGGTGCAAACGCGTTCGAGCGCCGAGGCCTCCAGTCGGCCGGCCAGATCTTCCCGCGGGTCGGTACCGCGCAACTGATGCTTGAGCGCGTAGGCAAAGGCTGACAGGGTACGGACCACGCGCCGCTGCAAAGCGGCTGCGCCGGGGGCGAAACTGACC
>JAJXVG010000134.1 GCA_021782315.1 Pseudomonadota bacterium | reverse complement strand
ATTGATCAGCGCCATCGGCTTGCCATCGAGATGCCCCCCCCGCCTGCGCGGCCAGCAGATCGGCATATTCGGCCAGAAAATCGGGATCGCCCGACATGCTCGCCTCGGCCTTGCCATAGGCCGCAGTCGCTTCATCGATCCGGCCCAGGGATTTGTATGAACGAGCGAGCATGACCCATCCCGGCGCATCGTCCGGATTGGCTTTCAATTTTTTCGCCAGATTGTCGACCATGCCCTGTATCTGCTCCGGCGTGACCCGCCCTTCAGCCATCGTCGCCAGCGGCTCGAGCGCTTCCGGCGTACCGAACAGCCTGTAGCCGCCGACGGCCAGCAAGGGCAAGGCGATGGCGATGACGAGCGCCGTCATGCGCGACGAACGGCCGGCCGACGGCGGAACGGCCTGGTCCGAAACAGGCATCTCGTTCAGCAGACGCTTGCGAAGCTCCTGATGCGCCAGCTCGAAATCGGTGTCGGCCAATATTCCCTGGTCACGTTCGTTCGCCAGTTCGGCCATTTGATCGCGAAAAACGGCGAGAATGGCTTCCTGCCGCCCGGGTGCGGCGTTGCATGCGGCCGGAGCGCGACGCAGCAAGGGAAACAGGAGAACGAGCAGGACCATCAACACCAACAGTGCCGCGACGAAGACAAATTCAGTCATGAAAAATCCGTATTCCCAAAAAGGGGAGGAATAAATCCCTCCCCGGCGAGATGAAGCAGCCCTCGAAACGCCTTATGCGTTACTCGTCGTCGGGCTCTTCGTATTCTTTCGGCAGGTGGTGGGCAATGCCCTTGTGGCAATCGATACAGCTCTTGCCCTCGGCCTTGGCCTTCATGTGCTTCTTGTAAGGCGTCTGCTTCTGGAGTTCGGGGCTCATCGCATCGAAGTTGTGGCAGTTACGGCACTCGATCGATTCCCTGGACTTCATCCGCTCCCACTCGTGCGTCGCCAGTTCCATCCGCTTGGCTTCGAACTTTTCCTTGGTGTCGATACTGCCGGTCAGCTTGCCCCAAACCTCGAAGGCGGCCTTCGCCTTGCGCATCATCTTGTGCGACCAGTCCTTGGGGACGTGGCAATCGGAGCAGATGGCACGGACGCCGGTGCGATTCGAATAGTGGATGGTTTCCTTGTATTCCTGATAGACCGTGTCGCGCATTTCATGGCAGCTGGTACAGAATTCCAGCGTATTGGTCTTTTCCATGGCGGTATTGAAGCCGCCCCAGAAAATGATGCCGCTGAAAAAACCAACGAGCAGCAAGGCGAGCAGAGAATACTTCGCGCTCGGTTTCCGCAGAGCGCTCCAGCAGCGTTTAACGGCGCCAGGTTCCGAATTACTCATGACATTTGACTCCTGTTTCAACTTAAAGAAAATCGGGCCGAACAAATCGGCCCGAAAAAACACTTAGAAACTATGCGGATTTACCGGAAACTATATTGATAGGCGACATACCCCATGTTTGCCGTATAACTTGGCGCCATCTGGTTTGTCGGCAATCCCGTCGTAAAGTTATACGGATACTGGTAGGCGTTGTAGTAGTAGTCCTGTGCGTTGAGATGTTGGTAGAGATAGCCGACGACGACAGCGGATGTCTTGTCCAGGATGTACTTTCCCGCCAACCTGAATTGCAGCAATTCGCTGCGGATCGGAGAAGGACTACCGCAGGCCTGATTGCTCGTGTTACTGGCTACCGTGGTACTGCAACCCGTCGTGCTGTAGTTCACGGTCGTGTTGTATTTGGTCGTCGCCAGCGAATAGGTCAAATCCTCGCTCAATTCGAAATGACCGCCCAGGAGTTCTTTCTGTTTCCCGTTAATGCCCAGGGTCACATCGGTATCGTTCATGTTGTTAGCCCAGGTCCCGGAAGTCGGCGTAACCCCGATGGCCGTGCGACCGGACTCCGTGTTCAAGTCCCGGGTCCGCAATTGCCAGGAAGCAAAAGCTGAAACGGTACTGTTTTCGGAATAGGCGTAGGTGCTATCGAGATTGACGCTCGCCATCGAACCGCGGTCCACGCCATAGGTTTCGCCGTAATACTCATCGAAGCGATACTTGCCGGTCACCCCGAAACTGAGTTTTTCGGAAGCCTGCCAGTTGGCGCCCAGCTTGAGCAGGTTTTCCCGACGCGAGCCTTCGAAAAATGCCACGTACCCCGTGTTAACAAAACCCTCGGTGACAGACTGCAAGGGATTGTAATAGCTCGGATTGACCGTCGCGCTGCGATCGCCGTAGGAATAACCGGCATTGAAGCTGAGATCGCTGCTTGCCTTGATCCGGTAGTTTGCGACAAGCCTGTTCTCCGAACTGTCAGGCACTTGCGCACAGGACGTACCGTTGGCGTAATACGCCTTTGCCGCCGCAATATTGGCCGCGCTGAAGGTTGTCCCGGTAAAGGACATGGCGTTAATGATCTGGTTCAGGTTTGGCGAATTGTCGCACCAGCGTTCAATTTTCTCGAACTCGTAACCCAGATGCAGCTTCTGGTCCGGCGACAGCCGATAATCCGCAGCCAGTTCCACCTGGGTTTTCCGATTGCTCATCGGCGTATTCCAGGCTTCGCGCAGCTTGTTGCCTTCGTCGTAGTAGGTGTAGAGATTCGATGCCGTCTGATTGTCGCGCTCGTTGTACTTGAACCCGGCCGTCAGCGTCAGATCCTTCGTCGTCTGATTGGTCAGCTTTGCGTCGGCATGCGTCATCGCCACTTTGCCGTCCAAGGAGTTGCCTGGCAAATTTACGGCATATCCTGGCTGATAGGTTCCGTCGAAACTGCTGTTCTGCAGACTCCTGCCATAAGAGAAGGCGCCGGCGAGCTTGGTCGTCTGATTGACGATGTAACCACCCGACAAATTCAGTTGATGAAACTCGTTGCTGGGCGGCGTAGACATCGTGCTGACCGGAAAACCGCTGGCCAGCACCGTGCCGGTGTTGCTGCTCGTCTGGAAGGGATTCGACCAGGTGACCCCGCTAAAATCATCGTGGAAAAACGATCCGAAATATCCGATGGTCGCGTGTGCTCGCTCGCTATTCCAATTCACCGCTGCGGTCACGGTATCCGTTTTGTAGCTCGTCGGATTCATCAGGATTTGCGGTGCCTCGCCTTTCCAGGTGGAAATCCCGCCGAAGCTGCCCGTCCTGGCGAGACCGGGATCGGTACCGGAGCCGATCAACTTCGCCCCGGACTGATCCAGATGATTGAATTCAAACCTGAAATTCCAGTTTGAATTGAAGTCGTAACCCGCGTTGAAACTGGTATTTTCGCGCTGGGTATAGACATCCTGAGTCTGCAAATCCCCCAACTGCGTCCCGGTCAGCGAACGCGCGCCGACCAGCGTATTGGTGCCGGAGGCGCCGGTGGCGCTTTTGTTCGAGTTGATGACCCCGAAATTCGTCGGCAGGGTGAAGTTGTTTCCTCCCATCGCACCCAGGTACGGCGTTTGATAGTTGGTCGTGGTGTAGTGACGCAACTCGTCATAGCCGAGACCGATGCTCCATTGTCCTTGACTGGCCATCGACCCATCGATGGAGCGCGAGGTTGTTCCCAGATCCTGACCATTGACCGACCAGCGCAAGGTGCCGTCTCCCTGGCCGTAGGCGTCGCCCCCCTTGACGCCGAAATTTCCTACGACATACGGATCGCTTTTGCGCAGGCCGTTGTACTCGCCGAATTTATTCGAATTGGTCGATACGCCACCGACGCCAACCTCAACCACGCTCGTCGGATTGATCAATGCTGCGACATCGTCATCCTCTGCCGAAGCCGCCGTCGGCGACATGGTCATTGCAGCCAAAGCCCCTTGAACTGCAAGCGCAATAACACTGATGCTCAGATTTCTTTTGCTTGATTTCATTTTATTTACCCCCTGATTAGCGATGCAGCAAGGCACCGGTCGGGCTGTTCGAACCGTGCACCATGACATGGCAGTTCAAGCAGGCACGTCCGGCAGCAGAGGAGTTGGCAGCATTGGCATTCAACAGCGGGTTGGTGACCGTCGTGCCCTGACTGCCGCCCATCCCTGCGCCATAGGGCGCCTGGCTGTTATGCGGGCCATCATGGCAATCGTCACACAGCATTGGCGGGCGATTCTTCAACAGCGGGGTGATATTCGATCCGTGCGGCGTATGGCAATTGGTGCAATCCTCGGTCGCCGGCTGATGCTCCCACAGGAAAGGCCCACGCTTTTCGGCATGGCAGGTCCAGCAGGTCTCATTGATGGTGTTTTTCTTCATCAGCTTCGGACCGGTGGAGCCGTGCGGATTGTGACAATCGGAACATGACATCTTGCCGGCATCCAGCGGATGCGACGAAATCTTGTGGCTATCGGCGCGCTGCTCCTTGTGGCAGGTGTAGCAGACTTCCGTTTGCGTCCGCTTGTTCAGCACCTTGTCAGTCGGACGGTGAACCGAGTGGCAGCTGTTGCAGGCCAAACCGTTCGCGTCATGCGTGCCGCCATCCCAGTTGTTGCGCTTGGTTCCCTTGTGGCAACTCAGACACTGACCGGCCCGAACCTTCTCGTCGGTAACGGCGTAAGCGCCTTTCTTGAATACGACATCGGGAGCGGCACGTCCCTTGACGTTCGGATCCCCCTTCAGATGCTTCTCGCTTTCACCGTGGCAGGATTGACAGGTCGGCGCCCGCCCGTCGGCACGCACGCCGTGCTTGGTCTGGTAAATGGACAGAATCGGCGTCGTTTCACTTTCATCGTGGCAACGCGTACAAACTGCATCTTTCTTGAGCCCATCCTTCGCTATCGCCGCCTTCGCGGAGACAGCTCCACCAAAGTCCGTGGACGGCAAGGCCGAGTCCGCGAAAACCGGTGCTGTTGCAACAAGCCCCCCCACCGCCAATACACAGGCGGCGACCCACTTCCTAATTGCTGTCATTTTTTTTCCTTTACGCCTATCGCTCTAATCACGCGAACGGATTGCTGAAACTCTTACTGCGCCAGAATCCAACTGATCAGATTCTTGATTTGCTCGGCATCCTTGGTCTTGACGATCTTGTGGTCTTCCATGTGGCCGTCGGAAAGCTTGACCTTTTCACCCGTTTCGATGTGCGCGACCAGCTTGTCGAGCGCATCCGACTGCCCCTTGTACTTGTAGGCAACGGATTGGTAGGACGGGCCCTCCTTCTTCTTGTCCACAGCATGGCAACGCAGGCAGCTTTCCTTGCGCGCCAGTTTTTTGGCGGCAACCGCGTCCACCGCGCCAAACGACGCCCCGGCAAAGGTGCACGCGACCAGCCCAAGCACTGCACCGAGGAATATCCGCGCTTTTCCAGACATCACCTTATGACTCATCTTGCTTCCCCCTGAATTGAGCCGGCCGCAGCCGAATTTATTGCGACAGAATCCACTGGACCAGGTTCTTGATCTGCTCCATGTCCTTCGGTGGCGAGGTCTTGACGATCTTGTGCTCTTCCTCGTGACCATCCGGGAACTTCGCCTTTTCACCCGAGGTGATGTGCTCGATCAGACGGGCTTCGGCATTGGCCTTGCCTTTGAACTTTGCCGCAACGGCCTTGTAGGCCGGGCCGTCTTTTTCCTTCTCGATGGCGTGGCACTTGAAGCAGTTGTTCTGCTTGGCCAGGGCCCTGGCGGCGTCCGCATCGACAGCAGCCTGAGCGTGCGAGGCAAGAAGAAAAACGGCTGCACCGACGGCAACCAAGGAACTGCGAGCAATCTGAAATTTCATTTTTCACCCTTTCGATCATCGATCGGGAAACACCTGTTCCCGAATGTCAATACAGCCGGATATCCTGACTCCAGCTTCAGTCGGTGAATTTACAGTGCCGCCTAAATCCATCCCATCGGAAGGGGATTAAAGTCCTTATAGGAAATATCCTATATTGCCGCCGGCGAAAAACGACGGACGCAACCAGGCCATGCCAAATGATCTGGCGCGACGGTTCCGCCGGATCTCACGATGCGGCGGAATCTGCTCATTACGATTATTTATCTGCGCGAAAAGGGCCGGAGACGCCCGATTCCCGCCAGGCCGAGGCTTGGTGCAAGTCCTCGGGCCGAGGCCTACTCGTCCTGCTCGGCCAGTCCGTGACTAATCGCGTAGCGAATCAATTCGCCGGTATTGGCGAGATCCATCTTTTCCAGGATATGGGTCTTGTGGGTGCTGATGGTCTTGACGCTCAAGGAAAGCACCTGTCCGATTTCAGTCAGCCCCATCCCCGTTGCCAGCATGTTGAAAACCTGGTACTCCCGATCCGACAGGAGATCGTGGGGCAGGGTTTCGACCACGGGCCGGGCACCGCGCGCCATCAAGCCGGCGACCTTTTCGCTGATGTAGAGGCCGCCGCCGGCTACCCGCCGAATGGCCGCCAGGAGCAATTCGCTGTCGCTTTCCTTGGTCAGGTAGCCGGACGCGCCGGCGTGGATGGCGCGAACGGCATACTGCTCCTCGTGATGCATGCTCAGGACGAGGATGGGAAGAGTCGGCTGCTCGTCCTTGACCATGCGGATGAGATCCAGCCCGCTGCGACCGGGCATCGATATGTCGAGAACCAGCACCCCCCACTGCTTCTCGCGGACGAGATGCATCAGTTCGATGCCGTTGGCCGCTTCGCCGGAGACGAGCAGATCGTCCGTATCCGAAAGGATCTGCTTCAGTCCGTCGCGAATGATGGCATGATCATCCGCCAGCAATACCTGGATTTTGTACATCGTTTCCCCTCTTCGCCTGTTCGGCCGGAATGCTGATTTCGAGTTGCGTACCCGCCCCCGGCGCCGTAGTCAGATTAAAGGCCCCGCCCAGCATCTGGACGCGCTCCCTCATGCCGATCAAACCGATGCCGGCCGGTTTGCCGGCCCGATCGTCGAAACCCACGCCATCGTCCCGGATGGACAGCAACCAGTAGCCATCGGCCAGGCTGAGCCGGACATCGGCATGCCGGGCGGCGGCATGCCGGGCAATATTGGTCAGGGATTCCTGCAAGGCCCGGAACAGCGTCGTGGCAGTGGTGCTGCCGTTTTCCGGATCCTCTTCCGGCAGGATCAAGTCGACCGCGACCCCGGTGCGTTCGGAAAATTGGGCGACGTACCAGTTCGCGGCAGCAGAAAATCCCAGGTCGTCGAGGACCAGGGGCCGGAGTTCGGAAGAAATCCGGCGGACGGCTGAAATACTGCCGTCGATCAGCTTCTTGATCGAGCTGACTTTCTTGTCCATATCCGGCTGAACGGCCAGGAGGCGTCCGCCCAGCCACGAGACCTCCATTTTGATGCCGGTCAGCGACTGGCCCAGTTCGTCGTGCAATTCGCGGGATATCCGCAAACGCTCCTCTTCCCGCACGTTTTGCTGCGCGGCAGAGAGTGACTGGAGTTGCCGGTTGGTCTCTATCAGCTCGTGCTCTGCCCGCTGACGCTCGGAGAGATCCCGAAACACCGCCGTCACCAGCACATCGCCACGAAAGGCCGTGCTGGACAAACTGAGCTCGACCGGAAATTCCGCATCGCCATGCGCCAAGGAAATAATGCCGAGCAGCGCCAATCCGGACGGCGATTGCCAGCCCTCGTTGAGATAGCGCATGAAATTGTGCGCCAACGGTTTCGGCTGACAGCACAGCAACACCTCGTCGACCGGCCTGCCCAGCACGTCGCCGGCCTGCATCCCGAACATTCTTTCCGCTGCCAGGTTGAACAGGATGACCTTTCCCGAAGAATCGACCGTCAGGATCGCATCCCGAACCGACTGGACCATGTAGCGCAGCTTGGCGTCGCTTTCCTTGAGGGCGGTTTCGAGATGTTCCTTGCGCAGCAGATTCTTGACCAGCAGCGCCGTCGCCAGCAGGATGAAGGCAAACACCAGGGTCACGCCAACGGTGATGGGCAGCGCCACCCGACGCCACGGGGCGAGCGCGTCCCGTTCATTGACCTCCGGCGACACCATGAGCGGATACTTGTTCACCAGATAGTAGGCAAGCAGCCAGCGCTCCCCCGGCGTATCGGGACTCTCCTCCGCCATGGCCTTGCCGTCCCTGGAAGCGATTTCCGCCAAGGTGCCCGGACTGACGACTGTCGTTCCGAGCATTTTCTGGTCGTGATGCTCGCCCGCCATGAGGACACCGTCCCGGTTGAGCAACAGGATGCGGCTGACCGAGTCCAGGCTGATGCTTTCGTACAGCGTTTCAAAATACTCGATGCTCATCGCGGCGACCAGGACCCCCCTGAATCTCCCCGAAGGATGAAAAAGCCGGATGCACAGGTAAAAGGTCCATTGACCGTCGATACGAGCCCTTTCGGGCCGGGAAATGAACAAATCCTCGTCGACCGTATTGACGAAGTGCAGGAAAAAATCCCGGTTGCCGACGGTAAATGGGGAAAGGAAATCCTTTCTCGACGAATTGACGACCATCCCGTCCTGGTCGACCACGAACATCGATTTGATCTGCGGCAGCCCGCCGACCCGCGAACGCAGCAGCAGCCTGACCGGCGTGCTGCTCAATTCGAGATGACGCCCGATCTCGTCGTTGAGATGTTCCCTCACACCGCGCAAGGAAATATCGACACCGTCGAAAGCCCGGGTCGTTTGCTCGGCCAGAATCCTGCTCAGGCTTTCGATTTCGCCTTTGGCGTGGGCCAACTCCCTGGCATGCAGGTCAAAGAGCAGGATTGCCGCGCTGATGGCCGAGGACAGGATCATGACCATGGAAAGCAGAA
>JAJXVG010000133.1 GCA_021782315.1 Pseudomonadota bacterium | reverse complement strand
TCCTGCCCGTCCCGTCGCGGTATATGAGGTTGCCGATGTCCTTCAACGGCTTGCCGTCGGCGAGATCGAGGAAAGAACCTTCCCCTTCGCCGATGACCAGATAGTCAATTTCCGGAAAGTGCTCGAGGATGGGGGCACCGAGCGACGAAACGTGGACGTTGCCGAAAACGATTTTTATTTCAGGCCGCCTGGCTCTAATGTAAGCGGCAATCTCGACCGCATCCATGAAACCCGACGTGGTTGCCGAAAAACCGACCATTTGCGGATCGCCGGCCAGCACAATTTCGGCGTTCTCAACAATGGTCAGCGGCGCATAGGGTCCGAGACAATCGTGCAGTTGCACGCAGTGGCCGAATTTTTCCAGCCAACTGGCGAGCTGCATGATGCCGATCGGTGCCATGCGGTTGGCCAGCACCGAAAAATCCGGCTGACCGGGTACGAAATTGAACCCGGCCGGATGAACAAGGGTGATGCGCATGACGTGTTCAATGAACGAAGTGACTGAATTTTATTGGAAAGATCAATTTCTGCGGAAGCCTCGATGCGAAGGCTGGCGACTCGACCTGTATGTCGGCAAATGCCGGACGGGGTGTTGTCTTCTGTTTTTAATAATAAGCATATGTAAACCTACTACTGAGAATAAGCAAACAACACTTCTGTGGATAAACAAAAATATGTATTTAAATTCAAAAAGATAAAATAAAATAAACGGGGTTGGTAACTGCCTGCGTTGCCTGTGGATGAATTCCGGATAGTTTTTGGATTGGAGAAAACAGGCGACTTGCCAACAATCGCCGGACAGCTTGTACACAGGGTTATCGACAGGCCGCCAAGCGTATCGAGCAGCGGCATGCCTGCCATGCCCAGAGGCCGAATCGGCGCTCCGGCCGGGCGTCGATCAAATATTTTCAACAGGCGAAATAATTGGTCGCATAATTTTGCTCACATTGGAAAATGTAAAACACAGAAAATCTGAAAATAGGCCAGGGATGCGTTTCCAGTACGGACAAAAAATTGTCGGGATTGTCTTTGTCCTAACCTTTGGCGTGATGTCGCTTCTGGGATTTTTTCTCTGGAGCAGTTATCAGGATCAAACCAGGTTGGCGACGACGAGCGCGACGAACCTCGTGGAAGTGCTGGAAGCCCGTCTCGATTCCACCATCCGGCGTACCCAATCGACACTGGAGGCCCTGGCGCGAGAAGTGCCGCTGGCTGCCCTGAACCTTTCGGCCAGAGACCGTTTTGCCGGGGAGATGCACGGAAAATTGGCGCGGCTGTCCGATCATTTTCCCGAAATCACCGGCCTGCGTCTGATCGATCGGGAAGGCAATGTGCTTTACCTATCCGAAAAGGCCTGGATGGGCGCGGTACCCAGTGCGGTCGGGCGCAGTTACTACGAGGAACTGCGTAAACACCCCGAGCTGCCGATATATTTTTCCGAAGTCAATATCGGGCGTATTGCCAACCGGCCGCAGCTTTATGTGGCCGTGGCCATACGCGACGGTGCCGGCAATTTTGCCGGTATCGCCCAGGCGCCGCTCGAACTCGATTACCTTGCCACCCTGGTGAATGCCATCGATATCGGCCCCAACGGCGTCGTGACCTGGCGGCGCAGTGACGATGCCCGCCTGGTCATGCGTATTCCGGCGCGTCCCAACACCCTGAATCAAACGCTGGTGAACAACCCCATGCACCAGCGCATCGAGCGGGGCGACCGCGAGGGCATGATCCGTTACCAGGCCGCCATCGACCACACGGATCGTGTTTACGCCTACAAGCGGGTCGGCAACTACCCGTTCTATGTCGCCGTCGGCCTGGCTTCCGTCGATTTTCTCGCACAATGGCGGCGCACGGCCTTCATCAGCCTGCTCAGTGTGCTCCTGGGATTGTTCGCACTGATTGCGATGCTGCGGCGACGGGAACTCACGGAACGCCGCCTCGGTGTCGCTGCAAGCAAATTGGCCGAAAGCAACGAGCGCCTCCAATTGCTTCTTGATTCCGTGGGGCAGGGTATTTGTGGCCTGGATGCGGAGGGCGGAATTGTTTTCGTCAATCCTGCCGCCCGATCGATACTTGGACTTGGCGATCTTGTCGACGTCGACACTGTTCTGCGCGGCCTGCGTCAATCCGAGCAGGAAAACGAATCCCAGTCGTCACCTTGGTCCCGGATTCAGGATGCGGCCAGAAGCGGCAAGCGGCTTGCCGAACTGGAAGCGGAACTGGGGCGAACCGATGGTACGCTCGTCGCCGTCCACTGCATGTTGTATCCCCTGCTCGAAGGCGGGAAGCCGGTCGGTGGCGTGTTGCTCGTCTCGGATGTCACCGCCCAGCGTCAGGCGCTTCGATCACAGATCCTTTACCGGCAGGAACTCGAAGAGACAGTTTGCGAACGTACCCGTGAACTGCTGAGCGCCAAGACCGCCGCCGAAGGAGCAAACATCGCCAAAACCGCCTTCCTGGCCAATATGAGCCATGAGATCCGGACGCCGCTCAATGCCATTTCCGGCATGACGCATCTGATGCGCCGCAACGGCGTTAGCCCGGAACAGGAAGATCGACTGGACAAGATCGAGGCGGCCAGCCGCCACCTGCTGGAAGTCATCAACACCATCCTGGAACTTTCAAAGATCGAAGCCGGAAAATTCGTTCTCGACGATGCCGATGTCCACCTTGGCGCTCTGGCCGCCAATGTCGTTTCGATGTTCCATGAGCGGGCTGCTGCCAAGAAAATCACCATGGTCAGCGAAATAGCCTCTCCTGCCGGCTACCTGCGCGGCGACCCGACCCGTTTGCAGCAGGCGCTGATCAATTACGTCGGCAACGCAGTCAAATTTACCGAGCACGGGCAAATCACCCTGCGCATCCTCGTTGCCCGGGAAGAGGAGACCAGCACGCTGATCCGTTTCGAAGTGAGCGACACCGGCATCGGCATCGAAGCCGATGCCTTGCCTCGCCTGTTCACTACCTTCGAGCAGGCAGACAATTCGACTACCCGGAAGTACGGCGGCACCGGCCTGGGTCTCGCCATCACCAAGAAGCTGGCCGAACAGATGGATGGCGAAGTCGGCGTCGAAAGCGTGTCGGGCCGCGGCAGCACCTTCTGGTTTACCGCTCGTCTGAGGAAACTCGCCGATCAACGGAAGGCCAGTCCGGCGAGACAGATGCTTTCCGCCGAAATGCAACTGCTCGATCGTCACGCCGGAAAGCGTATCCTGCTGGCGGAAGACGAACCGATCAACCGGGAAGTGACGCTGGGGCTACTCGAAGACGCTGGACTGGTAACGGATGTGGCGGACGACGGCTTGAGCGCCGTGGCGCACGCCGGGAACCAGCCCTACGACCTGATCCTGATGGACATGCAGATGCCGAACATGGACGGTTTGGAAGCGACTCGCCAGATTCGGCTGATGAACAACGGAAAAGACGTACCGATACTCGCCATGACCGCCAATGCCTTTGCCGAAGACAAGGCCAGATGCCTGGCCGCCGGCATGAACGATTTCATTTCCAAACCGGTCAGCCCGGATCACCTCTTCGAGTGCATCCTCGAGTGGCTGGAAAAGGGGAGCCGAGGCAAGGAAATACGGTGAGTCAGATTCTCGCTACTTGCCGATGCAGAAACGGCTGAAAATAACGCCAAGAAGATCGTCTGCCGTGAATTCACCGGTAATCCGGCCAAGATGACGCTGGGTCAGCCGGAGTTCTTCCGCGAATAGTTCAAGGGCGGGATAGGCGCCTTCGACGACGCTGCGGGCTGCGGCAAGATGCTCCTGGGCATCGGACAGGGCCCGCAAATGGCGTTCTCGGGCAATGAATATGTCCTCGGTCTGGTGCCAGCCGGCAATCCGCAACAATTCCCGGCGCAGCAGACCAATGCCTTCGCCGGAGCGCGCCGACAGCGAGATGGCGATGCTGTCAGCTTCATCGTGTCGCTCTGCCTGAGCGCCGGAGAGGTCGATCTTGTTGTAGATGGTGATGCGTTGCAGGCCTTCCGGCAGGCGGGCAAGGATCGCCCCGTCGGCCGGCGTCATGCCGCCTTGGGCATCGACCAGCAGGAGAACGACGTCGGAACGCTCGATTTCCTTCCAGCTGCGCTCGATGCCGATTATTTCGACCTCGTCGTCGGTTTCGCGCAAGCCGGCGGTATCGATGATGTGCAGCGGAATACCTTCGATCTGGATGGTCGAGCGCAGCGCGTCGCGGGTCGTCCCGGCAATCGGCGTGACGATGGCCAGGTCGTCGCCGGCCAGACGATTGAGCAGGGAGGATTTGCCGACGTTCGGCTGGCCGGCCAGAACGACGTGAAGACCCGATTGCAGCAGCTTACCCTGGGCGGCCCGGTCGAATATCTCGGCCAGTTTCAGTTGCAGTCGCTCGAGGCGACCGAAGGCATTGGCCGCTTTCAGGAAATCGATATCTTCTTCCGGAAAATCCAGGGTCGCTTCGACCAGCATGCGCAGATTGACCAGTTCATCGTTCAATTCGCCAATGGCCCGGGAAAATTCGCCCTGCAGCGAACGAACGGCCGAGCGGGCCGCACTGGCCGTCGCTGCATCGATCAGGTCGGCCACCGCCTCGGCCTGGGCAAGATCCATTTTCCCGTTCAGGAAGGCGCGACGGCTGAATTCGCCTGGTTCGGCCAGTCTCGCGCCGAGGTCGATACAGCGGGCGAGCACCATTTGCATGACGACCGGGCCGCCATGACCTTGCAGTTCAAGGACGTCCTCGCCAGTGTAGGAGTTCGGGTTCGGGAAAAACAGCAGGATGCCGCTGTCTATCGTCGTCCCGTCGGCCGCTTTGAAATCGGCCAGCGTCGCGTAACGCGGCTTCGGTGTCTTGCCGGTCAGCGCAAAAGCAAAGGGCAGCAAATCGCTGCCCGAGACGCGGATGACGCCGACACCGCCACGGCCGGGAGCCGTAGCGATGGCGGCGATGCTGTCCTTTTGCCCTGCAAAGCTCACACGTCAGGCTTTGGCGTCGTTGGCGGCCTTTCTGCCGCCATCGATCATTCGCGAGATATGCCACTGCTGAGTGATGGACAGGACATTGTTGACCACCCAATAGAGCACCAGACCGGCCGGGAACCAGAAGAACATGAAGCCGAAGATCAGCGGCATCATCATCATGACCTTGGCCTGGATCGGATCCGGCGGCGTCGGATTGAGCTTGGTCTGGACGAACATCGAGATCATCATGACGACCGGCAGAATGTAGTAGGGGTCAGCCGAAGCAAGGTCCTTGATCCACAGTATCCAAGGCGCATCGCGCATTTCGACGGCACCCAGCAGCACCCAGTAGAGGGCGATGAAAACCGGAATCTGGACCAGGATGGGCAGGCAGCCGCCGAGCGGATTAACCTTCTCGGTCTGGTACATCTTCATCATTTCCTGATTCAGGCGCTGCTTGTCGTCGCCGAAGCGCTCCTTCAACTGCGTCAGGCGCGGCGTCAAGAGCTTCATCTTCGCCATCGACTTGTAGGAGGCGGCCGACAGCGGGAAGAAAATCGCCTTGAGGATGACGGTCAGCACCACGATGGCCCAACCCCAGTTGCCGACCAGTTTGTGAATGGCTTCCAGCGCCCAGAAGATCGGTGCGGCAACCACGGTCAGCCAGCCATAGTCCACGACCAGGTTCAGCCCGGGAGCGATCTGCTTGAGGACGGATTGTTCCTGCGGACCGGCATACAGCGTAACGGAGGTTCCGCCCTTGGCGCCCGGCGCAATTTCGGCGATCGGCACGATGACGCCGGCCTGGAAGACGTTGTGGCCTTCGACCTTGCGCATATAGAACTCACGCGGCGTCTTGTCTTTCGGTACCCAGGCCGAGACGAAATAGTGCTGAACCATGGCCAGCCAGCCATTGTCGGCGGTCTTTGCAAACTTGGCCTTGTCTTCGGCGATATGGGCGAAAGTGACCTTCTGGTACTTCTCGGCGTCGGTATACACGGCCGGGCCGGTAAAGGTCGAAACCATCTTGGTTTCGCCGGCCGGGGCGACATCGTCGCGCTGCAACTGGAAGTAGGCATTTGGCGCAATGGCCTTGTCGCTGCCATTAGTGATTTCCCAGGCCACGTCGACCTGGTAGGAAGCGCGCTTGAAGGTAAGGATCTTGGCGACCTTGATCCCGCCCTGCTCGGTCGATTCGAGCCGGAACTTCAGTTCGTCGCTACCCTCGGCCAGGCTGGTCGGACCTTCGACATGGCTGAAGATCGAACGATGGCTCGGCAATCCCTCGCCGATCAGGCCGGCCTGAGCCAGGTACTGATGCGCTGCGTCGAACAGGACAAAGGTCTTCTCCTTGTTGTCGTGTTCCTTGTATTTCAACAACTCGAGTCTGACCAGATCACCGCCCTGGGCGGAGATGGTGGCCTTCATCAGGTCGGTCGTGACGGTGAAGGTCTCCGCGCTGGAGGCCGGTGCGGCAACGGCGGGCGTATCGGAAGATGCCTTGGCCTGCAGCGAAGTCGAGGGGACCGGCACGGCACCGCCGGTCGGGGCGGTTGCCACGGCGTCGGCCGCGGGCTTCGGCTGGTTGTATTTCTGCCAGTTTTCCCACAGCATGAAGCTGGAGAAGGTGAAGATCAAAACCAGTATCAGGCGTCGAGTATCCATGAACAGCCTACAAAAGAATTCTTGAGTCAGGGTACGGGATCATACCCACCAGGATGCCATGGGTGGCAGCGGCAGACTCTTTTCAAGCCCAGCCAGCCACCCCGGAAGGCGCCATACTTCTCTACTGCTTCCACCGTGTATGTCGAGCAGCTCGGCATATATCGGCAGCTTCGCCCGAGAAAAGGACTGATCGCATATTGGTAGATGCGAACCAGGCCAATCAACAGGCCTTTCATCATACTTCCCGCTTCGGCCGCGGCCGTTGCAGTTTATCCAGAAGGGCGAGGAAATCGATGGCCAGATCGGCGCCGTCGAGTCTCCCCGGCTTGCTGGCCAGCCGGACGACCATGTCGACCCCCGGCAAATTGCCCCGATGCAAGCGAAACTGTTCGCGCACGACGCGTTTGACCCGATTGCGGTCGACGGCGCGCTTGAGCAGTTTTTTGGCAACCACCACGCCGAGTCGGGCTTCGACGTGGGCTTCGGGACGCGGCTGATAATGCAGCATCAGCAATTTTCCTCGAATTGCCCTCCTGAAACCAAAAACGGATGAGAATTCATCCGTTTTTGTCAGGCGATAGCGTCGGGCGAAGGTTTGTTCCACCTCGCCAAACGTCCGGTTAAACGGCCAGACGCGTACGACCCTTGGCGCGGCGAGCAGCAATGACTGCACGGCCACCCTTGGTGCGCATACGGACCAGGAAGCCATGGGTGCGCTTGCGGCGCACGACCGACGGTTGATACGTGCGTTTCATGTTGTAATCCCTTGATGTGCTTAGAAAAACGCGTGATTACACCTTGTTTGATGGTGTTCTGTCAAGTTCAATTATTTCCTAAAGCTGTGGATAACTTTTTGGATGGGGGGTAGAATCGCAACTTCGGCGGCAACCCGACTGTTGTCTGAATATTCAAAAAAATATCAATAAATCAAATATCTAATAACCGCCAGCGAAAACAGTTTCGGATGTGCGGAGAGGAGTTTTTTCGTCCATGGCCGGTTTCTGGGAATCCTGTTTGCAGCGCTTCGAGCAGGAATTGCCCGCGCAACAATTCAATACCTGGATCAGACCCCTGCGGCTCGAAGGTGAAGCCACGGCCCTGGACGATGGCCTGCGCCTTATCGCCCCGAATACTTTCATTCTGAAATGGGTGCGCGACCGCTACCTGTCGCGTATCGAGGACTACAGCCGCAATTTTTTCTCCGGCCCGGTCACCATCGCGCTGGTCATCGGTAGCGGCAAGACGGCGGCCAGCCGCGTCGAGGCTAATGCCGAGCCGGCTGAAAAACTTCCCGCCAAGGCGCAGGCCCCGGTCGAGAAAAAGATGCCTGCCCCGGAGAAGTCCCGCAGCAAGGGGGCCAATTATGAAAAGTCCCGGCTTTTCCCCTCCTTCACCTTCGACAACCTGGTGGTCGGCAAGGCCAACGACCTGGCGCGCGCTGCTGCCGTCCAGGTGGCGAACAATCCTGGCGGCGCCTACAATCCGCTGTTCATATACGGCGGCGCCGGCCTCGGCAAGACCCACCTGATCCACGCCATCGGCAATGCCATCGTCGCCGAGAATCCGGAAAAAATTGTCCGCTACGTTCATGCCGAGGACTATTACTCGGACGTCGTTCGCGCCTACCAGCAAAAATCCTTCGACAGCTTCAAGCGGACCTATCGCTCGCTCGACGTCCTGCTGCTCGACGACGTGCAATTCTTCAACGGCAAGAACCGTTCGCAGGAAGAATTCTTTTTCCTGTTCAACGCGCTGATCGAAGCCCGCAAGCAGATCATCATCACCTGCGATACCTACCCCAAGGATATCAACGGACTCGACGACCGCCTGGTCACCCGCTTCGATTGGGGCCTGACCGTCCAGATCGAACCGCCGGAACTGGAAATGCGCGTCGCCATCCTGAAAAAGAAGGCGGAGGCGGAAGGCATCCATCTCGACGAGGAGGTTCCCTTCTTCATCGCCAAGCACCTGCGTTCCAACGTCCGCGAACTGGAAGGCGCCCTAAAGAAGGTGCTTGCCTACTCCTCCTTCCATGGCCGCAGCATCGCGCTGGACCTGACCAAGGAAGCCCTCAAGGACGTCATCGGCTCGGCGCGCAATGTCGGAGATC
>JAJXVG010000007.1 GCA_021782315.1 Pseudomonadota bacterium | reverse complement strand
CAGACCCGCAAGGGCGAAGTGGTGTTCGATACAGACGAGCATCTGAAGCGCGGCACGACCATGGAATCCCTGGCCAAGATGAAGCCGGCCTTCAAGAAGGACGGTACGGTCACGGCCGGTAACGCCTCGGGCATCAACGACGGTGCCGCCTTCTTTGTGCTGGCTGCTGCCGATGTCGCCGCCAAGGCCGGTCACAAGGCCATGGCGCGTATCGCCGGTTATGCCGTCGCCGGCGTGCCGAACGATGTCATGGGCGAGGGGCCGATTCCGGCCACCAGGCTGGCCCTGAAGAAGGCAGGCCTGACGCTGGACCAGATGGATGTCATCGAGTCCAACGAAGCCTTTGCCGCCCAGGCGCTGACCGTTTCCAAGGTGCTCGGCCTGGACCCGGCCAAGACCAACCCGAACGGCGGCGCCATCGCCCTCGGCCACCCGGTCGGCTGCTCCGGCGCCTTCATCGCCACCAAGGCCCTGTACGAACTGGAACGCATCGGCGGCAAGTATGCGCTGGTCACCATGTGTATCGGCGGCGGTCAAGGTATCGCGGTCATTTTCGAACGCGCCTGACTCCGGCGTTGTTGCAAATGAAAACCCGCCGGAGCGATCCGGCGGGTTTTTTTATTGCACCATCTTGAAAATATGCAGCACCTTTGCGGTGCGTCAATAGTTCGAAAGTGGTATTCGGCGCATGATTTAAAGCTGGTTTGCGGGTGGCATGGAACCTGCTGAAACCGCTGCAAGGCATCCTTAGCGACGAGTGGAAAAATGAACTTCTATAACGAGATGGTGGACGCCGCCGGCGGCGTCCGCACGCATTACAAGGGATACGACGAGTGGCTGAGGGCGACGCCGCCCGAACGCATAGAGCGCAAACGGGCGGAGGCCGATCTCGCCTTTCACCGGGTCGGCATCACCTTTGCGGTTTATGGCGAAGAGGCAGGGAAGGAAAGGTTGATTCCCTTCGACATCATTCCGCGCATCATTCCGGCGGCCGAGTGGAAATCGCTGCATTCGGGGCTGCGTCAGCGGGTCAAGGCCTTGAACATGTTCCTGCACGATGTCTATCACGATCAGGAAATCCTCAAGGCAGGCAAGATCCCGGCCGAACAGGTACTCAACAATGCCCAGTATCGCCCCGAGATGAAGGGGGTCGATCTGCCGGGTGGCGTTTACGCCCACATCGCCGGGGTCGATATCGTCCGCGCCGGCGAGGGGGAGTTCTACGTACTGGAAGACAACCTGCGGGTGCCTTCCGGCGTGTCGTACATGCTGGAAGACCGCAAGATGATGATGCGCCTCTTTCCGGAACTGTTCGCCAGGCACAAGGTGGCGCCAGTTCAGCATTACCCGGACATGCTGCTCGAAAAGCTGCGTGCCGTGGCGCCCAAGGGGGTGTCGAATCCGACTGTCGTCGTGCTGACCCCGGGCGCCTACAACAGCGCCTATTTCGAACATACCTTCCTGGCGCAGCAGATGGGGGTTGAACTGGTCGAGGGACGCGACCTCTTCGTCAAGGACGAGGTGGTTTACATGCGGACGACGCAGGGGCCGCAGCGGGTCGACGTCATCTATCGCCGCATCGACGACGATTTTCTCGATCCGCTGGCCTTCCGTGCCGATTCGTCGCTCGGTGTGCCGGGCATACTCAAGGCTTACCAGGCCGGCAACGTTACACTGTCCAATGCCATCGGTACCGGCGTCGCCGACGACAAGTCGATTTATCCCTACGTGCCGGACATGATCCGTTTCTACCTCGGCGAGGAACCGAGCCTGAACAATGTGCCGACCTACATGTGCCGCAAGCCGGACGACCTCGCCTACGTGCTCGCCAACCTGGCCGAACTGGTCGTCAAGGAGGTGCATGGCGCAGGCGGTTACGGCATGCTGGTCGGTCCGGCCTCGACCCGGGCGCAGATCGAACACTTCCGCCAATTGCTGCTGGCCAAGCCGGACGGTTATATCGCCCAGCCGACCCTGGCCCTCTCCAACTGCCCGACCTTCGTCGAGGAGGGCATCGCGCCGCGTCACCTCGACCTGCGCCCCTTCGTGCTTTCCTCGGGCAGGTGCGTGGACATGGTGCCGGGCGGGCTGAGCCGGGTGGCCTTGACCCGGGGGTCGCTCGTCGTCAATTCATCGCAGGGCGGCGGCACCAAAGATACCTGGGTCCTGGAGAATTAAACCATGCTGAGTCGAACTGCCGATCACCTGTTCTGGATGTCCCGTTATATCGAGCGGGCGGAGAATCTAGCCCGCCTGCTCGACGTCACTTATCAGATGTCACTGGTACCCCAATCGCTCGATGCGGCCAATCAGAACTGGCATGCCATCATCGCTCTGAACAGCCTTGACGAGGCCTACGCGGCGAAATATGCCGAGGTCAGCGGAGAAAACGTCCTCCATTTCATGGTCAGCGACCCGGACAATTTCTCTTCCATCCACAGTTGCCTGCGCATGGCCCGCGAAAATGCCCACGCCGTACGCGGCACGCTGACCACGGAAATGTGGGAAACGCTCAACTGCACCTGGTTGGAAGCACGGGAAAAGAGCTTCGAGCAACTTTTGAACGCCGGTATCGGCGAGTATTTCGAGTGGGTCAAAATGCGCTCCTCCCTGTCGCGCGGCACGACGCTCGGCACCTTGCTCCAGGACGAGGCCTACCATTTCATTCGTCTCGGCACCCTGCTCGAACGGGCCGACAACACGGCCCGCATCCTCGATGTCAAATACCACGTGCTGCGTCGACAGGATGATGAAGGGGCTAGCGATTTCTACGAATGGGGGGCCCTGCTGCGCTCGGTCTCGGCTTTCGAGGTCTACCGCAAGGTTTACCGCGACGTCATCACCCCGGCGCGGGTGGCCGAACTGCTGATTTTCAACAAGGACATGCCGCGTTCCCTGCAATTCTGCCTGAACAGCGTCGTCAAGAACCTGGAACTGGTCGCCAACGGTCATTCCGGCGAAACCCTGCGTCAGGCGGGCATGCTGAACGCCCAACTACGCTACGGGCGGATCGAGGATATCCTCGAGCATGGCCTGCACGAATGGCTGACCGACTTCATGGATCGTATCTATCTCCTCGGCAACGGCATCAGCAAGGACTTCCTGGTGCCGACAAGCGAAGACGCTTGATATTCTTTTTTAACTCCCTTTTCGCGGCCCGGGGCGACCCCGCCGCCGGATTGCAGGCGTGAAAAAGCCCGCGACGCCGCGGGCTTTTTTCTGGCCGGAACCGGAATTACTTGGCGGCAGCGGTCTTCTTGGCGGCCTTGACGGTGGCGCTGGTGGCAGCGGCAACGTTGTTCTGGGCGATTTCGGTCACTTGCTTGGCGGTCTTGCGCATATTGTCGAAAGCGGAATTGGCGGCGGCAATGGCGCTTTGAACGGCGGCGACGGCAACGTCGGAGCCGGCCGGCGCGGACTTGGCGGCTTTTTCCAGCATCTCGGCAACGGTCTTCTGGAAGTCGCCGAATTGGGCTTCAACCATCTTGACGACCTGTTCCTGGGTTTCGGTGGAGATTTCCATGACCGAACGCGAATAGGCAACGGCCTTCTCGACGCTCGGCTGGGCCAGGGCGGCCTGGATGGACAGGGCTTCCTGGGGGTCTTTGGCGCCCATCAGGGCCTTGGCGTTGGAAACGGAGTCTTCCATCACGGAGCGGGCGGTATCGAGATTCAGGGTGGCGATACGCTCGGCGGAAGCCAGGGCGGTGTTGGCAACGGACAGCAGGGAATCGATGGCGGCCTTGTTGGCGGCGGCGAATTGCTCGGGATTGAAAGACATCGGAAGCTCCTTGAGTTGGAAATTAATAATTACGACAAGTGAATTGTAACAATGAATTGTCCTGATTGTTGCAACGCAACATGACAATTTTATGACTTTATTTTTGTATTTCCAGTTTTTTTAGAAATTTTTTTGTATTGGCCGATTGGCAATGGCCTTTGCTCCCTTGCAGGGCAAAGCTTGTTCTTAGTGGCTTTCCTTGCCTGATCTAGGTCTTCATCCATACCGGAGGATCTTTTTCGGTAGCATGGCGGATATCTGGGCTCGCTCCGCCTCTGTTGTATTTTCGCTACGACAGCTGTCGGCGAATGGACGCTTTCCGACTGACGTTTTGTACAATATGCCTGGTTTTGTGCGCTGCGGCATCGTATTGAGCGGGTGGCAAGCGGCTGGTGCCGCGCTGCGGGGCGGCCGCCCCTAATTCGCGGATGATAGAATCCGCGCCGTTTCGACGCCCGCTTTCCCCTTGGATCGGATACTCATGCATTTCGACATCATTGTCATCGGCGCCGGCGCTGCAGGCATGATGTGCGCCGCCAGGGCCGGAGCGCGAGGGCGGCGCGTGCTGCTGCTCGATCACGCGGAGAAAATAGGCGAACGCATTCGCATTTCGGGTGGCGGCCGCTGCAATTTCACCAACCGCACGGTCGGCGCCGACAATTATCTGTCGCAGAATCCGCATTTCTGTCGCTCGGCCCTGGCCCGTTTTGCGCCATCCGATTTCCTTGCCATGTTGGAAAGGCGAAGGATTCCCTATCACGAACGCGAGCACGGACAACTGTTCTGCGACGAGTCGGCAGGGGACATTGTCGACATGCTGCGCGACGCCTGCGACGATGCCGGGGTGAAATGGGCCTTTCCATGCGCCGTTAAGCACATTGAACGCCATGCCGGCGAAACGGTGAAGCGCTATTCCGTCGCTACCAACAATGCTGCCTTTTCCTGTCAGTCCCTGGTCGTCGCCAGCGGCGGGCTGGCCATTCCGAAGATAGGCGCGACGCCGTTTGCCTACCGCCTGGCCGAACAATTCGATATTCCGGTCGTGCCGCCCAAACCCGCCCTGGTACCGCTGGCCCTGGCACCGGAATTGCTCGAACCGATGAAGGTGTTGGCCGGTGCCAGTCTCGATGCCGCCGCCCGCTTCGAGGACACGGCATTTCGCGAAAATCTGCTATTCACCCATCGCGGCCTGTCCGGTCCGGTCATCCTGCAGGTTTCCAGCTACTGGCAGATGCAGGAATATCGGCCGGGCAGGAAGCGGCCGATCGACATCGATTTGCTGCCCGGTCTCGATGCCGGCGCCTGGCTGGCCGAGCATCGCCAGGGGCGGGTGCATCTGGCCAATCTGCTGGCCGAGCATTTGCCGCGCCGCTTCGCGTATGAATGGTGCATGCTGCAGGGCGGTGAAAAGCTGGCCTCCCGTCCGCTCGGCGAAATCGGCCGGCGCGATCTGGAGGCCATCGCCTGCAAACTCAACGGCTGGCCCTTGATGCCGGCCGGCACGCTCGGTTTCGCCAAGGCCGAAGTGACCCTGGGCGGCGTATCGACCGACGCCCTGTCGTCGAAAACCATGGAAGTCAAGGCTGCGCCGGGCTTGTATTTCATCGGCGAGGCGGTCGATGTGACCGGTTGGCTGGGCGGCTATAATTTCCAGTGGGCCTGGTCGTCAGGCTGGGTGGCCGGGCAGTTCGCATAGGCGAAAGGGGCAGGAACGTCGATTCTCTCTGCTCGATTCGGAAGAAAACGATAAAATTGTCGGGCTGGATAGCTGTGATTAGCCGTTCGGTCTTGGGGGAGGGCGACCGGGGAAGGTCTCGCCTGGTTCTGAATTTTGGAAGACGGTCGTGAATTATTGAAATTCTCGAATCGTCGAAGTGGCTGCAGATGATCTGGGGGTCTTCGTCTATTGAGAGTGGTCGCTAATTTGCGTCTGTCTGTGCCGTGTGCGTCAGAAACTTGAAGACGCGCCGGCAAAGTCCAAACAGTTTTTGACGGAAACCGGTGTGGATCACCGTTTCCAGCCCTGAGGTATTCAAATGCAGCAAGAAAAGCAAGACAAGAAGCGCATGCTGACCCTGACGCTGGCAGCGTTGGGCATCGTCTATTGCGATATCGGGACCAGCCCCCTTTACTCGATCAAGGAAGTTTTCGGCGGTGCGCACCACCCGGTGCCGATCACCCCGGACAACGTACTCGGCATTCTCTCCCTGTTCTTCTGGTCGCTGATCATCGTCGTCACGCTGAAATACGTGGCCTTCATCATGCGTGCCAACAACAAGGGCGAAGGCGGCATCATCGCGCTGATGACCCTGGCCCTGCAAAAAGGCATCGAAGGCAGTTGGCAACAGAAATTGCTGGTCGCCCTGGGACTCTGCGGCGCCGCGCTGTTCTACGGTGACGGGGTGATTACACCGGCCATCTCGGTGCTTTCGGCGGTCGAGGGGTTGGAGATCATCACGCCGGCCTTCAAGCCCTACATCCTGCCCATCACCCTGATCATCGTGGTCGGGCTGTTCATGTTCCAGCGTCGGGGAACGGCTACAGTCGGCGCCCTGTTCGGGCCGGTCATGGTGCTCTGGTTCGCCGTCCTGGCGGCCATGGGGGTGTTCACCATCATCCAGCATCCTGCCGTACTGGCCGCGATCAATCCCATCTACGCCCTGCACTTCCTGACCGGCAACTCGCTCCTCGGCTTCTTCTCCCTGGGTGCGGTCGTTCTCTGCATTACCGGGGCCGAGGCCCTGTACGCGGACATGGGGCATTTCGGTGCCAAGCCGATTCAATATGCCTGGGTCGTCTATGTATTGCCGGCCCTGATCATCAACTATTTCGGCCAGGGCGCCCTGCTGCTGACTGACCCGAATACCCTGGAAAACCCGTTCTACCTGATGGCGCCGGAATGGGGGCGCTATCCGCTGGTCATCCTGGCTACCGTGGCGACCATCATCGCCTCGCAGGCGGTCATTTCGGGCGCCTTCTCCATCACCCAGCAGGCGATGCAGCTCGGTTTCACGCCCCGCCTGGAGATCCAGCATACATCGGACAGGGAAATGGGTCAGATCTACCTGCCCGCCATCAACTGGCTGCTGATGATCTCGATCATCCTCCTCGTCGTCAGTTTCGGCACATCGTCCAATCTCGCGGCGGCCTACGGCATCGCCGTCACCGGCACGATGCTGATCACCAACATTCTGGCCATCGCGGTGGCCGTCCGCCTGTGGAGCTGGAGCCCGCTGCGGGCCATCCTCGGCGCCTTGCCCTTCATCTGCATCGATCTCGGCTTCTTCCTGGCCAATACGATCAAGATCGCCGACGGCGGCTGGTTCCCGCTGGTTTTTGGCATGGTCGTCTTCATCTTGCTGACCACCTGGAAACGTGGTCGCGAATTGCTGGGCGAGCGCCTGGCAGCCGATGCCATGCAATTGAAACCCTTCATCGCCAGTATTTCCGAAGGTTGCGTCGAACGGGTTTCGGGTACGGCGGTATTCATGACCCCGGACCCCGAGTCGGTGCCCCATGCCATGCTGCATAGCCTGAAGCACTACAAGGTCCTGCACGAGCAGGTGATCGTGCTCAGCGTCAGTGTTTTCGACGTGCCTTACGTGCCCGATGTCGACCGGGTCGAGGTCCATCGCCTGCAGGGCAATTTCGCCCAGGTTGTCGTCCAGTACGGCTTCAAGGACGAACCCGACATCCCGGCGGCCCTTGCCTTGTGCGTCGAGGCCGGACTGGCCATTGACATGATGGACACCTCCTTCTTCCTCGGCCGCGAAACGCTGATTCCGAAACTGGGTTCGAGCATGGCCTACTGGCGTGCCCTGATCTTTGTCGCGATGTTCCGCAACGCCGGCAGCGCGACGGCCTTCTTCCGCATTCCCTCGAATCGCGTCGTCGAACTCGGTTCGCAGGTCGTGCTTTGATCCAGCCCGGGCCGCCCGGGCTGGTCGATGTTTTCCGGTGGGCAGGAAACCGGTGGGCTTGATTTTTCATGGGCGGCTCCTTACTGGGAAGTCAACCCGGCATTCGGCTTACTTTTTCGGGCGCCCGGTCTTGATGCGTTCAATCAGGCCAATTGCTTTGACGAGTTCAGCATCATCAAGCCTGGCCAAGGTGACGAGGGCGGCACGCAACACCTCACCCTTCCTGACCTCAACACCCGCATTCAGCGCGCGTTGCTTGAGGGCTGCAAAGAGCGCGTAGTCGATTTCCGGAATGGTGAAACTGTCGCGGACCAGTCTTGGTTTCTTCGGCGCCTGCTTTTTCACCTTGGCTGTCTTGTCCGATTTCGGCGCTGCGGCAACTTTTTCCTTGGCTGCAACGGCTGCCTTCTTTGCCTGTTTGGCAGGGGGCTTCGGGGTCGGTGTTGATTTTTCAACAACCGCCTTCTTCCCCGGTTCTTCGGCAAGCACTTTCTTCGCAGCCCTGGGCTTGGGGGCGACCTTTCCTGCCGCAGCGGCAGTGGCGACTTGTTGATTGCCTTCCTGATCCATGGGAGAGGCGCCTAACGGCACATTCTTTGGTACGACTGCCGATGCTTTGACTTCTTCCTTGGCGGGCTGGACTGCGGTTTCCTTGCTCATTTTGCGCTCCTAAAGTGGCATCAACGGTATAAACTATATAAACACTTTATACACTAAGCGGAAGTTAAGCAATTCATATGCGCAAAATCATGGTGGCCAATCCCAAAGGTGGATGCGGCAAATCAACCCTGGCGATTCATATAGCAAGCTGGTTTGCCCGGCACGATGAAATCGTCTACTTGGGCGACCTGGACCGGCAGCAATCCAGCCGGCATTGGCTGGCGGCTCGCCCCGGTCACCTGGCCCCCATACGATACTGGGAAATTTCCGAAGAGGCGTTCCAGATGCCGCCCAAGAACTGCAATTTCGCCATTCTGGACACGCCTGCCGGTTTGCATGGGAAGCGCTTGAAAGAGGCATTGAATGCAGTGGACAAGGTGCTTGTTCCAGTCTCTTCATCGCGATTCGATATGCTGGCTACCCGTGAGTTCTTTGAGGAACTTGCTGCAACCAAGGCTGTTCGCAAGGAGCGGGTAGATATTGGCGTCGTCGGGATGCGTGTCGATGTTCGTACGCACGCCTTTGTCCAGTTGCTTGAATTCCTTGAGCGGTTCGACCTGCCGGTTGTTACCTGTATCGCGCAGTCGCAGCGTTATTTACAAGCGGCCGACACCGGATTGACGCTTTTCGACAATGACTCGAACTCTACGGCTATGGACATTCAATGGCGCCCGTTGTTGAATTGGCTTGTAAGCCGACACTGAGCAGAAGATTTGCCAGGATTGCTTCATAAAAATAAGCAGGAGACAAATAGTCATGATTCCCATTGAGATCTTCTCTCACAGCACGGCAAAAGTCATGGTTCCGGCGGGACAGGCACTCTTTCGCGAAGGCGATGAGGGCAATCAGATGTACGTCCTTGAAACCGGTACCGCAGAGGTCTTTGTTCAGAAGCAGCGCGTCGAAACACTGGTGCATGGCGGCATCGTCGGCGAGATGGGCTTGGTGTCGCCGGGGCCGCACTCAGCGAGCGTGGTGGCCAAGACTGATTGTGAGTTTGTTGTTGTCGATGAAAGGCGTTTCCAGTTCCTGGTGCAACAAACGCCATATTTCGCTATTCAGGTGATGCGCCTGATGGCAGAGCGACTTCGAGCAACGAACAAGTTGTTGGTGACGACCGCGGCGTAAATTCGAACAGGGTCAAGAAGGGGGAAGGGATTGCGCCGCAAATCCGTTGGTCTGCATACTTGCTTCTTCGGTGTGCCGAGCGCCTTCCCCGGCACGTAAGGTCGTCACCTGGGCCAAGCATTCGTTGTAGGCTGACATCCCCCCGGATTCGTCGCCGCCAATCGATCATCGAGATAGCGACTCCCGAAAGCGGACGCTCCCCATGGGGTGGATTCAGAATAGCCGGCAGAATTTTGGCGGAGCGCTTACGACGGTAAAATGCAAATAAACACAAATTCATCAATGGTGGCTTGATTGGGTAATAAAACCGCAAAATTTTTAGCTCAGAATCCTGGCTAGCTTTGCGTTTTTGTTACATCGCTTTTGCGATTACTGGCGCGTAGTGTCTGGTATCAAGGGAGTTTCACTGATGAGTGTTCGGGTTAGGATTGTTTTGCTATTGCTGATTACCTTGGTCGCCATGACGTCAATTGGCGCATATTCCATTCTGCAGACACGCAGGAACGCCACGGCGGTCAAGGTCGTTACCGAAAACATCATGCCGTCCGCATTGGCCTCCGCCGATCTGGTGGCGCAGCTCAAGGATGTGCAATTAGCGGCAATGAGTGTCGTTACCGCCCCCGATGCCGGCCTGGCCAAGAGTGCCAGCGATCGATTGGCAACCCACAAGGCGACCCTGCAGAAGGGTATCGATCTGCAACAGGAAAAGGCGAGCAACGATACTCAACTTGGCTTGATTGCGCAGGCAAAAGAGAGCCTCGGTAATTATTTTAAGGCCATCGATGAGATGACCCAATTCAAGCTTGCCGGCCAGCAAGCGATGGCTGAGGCAAGTCTGGATGGCACCGTCGGGCAGTATCTCGTCGAACTGACCCAGATCGTCGATACGGTGCGCGTCGAGAAAGCGCGCTCGAAGGATGCCGCCATCGATGCATTAAATGAGAGTCTGTCAAATGCAGTGGCAGCGATTACCGGCGCTACATTGCTCGCCACCATCAGCCTATCAGCCTATCGGCCTTCAGCCTTCTGCTTTATCGTCAGGTGACCAAGCCTTTGCGTTCTCTTGAAGCGACGATGACGCACATTGCCGCCAGCGGTGACCTGACCATCCGTGCCGAGCTTGTCTATCAAGACGAAATCGGACGCATGGCAAATGCCTTCAACACCATGATGGGGCAGTTGCAGATGCTGATAAGCAACGTCCTCAACGCCAGCCAGCAGGTAAACACGGCCTCGGAACGCTTGTCCGGTTCATCGCGAACCTTGGCCGAAGTGTCTGATCACCAGTTGACCGCGGTGACAGGGAGTTCCGCCGCCATTCAGGAACTGACAGTGTCCATCGCTTCGGTTTCCGAGACGGCTTCCCATCTGCATGGGAGATCGGAAGAAAATGTCAGCCGCACCACGGAGAGTTCCCAGAAAGTAATCCGTCTGGTGGATGAAATCACTTGTATCAAATACAGAATGGAAGGCATCGCTCAAACAGTCAACGAATTCGTTCAAAGCACTCAAGCGATTACTGGAATGACCCGGGATGTCCGCGAAATCGCCGACCAGACCAATCTCCTGGCGCTTAATGCTGCCATTGAAGCGGCTCGAGCCGGTGAGACGGGACGGGGGTTCGCTGTGGTTGCCGATGAGGTCAGGAAACTGGCTGAGAAATCGGGGAAATCGGCGGGTGAAATCGACACCGTGACCCATTCGATCATGAAGCAATCCCAGGCGGTTCAGGAGGCCATCGTTGCCGGGGAGAAGTCGATAGAAGCCAGTACCGTGTTGGCTGGAGAGGTAATGGCAACCCTCTCGGAATCTCGGGAAACGGTCGAGCAATCAATGGAGAGCGTTGCCGAAATCAGTTCCTCGGTGAGTGCCCAAAAGGAAGCGTCGACCGAGATCGCCAGGAACGTGGAGCGCATCGCCAACATGCTTGAAGAGAACAATGCGGCGGCACAAAATGTCAGTTGCTCATCGCACGATTTACGTGGCTTGGCAGAAAGACTCATTTTGGAAATTGCCAATTTCCGCATCGCCTGAAGCGGATCGCCGGGGGGGCATCGGATACATTCCTGGCTCCTCACCGCCGAACCTCGCTTGGCTGACCGGCGGTAAGAGGAAAGTCGGATGGCCGGAATCGGCCAGGAACTGCCGGTCGATGTCGCCTTCCAATTTGAATAGCCAAGGCCTCAATTATCTCGGCTCAATGGCTGGATTGCGGAAAGCAAATTGTCTCGCTCACTGCCTCGACCCGGCCACCCCCGACGTTTCCGCGCGTGTTCGGCCATGTGGGAATGTTTTGCATATGATTTGTTTTGCTTAAGCATTTTCGACAAATTGTATCGCCTTGTGCGCCGTCCAGTGACTGCACATTCCCATGTCGTAACTCTTGACCACAACTGCTCAATTTATGAATTTTGAATTTTTCCAAAATATGGGAACCATCAGTCAAGTGGCCGCTCGCTTCGATGGCGATGAACTGCTCTTGCGTGCTGGCAATTAATGGTGGCAAAGTAAATCCGGTTGGTTTGCCGCTGCCTCAGCCATACGGTCCAAGGAAGCAACTACCTGCAAGCTGGCTGTTTCCATGGCCTGAACCTGTCGTAACATGGCTGGCATATCTCCAGTCTGCATTGCGCTAAGCGCGGCAATACCGAATTTGTGCACATCGGTATGGGGCGCCTCCAGGTCTCGATAATCCGATAGCCGACTAAAGCTTTCGCGCCCTTCACCTTCGTAATACCACTTACCTAGGCGACATTCGGTATGAGAGGCAACGCTTCCGGGCGATAAGGCCTCAAGCCCGAAAAGTCCCATGTAAATTCGGAATTTGAAAACCAAATGGTCAACCTTGGCCACCTCAATGAAGCTTTTAAGGGCGCTGCCAGCGATAACCAGTTCCATTTTCCGGCTCAACGTGACCAACTGCGTCATACTCTCGGTGGCCTTTTCACCGCGCTGACTATAGTCATCTGCAGAGGCGGAAAGTACATCCATCGCATCTTTTGCTGAAGACGAGTTTTGTCTGACGCTGGCAACCAAGGACTCAATTTCTTGCGTCGCCTTGGCTGTACGTTCAGCAAGTTTACGCACCTCGTCGGCAACAACAGCAAAGCCACGCCCCGATTCACCCGCTCTTGCTGCTTCAATTGCCGCATTCAGTGCCAACAGGTTGGTTTGGTCGGCAATTTCATGAATCAATTGAACGATGGAACTGATTTCATCCGCTTGCTTTGCCAACATCCCAACCTCTTTGGCAGTTGACGCAGAATTTTCCGCCAAGCGATGGAGGTTGGTGGCGATTTCGGTGGTCGTCTGCCCACTTGAGACAGAGACCTCGGCTGCTTGAATGGCTTGATTTCGTTCTTCGCGCAGCAGGTTGGCCATGCTCGCCAAACTTTGCTGCGAGCCGCCAAGCGTTTGACTGAACTCCGAGAGGTGGTGCAACACGGCTTTGAGGGTTTCGCACTCATCATCCTTGGCTTTTGCTTCGGCACGACAAGCATCCGCCTCGTAACGCAGACGTTGATTTTCAGTATCTTTTGCTTGGAGTTCTGCTCGTAATTGGACCAATTCAGCTCCCGCAGCTGACAAAGCTTTACCAGAACCCCAAAACATGATGATGTCTTAATCAAGTAATAAAGATGTGAACTATACATTAAAAATGAGCAATATGCGAATTTGTAGTTGGCTAGCATATGTTCGTATTGACACATCTCTCATCATTAAGGAGGCAACTGCATCGCTAGAATGTTGAGACAAATCCCGAGGTCTGCCTCATGGCTGTCAATGCAGGTTTTTGGTTCAAGTCGCTCTTGCTGGGCCGGTTTGTCTCACCGCCTGGCTTTCGCTTGTACGGGCGGGTCGGCGCCTTGTGTTCCGCTGCGACAGAAGAAATCAAGCGCATCGAAGCCAGGGTTGCCCGATACGCTGGTTGAGAGGCAGTCGCCTGCTCTGGTCCGGCTTCAGCCATGTGCGCGACATTAGCTTTATGTCTTTCAGGCCAGTGATCTATCCAGGAGTGATGGAGCATCTATGGCACACAGACGCCAAGCCCATCCATCAACACGGATCGTCGCGATAAAGCCGCGCCGGCCTAAACGCTAAGCGTCTGCTTTTCAAAGGACCGACCGGCGGCAAAAGGCACCGAACTGCCAGTGGGGGAGCCCCCCCAAACCGAAATTTCCCTATACCCTATTTTCCCAGCATGGACAGCGCGACGGCTTCGGCCACCTTGATGCCGTCCACCCCGGCCGACAGGATGCCTCCGGCGTAGCCGGCGCCTTCGCCGGCCGGGTAGAGGCCGCGGGTGTTGATGCTTTGATAGTCGTTGCCGCGCTTGATGCGGATCGGTGACGAGGTGCGGGTTTCGACCCCGGTCAGCACGGCGTCGGCCATGGCGAAACCGCGTATCTGCTTGTCGAAGGCGGGGATGGCTTCGCGCAGGGCTTCGATGACGTAGGGCGGGACGCAGCTCGACAGGTCGGTCATGTGCACCCCGGGCTGGTAGGACGGGTCGACCGTGCCGAGCCGGGTCGACGGCCGGCCGGCCAGGAAATCGCCGATGCGCTGGGCGGGGGCGGCATAGGTGCCGCCGCCGGCGACGAAGGCGGCGGATTCCCATTGCCGCTGGAAGTCGATACCAGCCAGCGGATTGCGCCGATAGTCGCCGGGAAAGTCCTCGGGTTTCACTTCGACGACCAGCGCCGCATTGGCATTGCGCTCGGCCCGCGAGTACTGGCTCATGCCGTTGGTGACGACGCGGCCTTCCTCAGAGGTGGCGGCGACCACCTGGCCGCCGGGGCACATGCAGAAACTGTAGGCGGCGCGGCCGTTTTGGCAGTGATGGACGAGCTTGTAATCGGCGGCGCCGAGAATTTCGTTGCCGGCATTGTGGCCGAAGCGGGCGCGGTCGATCAGGGCCTGGGGATGCTCGACGCGGAAACCGATGGAGAAGGGCTTGGCTTCGATGTAAACCCCCTGTTCGTGAAGCATCTGGAAGGTATCGCGGGCGCTGTGACCGACGGCAAGGACGACATGGTCGGCGGCAATGCGCTCGCCACCGGCCAGTTCGACCCCGCGAACCCGGCCGTCGACGATGTCGATGTGCTCGACCTTGCTGCCGAAACGGACTTCGCCGCCCAGCCCGGTGATCGTGGCGCGGATGCTTTCGACCATCTTGACCAGCCTGAAGGTGCCGATATGCGGCTTGCTGACGTAGAGGATTTCCTCCGGTGCGCCGGCCTTGACGAATTCTTCCAGCACCTTGCGGCCGTGGTGCTGCGGGTCCTTGATCTGGCTGTAGAGCTTGCCGTCGGAAAAGGTGCCGGCGCCGCCCTCGCCGAACTGGACATTCGATTCCGTGTTCAGCTTGTGCTTGCGCCACAGTCCCCAGGTGTCCCTGGTCCGTTCGCGCACGGCCTTGCCGCGTTCGAGGATAATCGGCCTGAAGCCCATCTGTGCCAGGATCAGCCCGGCCAGCAGGCCGCAGGGGCCGGTGCCGATGACCAGCGGGCGGCTTTTCAGGTCGGTGGGCGCCTGGGCGACGAAGCGGTAGCGGCTATCCGGGGTCGGGCCGACATTGCGGTCGCCGGCCAGTCTGTCGAGTAGCGCGACTTCGTCGCCGACCTCGAAATCCAGCGTGTAGATCAGCGTGATGGCCGATTTTTTCCGCGCATCGTAGCTGCGGCGAAAAATGCTGAAGGCGATCAACTCGGTATCGGCGATGCCCAGGCGTCGGCACAGGGCCGGGCGCAGGGCATCATTGTCGTGCTCGAGCGGCAGCTTCAGTTCGGTCAGTCTCAACATGCGAATTTTCTTTCGGTGATGCTCAGCGTTCCTTGAACTGCTTGTGGCATGTCTTGCAGGCTTCATGGACGGCATCGTAGGTTTTTTCCACGGCCGCCTTGTCCTTGCTTTGGGCGGCAAGGAGCAGGGCGTCGGTGGCCGTGAAGAAGGCTTGCCTGTTCTTTTCGAACGCCTCGGGCTGTTTCCAGACCTCGGGCGTGGCCTTGGTCGGCGGGTAATTGGTGTCGGCGCCGAAATAGGACCAGGGCGCTTCGCGTTTGCTCATCAGGTTTTCGGCCTGGCGCAGAAATTTGTCGGCATCGTAGCGGCCGTCGCGCAGCATCACGCCCATCGGTTCGAAGGCCTTGACGATTTCCTTGAAGGCCGTCTGCCGGTGCTTGACCGGTTGGCCGGGCCGCGTGTCTTCGACCTCGCCGCAGCCGGCGAGCAAGATGGCGGTCGATAGGGCAAGAATGCTGAATTTCAGGATTTGGCGCATGGTAGACGATCGATGACGGGCCGGACCCGGGAGTGCGGATTATACGGGGTGCGCGGTGGTGGCGTGGTTTGCTCCACGCCAAAAGCGACAGTTGCGCGCAAGCGGGAGTGAACAAATTTGTAAATAGTTGTTGCTGTTTCGGCTTCCTTGCTGCCCGGTCGACTTGCTCAATTAAAATGCGAGCCATGTCTTTGCTGAATGATCCTCCCGAAACCCTCTTGCCGTGGGCGATAACCGTTTCAGCGCTGATCCACGCGCTGATTTTGATGTTGCCGGCACATGATGTCGCCCGCGACAGGGTGCAGCCGCCATTGCAAGCTCGTCTGGCCCCACCGGCCGAAAAACCGGTCAAGGAGACAAAGCCGAATGTGCCGCCAAAGCCCGCCGCGACCGGGGTGCCGCACCCGACTCGCTCGCGGATCATGACGACGCGCGGTCCGTCCACCATGGCGGTGCCGGCCGCCCCGAAATGGTCGGCGGCCGAAAAGGCGGACATGAACCGCTTTCTCGACGATCTGGACAAGGAGGCGAAAGCGACGCCCAGGCCGACGCTGGCCCAGCGTTCTATGGCGATGGCGCGGGAGCAGGCGCGGCAGATGTCAAGGCAGGAGGAGGCGGAGGATACGACGCTGGAGTTGCGGCCCAACGAGGCGCCGCCCGATCCCTTCAGTCTGGAAATGTACGTCGATGGGCTTGTCAAACGTCTGAACCGCAGCGCCGCTTTCGTCAAGAACGACCCGCGGAGCAAGGGAGTTCATCCGGCATCGGTTCAATTCCGGCTTAATCCGGATGGCACGCTGAAATCCTTCACGGTGATCAATGCCGGCGATCAGGCCGACGAAATCGCCTTCATCAAGTCGGTCATCGAGCGCTCCATCCCGTTTTCGCCATTCCCCGCCAATATCAACAAATCGGCTCGCTCGCTGGCGATGAGGATCTGCATCCTGCCCGCGGGTGCCGGGCAGGATGGCTTTGGTTTTAGCCGGATGAGCGGCGGGCGAGGGTGCTAGCCGGCCAATCCGAACAGGCCCCGATTTCGGCGCGGCAAGCGTGTGGATTCGACCGGTGCGGAGTACACTTCCGCCATGGAGCAGCGCATCAGTTTCATCACCCTCGGCGTGGCCGATCTGGCCCGAAGCCGGGCCTTTTACCACGCCCTCGGCTGGCGGGAATCGCCGGCCGGTCAGGCGGCGATTGCCTTCTTCCGGGCCGGATCTCTCGTCTTCGCCCTGTTCGAGCGCGAGGCGCTGGCCGAAGATGCTTCGGTGTCGCCTGTGGGGAGCGGGTTCAGCGCCTTTACCCTGGCCCATAACGTGCCGTCCGAAGCGGCGGTGCTGGCCACCCTGGACGAAGCGGTGGCGGCCGGGGGGCGGCTGGTGCGCCCGGCCGACAAGGTATTCTGGGGCGGTTTTCGCGGCTATTTCGCCGATCCGGACAGTTTTTTATGGGAGGTCTGTTTCAATCCCTTCATTTCGCTGGACCCGGATGCTTGCGTCAAGCTTCCATGACCGCACCAATCTGGCGCAGCTTTGATGCCGCGAGGCTTTTGCGCGGTGCGTGAAATACCGCCCAACCCCCGCGAATCAACGGCGCGAAAGCTGGTTCGGGTTTTGCTTTTAAGCTGACAATCACATTGCCCGGAGTACGCCCGTGTCGATCCATGTTGCCCTGAATCACCTGACCCATTACAGCTACGATCGCCTGATCGGTCTCGGGCCGCAGGTTGTCCGGTTGCGTCCGTGTCCGCACGGGCGGACGCGCATCCTGTCCTATTCGCTGAAGATCGGGCCGGAAAAGCATTTCATCAACTGGCAGCAGGACCCGCAGGGCAATTACCTGGCCCGCCTGGTTTTCCCCGAAAAGACCCGCGAATTCAGCATCGAGGTGGACATGGTGGCCGAGATGTCGGTCATCAATCCCTTCGATTTCTTCCTCGAACCGCATGCCGAGAAAATCCCCTTCGCCTACGAGAACTGGGAACGTCACGAACTGACGCCTTATCTGCACAAGCTGCCGGAAACGCCCGAACTCAAGAAGTACCTCGCCGGCATTTCGCGCGAACCGATGCGTAGCGTCGATTTCCTCGTTGCCCTCAACGCCGGTTTGCAGAAGGCCATCAGCTACACCATCCGCATGGAACCTGGCGTCCAGACCCCGGAGGAGACGCTGGGCAAGCGCTCAGGCTCCTGCCGGGACTCGGCCTGGTTGCTGGTACAGATTCTTCGTCATCTCGGTCTCGCCGCCCGTTTCGTTTCCGGCTATCTCATCCAGCTCACCGCCGACGTCAAATCGCTCGACGGCCCATCCGGTCCGGAGGCAGACTTCACCGACCTGCATGCGTGGACCGAGGTCTATTTGCCCGGGGCCGGCTGGATCGGCCTCGATCCGACCTCAGGACTGTTCGCCGGAGAAGGTCACATTCCTCTGGCCTGCACGCCGGAACCCGGCTCGGCGGCGCCGGTTACCGGCGGCCTCGACGAATGCGAAACCGAGTTTGCGCACCACATGCAGGTCACTCGCATCTGGGAAGCGCCACGCGTTACCAAGCCCTACACCGACGAACAATGGCGCGAGATCGACAGCCTCGGCCACCGGGTCGATGACCGGCTGGGTCAACTAGACGTCCGTCTGACCCAGGGTGGGGAACCGACCTTCGTCGCCGTCGATGATCCCGACGGCGACGAATGGAATACCGCCGCCCTCGGTCCGACCAAGCGCATTTTCGCCGCCGGCATCTTCCATCGCCTGCGTGAAAAATATGCGCCGAACGGTCTGATGCATTTCGGCCAGGGCAAGTGGTATCCCGGCGAGCAGCTCCCGCGCTGGTCGTTGAACTGCTTCTGGCGCAAGGATGGCGAGCCGATCTGGAAGGATCCTGCGCTTTACGCCGACGAAAATGTCGACTACGGAGCGACGACCGAACAGGCCGGGCGTTTTCTCAAGCGGGTCGCCGAACGTCTGGGCCTGACCACGGATCATGTCTTTCCGGCCTTCGAGGATGTCTATTACTACATGTGGCGCGAGCGCCGCCTGCCCGGCAATGTCGATCCCTTCGATTCCCGCGTCGACGACGCCATGGAGCGCGAACGCCTGATGAAGGTGTTCACGCAAGGCATGACCCACACGGTCGGCCATGTCCTGCCGATCATGAAAAATGTCCGGGACCGGTGGCAGACCGGCCCGTGGTTCCTGCGCGCCGAGCGTTGTTACCTGTTCCCCGGCGATTCGGCCATGGGCTACCGCCTGCCCTACGATTCGCAGCCGTGGACGGCGAGCAGCGATTACCCCTACGTCAATGTGCCGGATGCCGAAACGGCGATCGCGCCGCTGGCCAGCTACGCCGACCTGCGTTCCCGCGTCAGCGGCGGGAGCGACCGCCAACCCTTGATGCAGAGCCGCCGCACCGAGAGAGCCGGCGACGCCGCAACCGGCCACGGCAAGAGCCGTCCGTGGGAAACGCCGACCGGGACGATGCCGCGCTTCAAGGAGTCGGCCGGCTGGATCACCCGCCTGGCGATGTGCGCCGAGCCGCGTAACGGCAGGCTCTACCTCTTCATGCCGCCAACCGAGAAACTCGACGATTACCTGGAAATCGTCGCCGCCGTCGAGGCGACGGCCGAAGAAATGCGGCTGCCGGTCATCATGGAGGGCTACGAGCCGCCGTCCGATCCGCGTCTGACCCATTTCCGCGTCACCCCCGACCCCGGTGTCATCGAGGTCAATATCCACCCGGCCAGGAGCTGGGAGCAACTGGTCGACCAGACCACGCATCTCTATGAGTCGGCCCACCAGGTCCGGCTGAGTACCGAGAAATTCATGGTCGACGGCCGCCACACCGGTACCGGCGGCGGCAACCATTTCGTCCTCGGCGGCGCGACGCCGAACGACTCGCCCTTCCTTCGCCGGCCGGATCTGTTGAAGAGCTTGATCGCCTACTGGCACAACCACCCCAGTCTGTCCTACCTGTTCTCCGGCCTGTTCATCGGCCCGACCAGCCAGGCGCCGCGCATCGACGAAGCTCGCAACGACAGCCTCTACGAACTGGAAATCGCCTTCAAGCAGATACCCCAACCGGGCGGCGCCGTGCCGCCGTGGCTGGTCGACCGCATCCTGCGCAACCTGCTCACCGACGTTACCGGCAATACGCATCGTTCCGAATTCTGCATCGACAAGCTGTATTCGCCGGACGGTCCGACCGGACGCCTCGGACTGCTCGAATTGCGCGCCTTCGAAATGCCGCCGCACGCCCGCATGTCGCTTGCCCAGCAACTCCTGCTGCGCGCTCTGGTCGCCCGTTTCTGGGAAGAACCCTACGCGCCGGCGCGCCTGGCGCGCTGGGGCACCGAACTGCACGACCGCTTCATGCTGCCCTTCTTTGCCGAGCAGGATTTCAGGGATGTCATGCAGGAAATGGCCGAGGCCGGCTACCCGTTCAAGGCCGAGTGGTTTGCCCCGCACTTCGAATTCCGTTTTCCGAAATACGGCGATTTTGCCGTCAAGGGCATTGAATTCGAACTGCGCCATGCCCTAGAACCCTGGCACGTCATGGGGGAGGAGGGCGGAGGCGGCGGTACGGTGCGCTACGTCGATTCCTCTGTCGAGCGGGTCCAGGTCAAGATCAGGGGCATGGCGCCCGACCGCTACGTCCTGACCTGCAACGGCATTGCCGTGCCGTTGCAGAACACAGGGACCAACGGCGAATTCGTCGCCGGTGTGCGCTATCGGGCCTGGCAACCGGCTTCCTGTCTGCATCCGACCATCGGCGTCCATGCGCCGCTGGTTTTCGACCTCGTCGATACCTGGATGCAGCGTTCGCTGGGCGGTTGCCAATATCATGTGGCGCATCCGGGCGGGCGTAGTTTCGACAGTTTTCCGGTCAACGCCTTCGAGGCCGAAAGCCGTCGCCTGGCCCGGTTTTTCCGTTTCGGACATAGCCCGGGAAGGATGTTGGTCAAGGCGCCGGAAGCCAGCGCCGAGCACCCGTTTACGCTAGACTTGCGTCGTTTCTAACTTGGAAAATCGCATTTTTCGGCGATAGACCGCAAGACAGGCCGGGGATCGGCCTGTTTCTTTTTATTCCATGGCCCGCACACTCCTCGCAATCTATTCGCAAAGCCCCCGCCGATACGACGAAATGTTGGCGGTGGGGGGAGCCGTACGCCCGCACTGGAAACAGTTCCTGAATCACATTGATACCCTGGCGCCGGGCGAAATGCGCCAGCGCCTCGATTTCGCCGAACAACGCATCCAGGAAAACGGTGTCACCTATAACGTCTACGCCGACCCGAACGGGGCGGACCGGCCGTGGGCCCTCGATCCGCTGCCGCTGATCATTCCGCCCGACGAATGGGCCGAGGTGTCGGCCGCCGTCGCCCAGCGTGCCGCCTTGCTCAATGCCATCCTGGCCGATCTCTACGGTGGCCAGACACTGCTCGCCGAGGGCCTGCTGCCGCCAGCCCTGGTCTATGGTCAGCATGGCTACCTTTGGCCCTGCCGCGGCATCAAACCGCCGGGCGAGGTCTGGCTGCATCATTATGCGGTCGATCTGGCGCGTTCGCCGAACGGTCGCTGGTGGGTCATCGCCGATCGCACGCAGGCGCCATCCGGGGCGGGTTATGCCCTGGAGAACCGCTTGATCGTCTCGCGCGTTTTTCCGGAAATGTTCCGCGATCTCCGCGTCCAGCACGTGGCCGATTTCTTTCGCGATCAGCTCGACGGCCTGACCGCGCTGGCGCCGGTCGAAGGCGACGAGCAGCCACACATGGTGCTGCTCACGCCCGGGCCGTACAACGAAACCTATTTCGAGCATGCCTACCTGGCCCGCTACCTCGGTTTTCCGCTGGTCGAGGGACAGGACCTGACCGTCCGCGGCGATACCGTCTATCTGAAGACCCTGCGCGGCCTCAAGCGGGTCCACGTCATCCTGCGTCGCCAGGACGACGCCTACTGCGACCCGCTCGAACTGCGCGGCGAATCGGCGCTCGGCATCCCCGGCCTGGTCAACGTGGCGCGGGCCGGTCGTGTCGTCATCGCCAATGCGCTGGGCAGCGGTCTCCTCGCGTCCGGCGCCCTGATGGGCTTCTTGCCGGCCGTCTGCCGACGCCTGCTCGGCGAAGAACTGCTCATGCCCTCGGTGGCGACCTGGTGGTGCGGCGAAAAGCCGGCCCTCGACTACGTCAGGGAAAATTTCGACGATCTGGTCATCAAGCCGGCCTATCCGACCCAGATGATGGACCCGGTCTTCGGCAAGGAACTGAAGGGGGAGGCGCGGGCCGACATGCTGCGCCGGATCGAAGCCAGGCCGCATGCCTACGTTGCCCAGGAAATGGTCAATCTGTCGCAGGCGCCGACCTGGAGCCGGGTGCACGAACATCGCCTGCTGGCCCGCCCGGTCGGCCTGCGCGCCTACGCGGTGACGACGCCGGACGGTTACTCGGTGATGCCGGGCGGCCTGGCCCGGGTGGCGACCGGAGCCAATACGCGCATTATCTCGATGCAGCGCGGCGGCGCCTCGAAGGATGCCTGGGTACAGACCAACGGCCCGGTCAGCCAGTTTTCACTGCTCAAACCGTCGGTCGGCGTGCGCGACCTGGTACGCGCCGGCGCCAACCTGAGTTCGCGGGTGGTCGAGAACCTGTTCTGGCTCGGTCGCTATTCCGAGCGTTTCGACGACAGTGCCCGCATGCTGCGTGTCGCCCTGTCCCGGGTCGTCATCGGCGGCGGCCAGAAGACGCCGGTGGTGGTCTGGGCGATGGAACTGGCACGCCGGCTCGGCGTTCTGCCGGAAATCGGCGAGAACACGGAGATCCGCGAGGGCAGCGAACACGAATTGCTCGAAGCCATTTACGACCCCGGGCAAGCCGGCGGACTGGCCGGCAACATCCGCAGCCTGATGTGGTCGGCGACCCATGTCCGCGAACGTCTGTCGCTCGATCACTGGCATTCCCTGAACCGCCTGCAGCGCGATCAGCAGGCCGCGCTCAAGGTGCACCCGACGCTGACCGAAGCCATCGCTTTCCTCGACCGCGTCCTTGGCGTTTCGTCGTCGTTGACCGGTTTCGCCATGGATAACATGACGCGCGACGATGGCTGGCGTTTCCTGATCGTCGGTCGTCGCCTGGAACGCCTCTCCTTTCTGGCCATGACCCTCGCCCACTTCCTGCGCATGCCGTCCTCGCGCTGTGGCGGTTCCCTCGAATGGCTGCTCGAATTGTCGGATTCGATCATCACCTACCGTTCGCGCTACTCCCGCCAGCCGGAACTGCTGCCGGTCGTCGACCTGCTGGTCTTTGACGACAGCAACCCGCACGGCGTCGTCTTCCAGGCCAGCGTGCTGATGCGCTATCTCGAACGCATGGCCCGCGAACTGGAGGCGGATTTCGAAGGGGATCTGGCCGACGCGCTGGAAGCTCTGCGCCAGTTCGATCTTGCCAGTTTGGAAAATGTCGACTTCGACCACACTGTCGATTCGCCGCCATGCGACGATCTGGCCGCCCGGCTTGAGGCGTTGAACGCCGCCGCCGTGCGCCTGTCGGAGTCGCTGGGCCGGCGCTACTTCACCCATGTCGGCGATGTCAGCCGGCAGACCATGGCGGTCTGAGCATGGAACCCGTCCGCTACCGCGTGCTGCACGAAACGCGCTACGACTACGGCAGCCCGGTTTCGTTGTCGCAGCAGCAGCTTCACCTTTCGCCGCGGATTCTCGACTGGCAGCAGGTCGAGGAGCAGCGTATAGAAATCGAACCGGCGCCGACCTGGCGACGCGATGGGCGCGATCCCTTCGGCAACCCGGTGACCTGGGTGGCTTTCCATGCACCGCACGACATGTTGTTCATCCGCTCGCTGATGACGGTGGCCGTCATGCCGCACCGGCCGAAGGATCTCGATGACTCGCTGCCATGGGAGCTGGTACGCGACCGCCTGGCCTACGACGCGACCGATCCCCTGCCGGAGGATCTGGACGCGACACGCTTTCTGTTTGAAAGTCCGCACGTTCGCGTCAAACACGAACTGGCCGATTACGCCGCCGATTGCTTTCCGCCCGGCCGGCCGGTGCTGCTCGGGGCGCAGGCCTTGATGGCCAAGATTTTCCGCGAATTCACCTTCGACCCCGAGGCTACCACGGTGTCGACGCCGGTTCTCGAGGTGCTCGAAAGCAAGCGCGGCGTCTGCCAGGATTTCGCCCACCTGATGATCGCCTGCCTGCGTGCCCTGGGCTTGGCCGCCCGCTACGTCAGCGGCTACCTGCTGACCCGGCCACCGCCGGGCAAGCCCCGCCTGATCGGCGCCGACGCTTCGCATGCCTGGGTTTCGGTCTATGCCCCGGGCAGCCAGGGGGAGTTGAGCGACTGGGTGGATTTCGACCCGACCAACGACCTGTTGCCGGAGACCGAACACATCACGCTCGCCTTCGGCCGCGACTTTTCCGATATTTCCCCGCTGCGCGGCATCATACTCGGCGGTGGCGGCACGGAGCCCGAGGTTGCCGTGACCGTCGTTCCGCTAGACGAGGAGGCTTTTCCCGAAGAGCCTTCCGACCCGGGCGCCGACGGCGAATGAACCGGTCCGTTGTCATCGTCGGCGGTGGACCGGCCGGTCTGATGGCCGCCGAAGCACTGGCCGCGACCGGGCGGACCGAAATCGAGGTTTTCGACGGCATGCCCTCGGTCGGCCGCAAATTTCTGATGGCCGGCAAGGGTGGCATGAACATTACCCATGCCGAACCGCTGGTCGATTTCATCGGCCGCTACGGCGAACGTGCCGGGCAGCTCGCCCCGTTGATCGCCGCCTTCGGGCCGGCCGAGGTGCGCGAGTGGATACATGGACTGGGCATCGAAACTTTCGTTGGCACCTCGGGCCGGATTTTCCCCAGGGAAATGAAGGCGGCGCCGTTGTTGCGCGCCTGGCTGCATCGCCTGCGCGGCCAGGGAGTGAAATTTCATGTCCGCCATCGCTGGCTGGGGTGGTCGACCGACGGTTGCCTGCGCTTTGCCACGCCGGCCGGTGAAATCGAGGTGGCGGCCGCGGCGACGATCCTGGCCCTGGGCGGGGGCAGTTGGGCCAAGCTCGGCTCGGACGGCGCCTGGGTGCCTTTGCTGGCCGCCCGGGATATATGCGTGGCGCCGCTCAAACCGGCCAACTGCGGTTTCGATGTCGCCTGGAGTCCTTATTTCAGCGAGCGCTTCGCCGGCGCAGCGGTCAAGGCCGTCAGCGCCAAATGCGACGGCCGGGGAAACAGCGACCGGCCGGCGAAAAAGGGTGAATTCAATATTACGGCAACCGGTATCGAAGGCGGCCTGGTCTACGCCCTGGCGGCGTCCCTGCGCGACAGGCTGGCCGGCGACGGCAGGGCCGCCCTTATCCTGGATCTGGCGCCGGGGCGCAGCCTGGAGCGATTGACCGCCGATCTTGCCCGGCCGCGCGGTCGCGATTCGCTGGCCAACCATCTGCGTCGCCATGCCGGGATCGAAGGCGTCAAGGCCGGTTTGCTGCGCGAATTTCTCCGACCCGAGGCCTTGAACAACGCGGCAGGTCTGGCGGCCGCCATCAAGGCCCTGCCGCTGCCGGTGACGGCGACCCGCCCCCTGGATGAAGCGATCAGCACGGCGGGCGGCGTCGTCTTTGCGGGGCTGGACGAAAACCTCATGCTCAAACAGCAGCCCGGGCTTTTCCTTGCAGGTGAAATGCTCGACTGGGAAGCGCCGACCGGCGGGTATCTGCTGACGGCCTGCCTGGCCAGTGGCCGGGCGGCCGGACTCGGGGTCGGCCGCTGGCTGGATTAGCCGGGCGCCTGCTCTCCGGTCTGCGGGAGTTGCTGGCTGACGTAGTTGAGGAAGGCCAGGGCGCCTTCGAAATCGAAAGCGGAGACCAGTTCTTCGAACTCCCGGTGGTGGTTGCCCAGCACTTTCTGCAGGGTATTCGCCTGCCGGCGAACCAGTTCCTGAACGCTGATTTCACCTTGTTGCAGTTCGCGCCGCAGGCGTTCGAGCAAGGCTGCGGTCGCGATGTCGTTACTGATCTTTTCACTGGCGGCAGGTGTCTGAACGAGACCGGCCAACTGTTCCCGCAGTGAAGCGTAGGCATTTTCCGCGAGTTCGATCAGCGGTTCGATTGCCGATATTTCCCAGTTCTCCTTGATGGCCAGTTCGAGTTCCGCCGCGATGCCGTTGATGAGGACGGCACCGAGAGTGGCCGATACGCCTTTCAGTGTATGGGCATAGCGACGGGCCTCTTCCTGGCGGCCGTCGGCAAGATTGCCCCGGATGCGGGCGAAATCGTCGATATGGTTTTCCGAAAACTTGGCGAGCAGGCGAAGATAGCTCTCCATTCGACCGCGTACCGATTGCAGGCCGAACTGGCTGTTGAGTCCGACCACCCCGGACAGCATCTTGGCAGCCTTGTTGTTGTCACTGGTCGACGGCTGGCTGATCGGGGTGACAGGGAGCCAGCGGGCGAGCGCCGCATAGAGCACATGGGGGGCGACGGGCTTGGCGACGTGGTCGTTCATGCCGGCCGCCAGGCAGGTGTCCCTGTCCTCGTCGAAGGCATTGGCGGTCATGGCCAGGATGGGCGTCTTCCCCCAGCCTGGCAGGGTGCGAATTTGTCGGGTGGCTTCAAGTCCGTCCATGATCGGCATTTGCATGTCCATGAGGACCAGGTCGTAGTGCAGACGTTTTGCCATGGCGAACGCTTCGCTACCGTCCCTGGCCAGGTCGACTTTGAATCCGGCATGACGCAGCAGGTCGCCGGCGACTTCCGCGTTGATGTCGTTGTCCTCGGCCAGGAGGATGTGGGCGCCGACCCGGTGGCTTGCCGGTGGGCTGATGCCGGTTTGTGCGCGTTGTTCGCCGGATGTCGCCTGGGTCAGTTGGGCGGTGAACCAGAAGGTACTGCCCTGGCCGGGCGTGCTGTCGACGCCGGTCGTGCCGTGCATGGCTTCGGCCAGTCGACGGCTGATGGCCAACCCCAGGCCTGTTCCGCCATAGCGCCGGGTGATCGAGGCATCGCCCTGCTCGAAGGGGAGGAAGAGCCTGCTTTTTTCGCGCGGCGCAATGCCGATACCGGTATCGGTCACTTCGCAGCGAATAAGGACCCGGCCGGCCTCCTGTTCGATAAGGCGAGCCTTGAGGTCGATCATGCCGCGCTCGGTGAATTTGATGGCGTTCGACAGGAAATTGAGCAGTATCTGCTGGATGCGCAAGGGGGCTCCGCGCAGCATGGCCGGCAGAGCCGGATCGAATTGGCAGCGAATGGGCAGATGTTTCGTCTCGGCGCGCGAGGCAACCAGTTCGCAGGCGGTGGCGCAGATGCGGGAGAGCGAGAAATCGGTGTTTTCAAGTTGTAGCTTGTCGGCTTCGATTTTCGAAATGTCGAGCACGTCGTTGATGATGGCCATCAGATGCTGTGCGGCATCGGCCACCTTGCTCAGGCGCTCGCGTTGTTCGAGGTCGGCGGCGCTGCGCTGGGCGAGGTGGGTGAGACCGATAATCGCATTCATCGGCGTCCTGATTTCATGGCTCATGTTGGCCAGGAAGGCGCTCTTGGCCCGACTCGCCGATTCAGCCTCTTCCTTGGCGTGGATCAGTTGTTCGGTCCGCTCGGCGACCACGGTTTCAAGATGATGGCGGTAATTGTCCAACTCGGATTGAGTACGCTTTTTTTCGCTGACGTCTTCCTTGATGGCCAGGTAGTGCGTGATCTGTCCGTCCGCCTGGCGGACGGGGGAAATGATCGCAAATTCGGTGAAGATGGAACCATCCTTGCGCCGGTTGATGAATTCCCCTCGCCAGGTTTCGCCGCGCTTGAGTGTCGACCACATGGCGGTGTAGGTGTCCCTTGCCGTCTGATTGGAGGCCATGATCCTGGGGTTGACCCCGATCACCTCGTCGCGGCCGTAACCGGTATTGCGGACGAAAGCCTCATTGACATATTCGATTTCGGCACGGGTGTTGGTGATGACGATGCCGTGCGGCGTTTGTTCGATGGCCAGCGACAGTTTGCGCAATTGCTCTTCGGATTCGTGTCTTTCGGTCACGTCCTGCACGGTACCGACCACAAAGATTGGACGAGCGGACGGGTCGAAGTGCACGTGCGCCTGCTCGCGTACCCAACGAACCCCTCGACCGGCATAAATACGATGTTCGCTGTCGTAGCCCCGGCCGCGCAGCGCGGCCTCCCAGTCGCCCAGGACGCGGTCGCGGTCGTCAGGGTGAATGCATGCGTGGAAACTCGCCATTTTCAGCGGCTTGTCCCGTTCCAGGCTGAAGATGTTGAAGATCTCGTCGCTCAGCTTGAGTTCGTCGGTGGCGATATCCAGTTTCCAACTGCCAAGGTGGGCGACGGCCTGCGCTTCCTTGAGGTCGGTTTCACTTTGGCTCAGGCGTTGCTCGAAGTGCTTGCGCTCGGTGATGTCCTGGCTGGTGCCGAAGAGGCGGCTGACCCGGCCGTCATTGCCGTAAAGCAATTGGCCGACCGTGTGAATCCAGCGTACCTGCCTGTCATTGCGGCGAATCAGTCGATATTCGTTGTCGAAGGGCTGGCCGCCGCGAAATACGTGATCGCGCGAATAGCTGCTCATGCGGTCCCGGTCTTCCGGGTGGATCATGGTTCGCCAGCCTTCGGTATCGATCTTTTCACCCGGATCGATACCGAATATTTCATTGTGCATGGGCGAGCCGCTCAGCGTATCGGTCGCCGGATCGAAAGTGAAGTGGCCAAGTCGTGCCAGCTGTTGTGCCTGCAACAGCATTTCCTCGCTCTGGGCCAGGGTTCGGCGGGAGCGCTGCATGCTCAGGCCGAGACCGAGTTCGCCGGCCAGGTTGGCAAGCAGCGCGAGTTCGTCGTCGTCGAAGGGGGCGATCTTTGCCGAGTAGAGTGTCAGGGCGCCGATAATCTGGCTATCTACCCGGAGCGGCAGCGAGATCGAGGAATGAAAACCCAGCGCCAGTGCCGCCGCTCGCCAGGGTTCGAAGGAGGAATCGCTTGCTATGTCGCTGACGACAGCCGGCACGCCCGAGCGGATGGCGCGCCCGGTCGGACCCTGGCCGTTTGGCACATTTTCCAGCGAAATGTCGATGCTGCTCAGGTAGTTTTCGGCAAGCCCCGATTCCGCGATGGGAATGACATGCCTGCCGGTGTCGTGTGAAATTTCCCCGACCCAGGCCGCCAGATAGCCGCCGACGTCGATGGCGACCGTGCATATCTCGGCCAGCATCACCTTTTCGTCGGTGTAGCGGACGAGGGTCTGGGCGACGCAGCTCATCAGTCGCAGGGCTCGATTCTGGCGGGTGATCTGCTGCCGGGTCAGTTGGCGTTCGGTGATGTCGTTGAGTATGCCGGCGGTGATCTTCTTGCTGCCGTCGGGCGCGCATTCGGTGACGCAGCTGCGTTCCTCCACCCACAACCAGTGCCCGTCGCTATGGCGGATTCGGTACTCGACCACCCGAAATTCCGTATTCGACCCGGCTTCTCCGTTAACCTCCTCGCTCAGCAGTTGTCGGTCGTCCGGGTGGATTCTCTCTTCCCAGTCGGCTCTCGTGCCCGGAGCATCGTCTGCATTGCATCCGAGGAGTTCGAGCAGACCTTTGCTGAGTATCTGGCGGTCGAGGTCGTGCTGGTATTCCCAGCTACCCGCGCCGCCGACGCCCAGAGCGAGTTGCAGTTGGGTTTCCAGGCGCAGGCGGTCACGCTCCTGGCGGGCTTGCAGCAGGGCATTTTCCAGGCGTTCCAGGGCCAGTTGCTCGAAAAGGCGGCGCTGGCTGACGACACCGACGACCTGGCCTTCATTGTTGATGACGGCCATGTGTCGCATGCGGAAGCGGTTCATTGCCTCCAGGGCCGTTGCGACCGGCGCGGTGATGTTGACGGTGCGTAGCGGCGAGCTCATGGTTTTCCGCAGGGCGATGCCGTGCGGTTGCGGGAAAGCATTGACCAGTCGAGGGATGTCGCGCTCGGTGATGATGCCGAGCGGCCTTTCCTTGTCGCAGACGATCAGGTAGTCCGCGGAATTCTTGACCATGCAGGCAATACCTTCCCCGAGCGTCGCTTCCGGCGAAAGCTGCGGAATCTTGCGGTCCATGACGCCTTCCAGCGTCTGCAGGTGATGGAAGGCGGCGACGCCGAGGTGCATGCGGAAATCGGTATCGCTGACGATGCCCTCGATGGTGCCGGACGGGGTCGAGACGACGAGGTGACGTATGCCGTGGTGGTCCACCAGGTGGCGTGCGCTGAGCAGGTCGAGTTCTCCGGGCGCCGTGATCAGGGGGTGCGACATGATGGCGTCGAGGCGAATGTCGCTCGGTGTGCGGGTGTGCAGGGCGCGGAGGACGTTGCTTTCGGTGATGATGCCAAGGGCCTTGCCGTCGATCATGACGAGCAGGCTGGAGATATGTTCTTCGGACATCAGCCGGGCGGCATCCCGGAGCGTGGCGTGTGGCGGCAGGCTGCGCACGTCGATGGTCATGATGTCTTGGAGCTTGGTCAATGGGCTGGGGATCATGGTGATTGGCTCGGTTGCTGCTCGAGGATGGGGTGCAGGCCATTTCCGGTTTCCTGCATCCGTTCGGCGAGTCCCTGCAAAAGTGATGAAATCTCGGCTGCCGGGAGTTGTTTGCGCAAGGCGCTGTTCAGGCTCGCCGCTGCTTCGTGGATGGCGGTCAGGCCGAGGCTGCCGGACACGCTTTTCAGGGCGTGGCTGATCTGCTCGGCGCTTTTTACCTGCTTGGCTGCCAGGGCCGCATCGATCTTCAGATGGTCGTCGCCGTGCGTGGCGAGAAATAATTTCAGCAGGCGCAGGTAGCTCGGTAACTTGCCGCGCAGATTCCGCAGGCCGTAGCCGCTGTCGAGTCCGGGCACCCCGGTCAGGGCGGTCAGCGTATGCTCGTCGGTCATTTCCGGCAAGGCGGTCACCGGCTGGGCCGGTAGGTCTTCGACAGGAGGATCGACGGGGAGCGGTTCCAGCCATTTGATCAAAGTGGCGTACAGATTGTCCGGGTTGACCGGCTTGGCGATATGGTCGTTCATGCCTGCATCGAGGCAACGCTGGCGGTCTTCGCCAAAGGCGTTGGCCGTCATGGCCAGAATCGGCACCTGCCGCCCCGATTCGCTTTGCCGGATGAGACCGGTGGCCGTCAGGCCATCCATGACCGGCATCTGGATGTCCATCAGGATCAGGCTGTAGGCGGTCGCCGCAGCCATGTCGACGGCCTGCCTGCCGTTGGCCGCGAGATCGACTCGCAAGCCTATGCTGCGCAGGAGTTCAAGCGCCACCTCTTGGTTGATCGGGTTGTCTTCGACGAGGAGAATGTGCGCCTGGGCATGCTTCCCGGTCAGCAGGTATTCGGCCTCGCCGGCGGAAATCTGTCCGGGAGGCTCGTCTTCCGCGCGGTCGCCGATGCCCAGGAGAGCCGTAAACCAGAATGTACTGCCTTGGCCGGGCTGGCTGACGAGTCCGGTTTCGCCGCCCATCAAACGGGCCAGGCGCTGGGCGATGGCGAGCCCGAGTCCGGTACCGCCGAAGCGGCGGGTGGTCGAGTTGTCGGCCTGCTCGAAAGCGCTGAACAGCCGGCCTTGATGCTCCGGCGCAATGCCGATGCCGGTATCGGTGACGGCAAAGCGAACGAGCAGGCTGGCGACGTCCGCCCCGACGAGATCGACCGTGACCGAAATACTGCCGCTCTCGGTGAACTTGGCGGCGTTTGACAGGTAATTGAGCAGAATCTGACCTATCCGCAAGGGATCGCCGCGAAGCACCGAGGGCAGGGCCGGGTCGATTTCGCAATGAAAGCGGATGCCGCGCGACTGCAGGCGGTCGAGCACCAACTCGCTGGTGTTGTCGATAAGGCGGGAAAGCAGGAAATTGACCGGCAAAAGTTCCAGTTTGTCGGCCTCTATCTTGGAAATGTCGAGAATCTGGTTGATGATCGACAGCAGGTGATGGGCTGCATCCGACACCTTGCTCAGGCGCACCAGTTGTTCGTCGTCCCGGGTATGGCGCTCGGCAAGGTGGGTGGGACCGATGATGGCATTCATCGGCGTCCGTATTTCGTGGCTCATGTTGGCCAAGAAAGCGCTTTTTGCCCGGCTGGCTTGCTCGGCCGCCTCTTTGGCGGTTTCCAATTCGGCCGTGCGGGCCTCGACCAGTTCCTCCAGATGGTTGCGATGCTGTTCGAGTTCTACCGCTGCCTTCTTGGCTACCGTAATGTCATGCCAGATGCTGCTGAACATGCATTTGCCGCCGACCTTGACTTGTACGGCCGAGACGCGGTTACTCTGGATGCTGCCGTCCTTGCGGCGGTGCTGGTTTTCAAAGACGGCCCGGCCCTCGGTCAGGATGTGCTGGATTTTTTGCCGGACTTCGGATTCGCTCATCGTCACCTGGATGTCGTGCAGCCTGATTCCAGAAAATTCCTCGCGGGTATAGCCCAGGCCGTGCAGGGCGCCGTCGTTGATCTCGATGAAGTCCAGGGTTTCCGGATCGATCAGGCAAATACCGTCTTCGGCGTTGCTGACGATACTGCGATAGATTTCCTCGCGTTCGGCCAGCGCCCTTTCGGCTGCCCTGCGTTCCGAGATATCGACCACGAAAACGACGAGATGAGGGACGCCGTCCATCTGGACGGTATCGGCCGACAGGCTGATTTCCCTTTGCCGACCGTCGTGTCCGATGCCGGTGCTGGGGAAGTCGATGATCCGGCCGTTTTGCCGCAGCAATTCGAGCATCCGCGGACGATCTTCGGCGCTGCCCCAGAGGCCCGCCTCGACGGTGGTCTTGCCGAGCAGCTCTTCTCGTTGCCAGCCATATTCGTCGAGCAGGCGCTCGTTGGCTTCGACCAGAAGACCATCGCTCAAGCGGGTGATGCAGGCGGCGACCGGGGCCGCCCTGAAGGCGATGGCCAGCCGTTGCTCGAGTTGTTGAATCTGTTCCTGGGCCTGCCGGCGTTCGGAAATGTCGACGACAAAGGCCAGCACGTAAGGTGTGCCGCTGAGGTGAACGATTTCGGCGGAAAGGCTGACCTGGATCGGCGTCCCGTCGCTTTTTCGCCATTCGGTCTGATAATCCCGTTGCAGGCCGGTTTTCTTCAACTGGTCGCGCCAGGCATGGCGAGCCTGGTCGCTGACCCACAAATGGCGATCGACGGAGCGTTGGCCGATCAAGTCCTCCCGCTGCCAGCCGAGAAGTTCCTGATAACGCCGGTTCACGTCGAGATAGACGCCGTCTTCCACGGTGCTCAGCGAAATGCCGGCAGGGCCGGCATTGAAGGCGACGGCGAAGCGCTCCTGCAACTCGTGGTTCTGCGTGATATTCCGGCCGATACCGAGGACACCGATCACTTTCCCCGTACCGTCGCGCATCGGCGCCTTGATGGTGTGCAGCAGTTCGCGATGGCCATCGCTGGCGAAAGAAACCCATTCTTCGTTGCTGCGCGGCCGGTCGGCCACCAGGGCGGCTTGGTCGTTGGCGCGGAAGAATTCGGCAAGTTCGGGCGAGACGAAATCGAAATCGGATTTGCCCCGGATGTCGGCCTCGCTTGCCCCGAAAAATTGTTCGAAGCGTTGATTGCAACTCAGGTAAACGCCGTCGAGATCCTTGAGCCAGATCAGGTCGGGAATGGTATCGAGCAGGGTTCGCAACTGTGCCCTTTCCTGTTCAAGGACGGCCCAGGCATCTTCGGCGGCGCCCCGGCGCATCATGCTGACGCGCAGCAGGCGATAGAGCAGGAGGGATAGCAGGGCGGCGGTAACGGCGATGAAAAACCAGCCTTTGAGCATGCCGACCGTCAGGCGCGTTGCCGCGTCCGTCACCAGATAGTCCATCAAGTGGTCGGATAACAATATCCACAGTGCCGCCAGCGCGACATAGGGAAGAACTACCTGGGCGATCGCTTGGCGTATTTCCTTGTACTTGATTTGCTGGGAAGTCCCTGGCATGGACTATTCGGCGTAGGTCTTGGCAATTGACATGAAGATTTCGTAGTCCCGGACGAAGGATGCGACCACGTCCGGGTCGAAATGCGCCCCACTGCCTTCGACAATGATGTTGTAGGCGCGCTCGAACGAAAATGCTTCCTTGTAAACGCGTTTGCAGGTCAGGGCGTCGAAGACGTCGGCCAGTGCCATCAGGCGGGCGGCAATCGGGATGGCGTCGCCGGCCAGCCCCTCAGGGTAGCCGCTGCCATCCCATTTTTCGTGGTGCGAGTGGGCGATCTGCTTGGCGATGGAAAGAAATTCAACCGGTTTTTCGGCATCGGCCTCGGCCTGGGCAATGGCGTTGCTGCCGAGTTCGGCGTGGGTCTTCATGATCACCCACTCTTCCGGCGTCAGCTTGCCGGGTTTGAGGAGGATATGGTCGGGGATGCCGACCTTGCCGATATCGTGCAGGGGGGCCGATTGGGCCAGGGCATTGATGGTCCGCTCATCCAGGTAGTGGGCGAAGCGCGGGTGCTGCCGCAAACCCCGGGCCAGGGTCAGGACATATTCCTGTGTGCGACGCAGATGTTTGCCGGTCTCCGGATCGCGCGTTTCGGCCAGTCTTGCCAGCGCGTGAATGCTGACCTCCTGGATCAGCTGATTCTCGCGCATGCGGCGGGCCACCTCTTCCTCCAGATAGGCGTTCTGGTGGCTGAGCAGGTCGCGCGACTGTTTGAGTTCGAGTTGGGTCCGGATGCGGGCAAGCACGATGCCGGGGCGGATCGGCTTGGTGATGTAGTCGACGGCGCCCTGATCCAGGCCGTGTTCTTCATCCTTAGTGCCGTCCATGGCGGTGACGAAAATGACTGGAATGTTTTGCGTGACAGGTGAAGCGCGCAATTCGGCGAGCACGTCGAAGCCGTCCATTTCCGGCATCATGACGTCGAGGAGAATGAGATCGGGGGTCGGGCTGGCCTGTGCGATCTGCAGGGCGCGACGCCCCGAATTGGCAGCCCGGACCCGATAGGTCGGCTGCAACAATTCGCCGAGGACGGTCAGGTTTTCCGGGGTGTCGTCCACGATCAGTATGGTTGGCGGGGCTGCACCCATGTTTGTCTCCTCTGGCCTAGCAGTGGTGAATTTCTCAGAATTATCACCTTGTGCTGGGAAAAATGCTATGTTAAAAAATCGTTACAAAGTGATGGTCTTGTCATTTCGATGAGCAAGCTCAATTACCGCGTGGTGTTCCGACAATCCGGCGATAGATCGAAAACCGTCCTTTATCGATTTTTCCAGCCTCGACCGCAGCCAGCAGCGCACAGCCCGGTTCGCGGTGATGGCGGCAGTCGCGGAATCGGCACTGACCGAGATAGGGGCGGAATTCCGGGAAGGCGCTTTCAATTTCCTGGCGGTCAAGGTGGCCGAGGCCGAACTCCTGCAAGCCGGGCGAATCGATCAGGTGGCTGGCGGCGTCCAGATGATAGAGGGTGGCGTGCGTCGTGGTGTGCTTGCCCGAGTCGAGCGCCAGCGATATTTCCCTGGTGGCGGCCCCGGCTTCGGGCAGCAGGGCGTTCACCAGCGTCGATTTGCCCATGCCGGATTGCCCGACGAGAACGCTGGTCCGGCCGGTCAGGCCGGGACGAAGATCCTCCGCGTGTTGGCGGGCGGATAGTTCGAGAACCGGATAGCCCAGTCCGCTCAGCACCGCCAACTGTTCGCGGGTGGCGGCCAGTCTGTCGCTCAGATCGCATTTGTTGAGAACGATCAGCGGGCTTATTTCCTCGCTCTCGGCTGCGACCAGAGCGCGGCTGATCAGTTCGTCGGAAAAGGCCGGTTCGGTGGCGACGACGATGACGATCTGGTCGACGTTGGCGGCAATCAGCTTCTGCCGGATTTCGTTGGAACGATAGAGCAGGCTGGTGCGCGGCTGGATCGCCTCGATGACGCCCTGATCGTCGGAGGTCTGCTTGATCTCCACATGATCGCCGCAGGCGATATCGCTTTTCTTGCCGCGGGGAAAACAGGGTAGTCGCCGGCCATCGGCCAGTTCGACGACGTATTGGCGACCGTGGGCGGCGATGACGCGACCTTCCATCGCTCAGTCTTTCGCCCGCTTCGGAAAATCGTTTGATGCGTCGACGGGCGGGCAAATCGCCATCATGCCGGTTTGCCCAGTTGCTGCAGATGCGCGATACGCTGCGTGGCCGGCGGGTGCGAATCGTGGAACAGCGAGTGTAGCGGGTCAGGCGTCAGGGTGGACGCATTGTCCTGGTAGAGCTTGACCAGTGCCTGTACGAGGTCGGCGGCCTCGGCGTGTTCCGCCGCGTAGGCATCGGCCTCGAATTCGTGCCGACGTGACAGGTAGCTGCTCAGCGGGCTGAAGGGGAAGGTGAATACCGGCATGACGAGGAAGAAGAGGATCAGCGCCAGGGCGGTGCTCTGCGCTGCGACGCCGAGGCCGGCATAGAACCAGGGTGCTTCGATCAGTTGGCCAAGTAGCCAGAGAAAAACGAGCGAGCCGGCAAAACTCAGCGCCATGTGCTTGAGCACGTGTTTCCTGCGGAAGTGGCCGAGTTCGTGGGCGAGGACTGCCTCGATCTCCGGTCCCTCCAGGCGGGACAGCAGGGTGTCGAAGAAGACGATGCGCTTGTTGTCGCCGAAGCCGGTGAAATACGCATTGCCGTGGCTCGATCGCTTCGAACCGTCCATGACGAACAGCCCCGAGGAACGAAAGCCGCAGCGGATCAACAGGGCTTCGATGCGCGATTTCATGTCGCCATCCTCGAGCGGCGAGAACTTGTTGAAGAGCGGTGCGATCCAGGTCGGGTAGACGAACATGATCAGCAGGTTGAAGGCGCTCCAGAACAGCCAGACGTAAAGCCACCAGTATTGCCCCATGGCGCCCATCAGCCAGAGTACGGCGAGGATGACCGGCACGCCGATGGCCAGCCCGAGCAGGGTTTGCTTGGTTAGATCGGTGAAAAACAGGCCTAGGGTCATTCGATTGAAGCCGTGGCGCGTTTCGATGACGAACTGTCTGTACAACGACAGGGGCAGGTCGATCAGTCCGGAAATGGCCAATACGCTGACGATCATCGCCACGCCGTAAGGCAGGCCGGCCAGATGGGGCGACCAGACCCCGTGGAGCAGCGTCAATCCGCCGCCCAAGGTCAGGGCGAGGAGAAGCGCGGCCTCGATCAGAATACCCCAAACGGCCGATCGGCAGCGATCAATGGTGTAATCGGCCGCCTTTTGGTGGGCCGGCAGCGCGATGCGGCCGGCGAACTCGGCCGGCACGGCGGCGCGGTGGGCCGCGATAAAAGCGATGTGGCGCCACTTCAGCCAAAGCCTGACAAGCAGGGTCAGCGAGAAAAAGCTCAGAAAAACAAGGGTGAAATCGGAGGTCACGGATATCGGGCCAAAGCTGTGCGAAAATCGCGGGTTTCAAGGATTCGGGCAATTATATGGCAGGCAATGCAAACAACCTCGTCTGGCTGGACATGGAAATGACCGGCTTGAACCCGGATGGCGACCGCATCATCGAAATGGCGATGGTGGTCACCGATTCGAATCTGGCCATGGTCGCCGAATCGCCGGCCTGGGTCGTGCGTCAATCCGACGAAACTCTTGCCGGTATGGACGATTGGAACCAGAAAACCCACGGTCGTTCCGGCCTGATCGACAAGGTCCGGGCATCGACCATGGACGAGGCGGCTGTCGAATGCGAAGCCCTGGCCTTTCTGAAGAAATATTCGCTGGCCGGACATTCGCCGATGTGCGGCAACTCCATTGGCCAGGATCGTCGCTTCATGGCGCGCTACATGCCGACGCTGGAAGCCTTTTTCCACTATCGCAATCTCGATGTCAGCACGCTGAAAGAGCTGTGCAAGCGGTGGCAGCCCGAAATCTACAAAGGCTTCAAGAAAAAGAGCAAGCACACGGCGCTGGCCGATATCTACGAATCCATCGATGAGTTGAAGTATTACCGCGAGCACTTCCTCAGGGGCTGACTGCGCGTTTGCCGGCTGCTGAGCCCACTGCTCACCAAGACCCCTGCGGGGGCTCAGCGCCGGAAAAGACGGAAGGTCTCCTTGTGGTCGCCCGGGCGGTTACCTTCCCATACCTTGGTCCACCGGCTGTTGGGCGCGGCCACCCCGCGGCGCGTATCGCCGACGACCAGCAGCCAGTTGCAAGCCAGTCCTGCCTTCGATGTTTCGGCGACCGGTTCGAGCGCCGCAAAATACGAAAGCGAGGCGAGCTGGGTGTTGTTCAGGGCGCGCTCGGCCACGCAGCCGTGGTCGGCCGGGAGCTTGTCGGCGATGGCCTGGGCAATCGGCCGATAGGACTTGTTGAAATCGAACCAGGGCATGACCAGGGTTGCCGCCAGCAGCCAGAGCGTGGTGAAGCCGAGGGTCCAGTGCGTCAGGCTGCGGTAGGGAGAACGCGGTGCGGTGAAGATCAGCCAGATCCACCAGGCGGTTGCCAGCAAACCGATGGCTAGCGCCAGAAGATCGAACTGGGCGACGAATCCCGGCCGCAAGATCGATGCCCGCTCCGCCATCTTGCCCGGCCAGCCGAGTACCATCGCCGACCAGCCCAGCCAGACGATGCCGACGAAAACACTGAAGGTGGACATGGCGAACCAGTCGAAGGCGTTGGCGGCGCCTCGCCGCAAGGCCAGGGCGCCGGGAGTGGCAAGCAGGGCGAACGGCGGCAGCAGGAGCAGGGCGGGTATTTGCTGGGGGCGGTAGGCCCAGGCCAGCATGAGCAGGGTGATGATCAGGAATGCCAGCGGCAGAAACTGCCCCGGCGCCCTGATGGCATGGCGCCTGATCCATAGCGTCCATGCGGCCAGAGGAAATGCGGGAAAGGCGAACCATGGCAGCATGAGCAGGAAGCTGCCGCCGCCGATGAAGGAGAAGGGAGTCTTCAGGGGGGCCAGCTCTGTTGCCAGCCAGCCGTGGAAGCGGGTTGGTTCAAGGTTGTAGAGGAGCAGCGGCCAGGGCAGGATAAGCGTTGTTGCCAGGGCGAGGCCGATGAAGAGCGTCAGCAGCGCCTGCCGACGATTCGGCGACAGGTAGCAGGCGACGGGGGCGGCGGCGAGCAGCGGCAGGGTGGGGGCGATGCCGGTTCCGAGCAGGCAGGCGGCCACCGACAGTCCGTAGACGATGCCGGCCAGTCTGGGTTTTCGCTCGAGGGCGGCGAGGGCGGCGAGGGTGCCGCTGTAGGCGGCAAGCGCGACCAGCATGGGCTGGGCGTCGTGGGCGTGGAAAAGCAGGCCGGCACAACCGGCAAGCAGCAGCGGGCCGGCCGCGGCATCCTCTTCGCCGTAGAGTTCCCGGCTGGCGTAATAGAGGCCCATCAGGGCCAGGGTCACCCAGATGCCGCTGGCCATCCGGATGGCTTCGTGCGCCGGCAACAACCAAGCGAAGAGCTTGCCGGTTATCGCCGCGCTCCAGTAGTAGAGTGGCGGTTCGTGGAACGGCCGGCCGGCCAGTTCGGGCGACAGCCAGTCGCCGTAATGCAGCATGTGCCAGGCCGTGCCGATGTGGATGGCGTCCTCGCCCTTCCACGGGTCGCGACCGAAAAGGCCTGCCAGCACGTAGAAGGCGAGCATGGCCGCCAGCATCCAGCCGGATGGTGGAAGGCGGATGCCGCGTCGTATCAGTGCAGGAAAGTCAGGCATGTCGAGCAGAAATAAAAAAGGCAGCCAACAGGCTGCCTTTTATACCGTAATCCAAGTTGATCAGGCAGCAGCCTTGCCACGCATGGCGCCGAATTTCTGGTTGAAGCGTTCAACGCGACCGGCGGTATCCACGATCTTTTGCTTGCCCGTGTAGAACGGGTGGCAGAGGGCGCAGACTTCAACGTGGAAGCTGTCCTTGCTCATGGTCGAGCGGGTGGTGAAAGTGCTGCCGCAGGAGCAGGTCACTTGCACTTCTTTGTAATTCGGGTGGATATCGGCTTTCATCTTTTGTCCTTTAAACGAGCGACCGGCGGATGTGGCCGATCTGGGAAGCTCGTGATTATCGTTGAATATTCACGAGCTTGCAACGTTTATTGTCAACCCCGGCGCATCGCGTCGAAGAATTCCTGGTTGCCCTTGGTCGATTTGACCTTGTCGAGCAGGAATTCCATCGCTTCGAGGTCGTCCATCGGATAGCAGAGCTTGCGCAGCACCCTCATCTTCTGG